>NZ_CP009245.1:0-325159 GCF_001941445.1 Corynebacterium aquilae DSM 44791 | reverse complement strand
GGGTTGAGTCCCAGGCCGGCGATGGCGGCGGCGGTTTTTTGGCCGACTGCGGCGATGTGTACTCCGGCGAAGGCGCGGGCGTCGAGGCCGAATTCGCTCATTTTGGACCACAGGGCGTTGACCGCGTTGACGGAGGTCAGTACGACCCACTGGTAGCGGCCTTCGACGATGCCTTTGACCGCGCGTTCCATTTGGGTGGGGTTGCGGGGTGGTTCGACGGAGATGGTGGGGACTTCCATGGGGATCGCACCGTGGGTGGCCAGCCGGGTGCTCATGGGGCCGGCTTGTTCTTTGGCGCGGGGGACGAGGACGCGCCAGCCGTAGAGGGCGCGGTTTTCCCACCAGGAGTATTTGGTGCGGTCGAAGGCTTTGGTGCCGAGGGTGACGACAAGTTCGCCGGGCAGGTCGGCGTCGAATTTGGCGAGGGTTGCCAGGCTGAGGTCGTGGGTGCGTTGGAGGCGGGTGGTGCCGTGCACGGTCACGGTGACTGGGGTGGTGGCGGGCAGGCCGCGGGAGGAGAATTCTGCGGCGATGGTTTTGAGGTTGTCTGCCTCGGCGAGCAGCACGATGGGTTGCGGGGCGCTGGCCAGCGCGTCGTAGTCGACGTCGCCGGCGCGCACGTCGGTTTCGGTGTAGGTGGAGCCGAGTCCGATGCCGGCGAAGGCGGGCACGGTGGAGGGGGTGGTCATGCCGGGTACGACTTGGAAGGGGTGGTCTTTGCTGGCGAGGGTGTCGATTTCTTTGAGTACCCGGTCGGAGCTCAGCGGGTTTCCGGGGACGAGTCGGATGACGTCGGAGCCGTCGGCGGCGGCGTCGATGAGTGCTTGGGCGATGTCTTCGGCGGTGGCGTCAGCGGGTACGTCGATGAATTCGGCGGCGGTGGGTGCGGGTGGCTTCGGCGGACGGCGGCGGGCGCCGTCGGCTTTGGCTTGTTCGCACATGCGCTCGTATTCGGCGTTGAAGGCGTCGATGACGTCGCGGGATACTTTGAGGTCGCCGGCGACGACGGCGCGCACTCCGTCGTGGACGTGGGGGTCGACGATTGCTTTGGAGGTGCGGCCGAGCACTTCCCTGGCGCGTACGGTCAGCAGATCGGGGTTGGCTGGTCCGGCGCCGACGAAGATGACGGTGCCGGGGGTGTTCTGCGGGGCCTGCGTCATGGTGGGGGTGCTCTTTGTGGTTCTTATGCTGCCAGCGTGGTGCGGCGCGAGGTCGTCTATGGGGTGGGGGTGGCGGCCACGGTGCCCGGTGGGTGGGCTCGGGTGGGGTGGTGGCGTCACGAAAGATGGGCGTGCCCGTCTTTGTTTTTCTCGCCCCGGGTGGGGTGGCGAGATGTTTTAGCCGCTTTAGCCTAGGCGAGAGACCCCGGCTGGGTCGAATCCTTTACCCCACCCGCGGCAGCGGGGTGCCACTTGGGGGCGATTTAGCCGCACCGGTGGGGCTTGGTGCTGGGCTTTTGGGTGGCTGCTGGGGTGAGGGTGTGGGCGTGTGGTGGTTTAGTCCATGAGGTCGGATACGCCGCTGTTGAGCATTTCTTTGGCCATGGCGTCTGCTGCGGTGAGGATGTCTTGGCGGCTGGCGGTGGTGCGGCGGATCATGTTGCCGCGCCCGTTTGTGGCGAAGACTCCGGCGGTCAGGGTGAAGGTGTCGCCTTGGTTGGTGGCGTGGGCGGCGACGGGGGCGGTGCAGCCGGCGTTGAGGGTGGACAGGATTTGTCGTTCGGCGGCGGCGCAGGTGGTGGCGTCGGTGTCGCTGATGCTGTCGAGGGCGGCGCGAAGGTCGTGCCGGTGGGCGGGGCATTCCACGGCGAGTGCGCCTTGGGCGGGTGCCGGCAGGAAGGTGTCGACGTCGAGGATTTCGGTGGCGCGGTCGAGTTGGCCGATGCGGCGCAGGCCGGCGGCGGCGAGGATGACGGCGTCGAGTTCGCCGGTGGTGACGCGGTTCATGCGGCTGTCGATGTTTCCGCGCAGGGGTTGGATGTCGAGGTCGGGGCGGAGGGCGCGGAGTTGTCCGACGCGGCGGGGTGCGCTGGTGCCGACGCGGGCGCCTTGGGGGAGGGTGGCCAGGGTGAGGCCGTCGCGGGCGATGAGTGCGTCGCGGGGGTCTTCGCGGCGGGGCACCACCAGGTGGAAGCGGGTGTCGGGGGCAGTGGGGAGGTCTTTGAAGGAGTGGACGGCGATGTCGCACTGTTCGGCGGCCATGGCTTCGCGCAGGGCTTGGGTGAAAACGCCAACGCCGATGCGTTCGACGGGTGCTTGGCTGCGGTCGCCGGGGGTGGTGATGATGGTGGTGTCGCAGTGGAGGCTGGCGTGCTGGCGCAGCAGGTCTGCGACGTGTCCGGTTTGGGTGGTGGCTAGCGTGGAGCCACGGGTGCCGATGCGTGCGGTCAGTGTGCGGTCCACGTGTCGGTAATCCTTTCAGCGGAGGTGGTGTTTTCGGGCAGTTCGCTGGCGTCGATGGTGACGCTTTCTGCGGGTTTCGCCCCAGCGAGTCCGAAGAGTTCTTGGAGGGCGGATTCGTAGGAGACGGTGCCGCTGCGGGCGGCGAGTTGTTTGACGCGCACGGTGGGCTGGTGCAGGAGTTTGTCGACGACTCTTTGCAGTGCCCGGTGGGCTTCTTGGCGGTCATGCTCGCCCATGTCTGGGGTGCGGGAGTCGAAGCGTTGCAGTTCGGTGGCGACGATCTCGGCGGCGTGGCGGCGCAGGGCGGCGACGGCGGGCACCACGTCCAGGACGCGTTGGGCGCTGGAGTAGGCGGCCAGTTCGGCGGCGACGATGTTTTCGGCGGCTTGGGCGCCGTCGTGGTGGCCGCCTTCGCGGGCTTTGGTGTGGAGGTGTTCGATGTTGACGAGGTCGACTCCAGCGCGGTCGGCGACGTGGTCGTCGATGTCGCGGGGCATGGACAGGTCGATGAGGACCAGTTCGTTGTGGAGGTTGGCGACGTGTTCGGCGGTGATGGTGTGGGTGTCGGCGCCGGTGGCGGAGACCACCACGTCCACGTCCCCGAGCACGGTGTGGCGTCGCTCGTAGTCGACGGCGCTGGCGGGGCAGCCCGCCTGGATGGAGTGTTCGACGAGGCTATCGGCGCGCTGGCGGGTGCGGTTGGCGTAGATGATGCTGTCGATTCCTTCGCGCGCCAGGTGGCTGCCCGCCAGGGAGGCCATCACGCCGGCGCCGAGCACCAGGGCGGTTTTGCCGCGGAAGTTTTCCCACCCTTTGACCTTTAGGGCTTCTTCCAGCGCAAACGTCACCATGGAGGGGCCGGCCTCGTTGACGGCGGTTTCGTTGTGGACCCGCTTGCCGGCGTGCAGGGCGGCCTGCGCGAGGGCGTGCAGCGTTGGTCCGACGGTGCCGCATTCGGTGGCGACCTGGTAGGCGCCGCGCACCTGGCCGATGATCTGCTGCTCCCCCACCACCATGCTGTCCAGGCCGGCGGTGACCCGCAGGACGTGTTCCGCGGCGGCGTCCGCGTAGCGGACGTAGAGGTGTTGGCGCAGCACGGACACGTCGACCCCGCTGGTGTGGTGAAGCACGTTGACCACGTCGCTGACACCGGTGTGGAAACTGGTGGTGACGGCGTAGACCTCCACCCGGTTGCAGGTGGAGAGGATCATCGACTCGTTGAGTGAGGACTGGGCCACCAGTTGGGTGTTGGTGTTTTTGATGGTGTCTTCATCCATGCTCACCCGCTCGAGAACATCGACGGGTGCGGAGCGGTGGGACATTCCCACAACGAGAACACTCATTGCTACTTCCGCTCCTTGCAGGTTGTCATCTTCAGCATGTCACTTGACTCAAGGCCGGGGCGCCATCGCGCCCGGAGCCGGGGTTAGTCGTCATTGTCGCACCCAAAAGCCGCACCAGGGCGATGGCGGTGGGCGCGTCGTAGAGGTGCCACGCTAGCACCCACCGTATCAATCTTTTGGTTGAGACTCACTAGACTTTAGATATTTGTTGCACCCACCGTAGACGGATGGCCGGGGCTCTACAACAAAGCCTGAACTAACTGTTCGTCATCCACTTCCCAACAGGCCAGCTCCTCACCGTCAACCACCACCACGGGAACCCGATCCCCATACTCGGCGGCAAGGCCCGGATCCTCCCCCACATCGCGCACCAGCAAGGCGCATCCAGCGTTGGCCACAATGGGGTGAATTTGGGCGGCCACCCGCGCGCACGAACCACAGCCCTGGCGCACCATCAGCTCCACCACATGCTTCGGGCAATCCACCGCCTCTATCGCGAAGTCCTGCGGGCTTGCCTGCCCGCCAGCAGGCGCTGGCCGCTGCGCAGCCACCGGTGTCGTTTGCTCATCGGAGCTTTTCTCGGCGCGGCCTGCACCGGGGGAAGAAAAAAGACGGAAACGCACAGCCAACCCTTTCCACGCTCGCAAAGCAACGCCAACCTCCCCCGGCACACACCCCAAAAACCGACGCCTGTAGGCAGACTGCGGCACTCAGCCCAACCCGCCGCTTCGCAGGTGGGGGTGACACACCGCCGGATTCGCATGGAGTACCGGGGAGAAACTTATAACATGGAAGACACTACGTGTCAGCGGGTGCGCATTGCGCGCACCCGCGCCGATTCTCACAGCGAAAGTGAAGTGTTTTAAAGCACCGTGAACGCCACACCACACCGCCGCGATACCCCGATCACCCCGGAGGAATTCATCGCACACTGGTCTGCCTCCCACGGCAATCTGCGTCGCTTCCTTGAGGATCACGTCATCCCACCCATCGACGACAGCACCCAAAAAACCGCCGGCGAGGCCGCGGCCCGCGCCGCCGTTAGCCGTGCCTTCGACATGGACTTGGAGGACTTCACCGCCGGTATTTCCTCCGTCTCCGGCGCCTACGAAGCCGCCGGGCAACCCCACCTGACCCCGCCGGACCCCACCATCCCCCAAGAACCCGGCGCGGCCGCCTTCTTCGATGTGGACAACACCCTGGTCCAAGGGGCCTCCATCGTGACCTTCGCGACCGGGCTCTGGCGCCGCAAGTACTTCCGGCTTTCGGACTTCGCCCCCGTGGCGTGGAAGCAGATCAAATTCCGCGTCACCGGTAACGAAAACGCCGAGGACGTGGCCCGCGGCCGCGAACAAGCCCTGGAGTTCATCAAGGGGCGCCGGGTGGACGAAATGGTCGCCCTGTGCGAGGAAATCGTCGATTCCACCATGGTGGAAAGGATCTGGCCCGGCACCGCCGAGCTGGCCAACCAACACATCGCCGCCGGGCAGCAGGTGTGGCTGGTCACCGCCACCCCCGTCGAACTCGCCCAGATTTTGGCCCGCAAGCTCGGCTTCACCGGGGCCCTGGGAACCGTCAACGAGGTCAAAGATGGCCGCTTCACCGGCCGGCTCGTCGGGGATATTCTCCACGGCCCCGGTAAAAAGCACGCCGTGGCCGCGCTGGCCGCCGTGGAAGGCCTCGACCTGGAACGCTGCACCGCCTACTCCGACTCCATCAACGACATGCCCATGCTGACCATGGTGGGCACCGCCGTGGCGATTAACCCGGATCACAAACTGCGCAAAGAAGCCATCGAGCGTGGCTGGGAAGTCCGCGACTTCCGTAACGTTCGCCGCGCAGTGCGCAAATTCGGACTGCCCGCACTGGTGGCCGCCGCGTTTTCCATGGGCGGCTGGCGCGTCCTCCGCCGCTAGCCAACACAGCCACTTACGCGCACAAAAAACCACTTACCCCCGCACACAGCGGATTGGGTAAGTGGTTTTTTAAGAAGAAAGTCGCACAGCAGGCCCGCCGCAGCGGGCCCCATGTGAAGCTGTATGACTTACTTGCCGAGTTTCCTGCGCTGAACGCGGGTACGGCGCAGCATCTTGCGGTGCTTCTTCTTGGACATGCGCTTGCGGCGCTTCTTGATGACGGAACCCATGGGGATAACCTCACTTGTAGTCGACTGTTGTACGTACATTGGCGTGCCAGCTGGCCACACTGCCTAACAAACCGCATCAACAAATTGCGGATGAAGTGTGCACATCTTCACTGCCGCCCGCGGGGCGTCCCACAGCGCTGGAAAACCAGTGGTGTGGCGCCATGGCAGGGACTGCTGGCACAAATGCTTAGAAAAGCTTAGCCCTAGTGGTGGGGGCTTACCAAAAAAGAGGGACCTTACGCCCGTGAATAGTGCGCGAGCACACACGAGCGAAAGTCCGCTCCTTCAAGGTGGGGGCAATCAGCCTCCGCAGCCGCAAAACGGCCGCTAAATACCTCGGCAGGAACTAGCCCACCTGGTAGGAGGATGCCTGAAGGTAGTCGTGAACAGCCTTCTCGTGAACGCGGAAACTACGTCCCACGCGAACCGCCGGCAGGTCACCACTGTGAACGAGCCGGTAGACAGTCATCTTGGAGACTCGCATCATTTCAGCGACCTCTGCGACGGTCAAGAAGGTGCCATTTTCTTCGTTAGCCATAATATTCTTACCCTTCAGCATGATGCGCGCCGCAGGCTTCCCCTCCTGCGAAAACGTCACGCACGTGCTTGAAATAGCCTACCGTGAATCATGTGGCGTAAGCGACTCAAGAGCAAAACTTTTTTTCGAACATACCCCTGGGGCTGACGTTTCCCCTGTGCATGGCGTTAATCGTGGTTACACCCGTGCCCCTCAGTTGCCTAGGTTAAAAGTTGTGACAGCTGAAGTTTGGCCCCCTTATCCATGCGAAAACCCCCACACCATCAACGAAAAATGGTGCAGGGGCCTTCAAAAACAACAGAAGCGAAGCGCTACTGCATCTGCTGGCCGATCTCACGGGAACGCTTGGCGCACGCATCGGTAGCCCGGAAGAACGCGCCCCGCACACCGGATTCCTCCAGGCTGCGCAACGCGGCAATGGTGGTGCCCGCGGGCGAAGACACGTTGGCCCGCAGTTCCGCCGGCGACTGCCCGGTTTCCTGCAGCATCGCCATGGCACCCGCCAGGGAGCCCTCCACCAGCTGGCGGCTCGTCGCATAGTCGAGGCCCAGCGCAATACCGGAGTCGATCATGGCTTCCACGACGAGGTACATGTACGCCGGGGAGGAACCCGCCACAGCGGTGACCGCATCAAGGTGCTTTTCCGCCACCGGCACCACCACGCCGACCATCTGAAGCAGCTTGATGATCTGGGCTTCTTGTTCTGCGCCCAGATGGCGGCCCGGGGTCAGCGCGCACACGCCCTTACGGACCAGCATCGGGGTGTTCGGCATGACGCGCGCGATGGGAGTGCCAGCCGACAGGGCTTCCTCCATCGCCCGCAAGGTGATCCCGGCGGCCAGGGACACCACGCTGGTTTCCTGATCGTTGGAATCAATGGTGTCGCGGATGTCTTCCAGCACACCCACAATGTGGTGGGGTTTGACGCACAGGAACACAACATCGGCGTGCCACACCGCTTCGGCGCTGTCGGTAAACACCTTCACGCCATAGCGATTGGACAGCTCGCGTCCGCGCTCCGCGCGCCGGTTCGCGACCCGAATGTCGTGCGGGTGAACTCCGCCCGCAACCAGTCCGGCGAGCAACGCTTCGCCGATCTTTCCGCCACCGATAATTGCAACAGTAGTCATGCGCACCACCATGCCAGACAGGCACCGGTTTGGACAATATCCCCACCCACTGCCCCACCGTGGCGAAAAACGGCACGAAAAAGCCCCTCGCATCTTCCCCTGGAACATCGGGGATACGAGGGGCCACAGGCCGCACAGGGGCTAGAAACCAGTAATCAGCACCGGGCCGAAAGTCATCGCCAGGCCAGCCAGGCCGGCCAGGAACATGCTCATGCCGTCGCGTTCGGTGCGCAGCGCGTGGACGATACCGACCACGCCGCCGGTCACAGCCAAAGCCAGCACCGCCACGATGATGCTGTCCAGACGCAACCACAACTGCTCAAATCCCTTGAACAGGCCAGCGCCGATCAAAAGACCCACGATCACCATGCCGAGCAGCGCCAGAATGGAAACCTTGCCGCCTTCTGCTTCCTCAACGTCATCCGCAAGCGGGGCACCGGGCAACACCTCGTCTTTGGTGGCCTTGGGGTCCTGCACGTCTTTGACGACCGGCAGTTCACCGGTGCGGGCAGCCGGCGGGGTGGGCGCGGTGGCGGGCTTCGGGGTTGCCAGGCTGTCAGCGACCGGCTTACGCGCGGGCTGTGCAGCAGCTGGCGCCGGCGGGGTGGCAGGCGCCACCTTCTTGACCGGCTGGGCCGGCTGGGCAGGCTTGGACAACGGTGCGTTCACCGTCGTTCCAGCCTTGGGGGTGTCGGTGGTCAGCCGCGCCCGATCAGCATCGGCGTCAACCACGTTCAGCACCACGGTTTCCTCCGCAGACGGAGCCGGCTTCGCGGTCGGCGGCGGGGTGACGGGGGCTTTCTTCACCAACGGGGTGTTCGGCTTCTGTGCCGCCGGTTGCTTAGGGCGTGCCGGAGGAGCCACCGGCTTGCGCGCCGGCTGCGCAGCCGGGGCTTGCGCCTTCGGCTGCTGCTGGGTCGGCTGGGCCGGGGCCGGAGTTTTAGGCGCGGAAGCAGCAGGGCTTGCCGGGGTGGCGGGCTTTGCCTTGGCCGCGGTGGCAGCCGTGGCGGACGCCTCATCGCGGGAGGTGCCGTGCTTGGCTTCCTGCGGGGCGGACTTCACGGCAGGAATGGAGCCGGTCAGCTCCGCGACGGACACGCCGCCTTCTTCCAGGCTGCGGCGGCGTCGGCGCGTGGGCTTTGCCTCGCCTTGGCCGTCCTTGTTGGCGCGGGCGAGAAGCTCAGCAACTGTCAGTTGTTTGTCGCTCATTTAACTCTGGTCCAATCCCTTATCGATCCGTCGCAGAATAACACCTTCACGCAACGCCCACGGGCAGATCTGCAGCTGTTCAATCCCCAAAGCCCGCATCGATGCCTCCGCGACCAGCGCGCCGGCGACGATTTGGTGGGAACGATCAGAGCTAATCCCTTCCAGTTCCGCCCTGTCGGCGGCGGTCATGCGGGAGATAAACGCAATCAGTTGTCGCAGACCGTGGTGGGTCAAGGTGCGGGTCACCATGGGGCCGGCCGAGGAAGGAGCCGCACCGGTCAAACGGGCCAGCGTGCGGAAAGTTTTACTGGTTCCCACAGCCAAGTTTTCCGTCCCGCAGTTGCGGATGGAACGGGCCGCATCGGCCAGCTCGGCGTCGATGTAGTCGCGCAAAATGTTGATCTTTTTGCGTTCCGGCGGATCGGTGTCGAACCATTCGTGGGTCAGACGGCCAGCACCCAGGTCGAGGCTGAACGCCGCATCCGGTTCCTCATCGGTGCCGGTGGACATCTCCAGGGAGCCACCGCCGATATCGAGGTTAGTGATCCGGCCGGCCGACCAGCCGTACCAGCGGCGCACCGCCAGGAAGGTCAGGCGAGCTTCGTCCACCCCGGACAGGATCTCCAGGCGGACGCCGGTGTTCTTTTCGACGATGTCGAGCACCTCGTCGCCGTTGGCGGCAGAGCGGATCGCCGAGGTGGCAAAAGGAAGCATCTCTTCGCAGCCAAGCTGCTCCGCGAGTTCGCGGGCCTCTTGCACTCCTTTGACGAGCTTCTTGATGCCTTTGTCGTCGATCGCGCCATCCTTGTCGAGGTACTCGACAAGACGCATCGTCGTTTTCCAGTCAGACATGGGGGTCGGGTGGCCACCGGTGCGGGCATCGACTGCCACCATATGCACCGTGTTGCTACCTACATCCAAAACACCTAATCGCACGCCCCTAGGTTAGACGGAATAAGGTGTGTTGGTGTGAATCGCCCTGCCTCAAAGCCCGTCAATCTCGGTTTTCCTGCATCTTCGCCGGCGTATGCGTCGATCGAGGCTGGAGAAGAGCTACCCCCGGACTTCCCCCGCGAGTTCTTCGAATTTACCAACCCGGAAGACCAGTTCCACCAGATCATTATCGACCTGACCTGGGTGGAGTCCGATTATTCTTGTGCCTTCGGCACCGGGCGCTGTTTGGGTATCGATGCGCAGCGCCCGGAGGTGGGGTGCTGTTCCCATGGGGCTTTCCTCACAGATGACGAGGATCGTGAGCAATTGCGCGACGCCGTGCAACGTATGCCGAAATCTTTTTGGGAATTGCGCCCTAAGGACAACCAGCTGTCGGCCGCGTTCGCGGATCCCAGCCTGGTGGAACCCTACCTGGTGTGGGATGAGCTGGATGATGATGAGGGCAATCCGGAGCCGGCGTTGAAAACGAAGGTGGTCGACGGGGCCTGTATTTTCGCGAATCGGACGCACAACCCTGGGTGCGCGATCCACCAGTGGGCGCTGGCGAATGGGGAGGATCTGACCGTGGTGAAACCGGAGGTGTGTTGGCAGTTGCCGCTGCGCCGCCTAGAGGAGTGGACGACCCGCGCGGATGGGCAGGAGATCCTCAAGACCACGATCACCGAGTATGAGCGGCGGGGCTGGGGTGAGGGTGGGGAGGATTTCGATTGGTATTGCACCACCGCCCCCAGCTGCCATGGTGGGGGTGAGCCTTTGTGGCGCACCCATGAGCAGGAATTGGTGGCGCTGATTGGGCGCGCAAGCTATGAGGTGTTGGTGCGGCACTTGAGCGCCCGGGAGAAAGCCCGCTTGGCGATGGGCCCGCACGCCAACGAGGTGTTTGCGGTGCACCCCGCCAGCGCCATTGCCCGGGAGCGGTAGCAGCCCGGGTTTTATCAGGGTTAGGCGTCGAAGCGGTAGCCGACGCCGCGGACTGTGAGAACGTGTTTGGGTTCGGAGGGGTCTTCTTCGAGTTTGGTGCGCAAGCGTTTGATGTGCACGTCGAGGGTTTTGGTGTCGCCGACGTAGTCTGCGCCCCAGATCTCTTTGATGAGTTTTTGGCGGGACAGCACCGCCCCGGTGTGGCGGAGGAACATTTCGAGTAGTTCGTATTCCTTGCGCGCCAGTTGGATGGGTTGCCCGTCGACGGTGACGGTGTAGGCGTTGGTGTCCATGATGATGCGGGGCCCGCCGAGGGTGGTGGCTTCTTCTGGGGCGGTGTCGGCGCGGCGCAGTACTGCTCGGATGCGGGCGATGAGTTCCCCGGAGGAGTAGGGCTTGGTGACGTAGTCGTCGGCGCCGACGTCGAGGCCGTGGATTTTGTCGAGTTCGGAATCTCGCGCGGTGACCATGATGATGGGGACGTTGCGGATTTGACGCAGGTGGGTGCAGACGTCCATGCCGGACATGCCGGGCAGCATGAGGTCGAGCAGCACGATGTCGATGTCGTGGCGGCTGAATTCGACGAGTGCTTGGGGGCCGTCGCCGGCGATCACGGTGTCGAAGCCTTCTCGTCCGAGGAGGAAGGCTAGGGGCTCGGCGAGCGATTCTTCGTCTTCGACGATGAGGATTCGGGTCATTGCGCGGGTCCTTGTGGTGTGGCGTCGGGGCTGTTTTTCGGCAGGATCAACGTGAAGGTGGAGCCTTTGCCGAGTTCGGATTCGACGGTGACGCGGCCGGCGTGGTTGGCGGCCACATGTTTGACGATAGCTAGTCCTAGGCCTGTTCCGCCGGTGGATCGGCTGCGGGCTTTGTCGACGCGGAAGAATCGTTCGAACACGCGGGCTTGGTGTTTGCCGGCGATGCCGATGCCGTGGTCGGTGACGTGGATGCGGACGCTGGGTTCTCCGCCGAGGGCGTCGTCGTGGTCGTGTTCGGTGTAGCTGGTGGTGACCGTCGAGGTGGCTGGTGAGTAGTTGATGCCGTTGGAGATGAGGTTGGCCAGGGCGGTGACGAGTAGTTGGCGGTCGCCGTGGACGAAGGGGGCGCCTGCGTGGCGGGCGTAGCCGATGAGGATGATGTTGGCGTTGTCGGCGGATAGTTGGTTGCGGGCGATGGCGGCGGCGATGATTTCGGGCACGCTGACTTCGGCCATGTCCGGTAGTGATGCTGCGCCTTGCAGCTTGGACAGGCTGATGAGTTCGTTGATCATGTTGCCCATGCGGAGGGCTTCTTTGTTGATCTTTTGGCCGAAGTAGGTGACGCTGCTGGGGTCGTCGGTGGTTTCCAGTAGCGCTTCGGAGAGTAGGGCAAGCGCACCGACGGGGGTTTTGAGTTCGTGGGAGACGTTGGCGACGAAGTCGCGGCGGGCGGACTCCATGCGTTTGGTTTCGCTGGCGTCGGAGAGGTAGAGCACTACGGGCCAGGTGTCTTGGTTGTCGTCGTTTCTGAGGCAGGTGGCGGTGATGGCGACGGCGAGTTTGCGTCCGCCGCGGCGGACTTTGACGGATCCGTTGAGGGTGCGTTGTTCGTGGCGGGCCATGCTGGCGATGCCGGCAAGGTCGTCGGCGTAGCGGGGCACGAGGTGTCCGTCGGTGGCGAGCCCGAGTTTGTGGGCTTGTTCGTTGACGTGGAGGGGGTGCCCATCACCGTCGAGGACGACGACGCCGAAGGGTGCGTGCGCGACGATTGCGGCGTTGAGTTCTTCGGTGCTTGGGGTGTGGTGGGTACTGCTCATGTGAGTGGGTTTTCTTCCCCCCTTTTTTGCCGGTGTGGTGTTGGGCGTGGGGGTGGGTGTGGTGGGGTGGGGATACGCAACGAGCGCCTCGGCCTGGGATGTCAGGCGGGCGCTCGTTGGGTACCTAGGCGGTGGGTTGCGGTGCCACGCGGTGGTGGCGGGGGTTACTTTCCGCCCTGGGCTGCGACGGCGGCGGCGCCGGCTGCGGCGGCCTCCGGGTCGAGGTAGGTGCCACCGGGGTTGGTGACCTGGCCCTTGTCGTCGAGTTCGTAGACGAGCGGGATGCCGGTGGGGATGTTCAGGCCGGCGATGTCTTCGTCGGAGATGCCATCGAGGTGCTTGACCAGGGCGCGCAGGGAGTTGCCGTGGGCGGCGACGAGGACGGTTTCGCCCTTGAGGACGCGCGGGAGGATTTCTTCCTCAAAGTAGGGCACGAAGCGCTTGACGACGTCGAGGAGGCATTCGGTGTCCGGGACGGTCTCCAGGTTGGAGTAGCGGACGTCGTGTGCCTGGGAGTATTCGGCGTCGGCGGCCAGCGGCGGCGGCGGGGTGTCGTAGGAGCGGCGCCATGCCATGAACTGGTCTTCGCCGTACTTTTCTTTGGTTTCTGCCTTGTTCAGGCCCTGCAGTGCGCCGTAGTGGCGCTCGTTGAGGCGCCAGTCGCGGATGACGGGGATCCACAGGCGGTCGGCGGCGTCCAGTGCGAGGTGGGCGGTGCAGATGGCGCGGCGCAGGAGGGAGGTGTAGACGACGTCGGGGAGGATGTTTTGCTCTTTGAGCAGTTCTCCACCGCGGCGGGCTTCGCCTTCGCCTTTTTCGGTGAGGGCGACGTCAACCCAGCCGGTGAATTGGTTGGATTCGTTCCACTTGCTCTGGCCGTGGCGCAGAAGAATAAGTTTTCCTGTAGTCATGCTTTTTATTGTGCCATTGTGTGGGAGACGTGCGCCGGGTGTGAACAGTCGATGAGACTAGCAACACATTTGTCTCGGGTGGGGTTGGGTGGCTGTGCCTCAAGGTGGGGGCGGCTAGTCGATTCGGTCGACTTCGTCGGCTAGCTCGGGTTGGGCTGCGTCGATTGTGGTGGCCGCTGGGCGCGGGTGGGTGGCGGTGTGGCGGCGGATTGCCGCGGCATGGGCGCGGCGGTACCTGTTCCGGGGGCTTTCGGGGCCGCCGCGGCGGCGTTGGATGATCCGCAATACCAGGGCTGCTAGGAGGGACAGTGCGATGGTGTAGATGAGGATTTGTGCGGATAGTTCGGGGTGTCCGCGCCCGGATGCGATGACGGATCCGGCAAGGGCTGCGAAGTGGAGCGCGAAAAATAGTGCGGCGAGTGTGGTTTTGCCGAGGCGGTATGCCGGCGGGTAGATGCCGAACACGAGGATGGCCAGGAGGCACAGCGTGAGAAACATCGGCTTTAGCCCGTGGGGTGTGGGTGGTGGGTTAGCGCGTGGGTGGGTGTGGTGTCCGCTGGGGTTGGTGCGTCACTTGCGTGTCCCATGATGATGCCTGCGCCGATCAGGATGATGGTGGCGGCGAGGATGGTGGCAAGGATGGTGAGAAGTTGGGTGCGGCGCCGTTTTTTAAAGCTTTTGACTGCGGGGGTTTCCACGTTATCCGCCGATGGCTTGGCGGGGGCGGCAGGGCTCGAAGCCTTTGCCTTCGACGTGTTTGTAGACGTCGACGAGTCCGTCGGCGGTGGCTCGCCAGGAGAAACCGGCGGCGTGGCGGACGGCGGCTTCTCCCATGGCGATGCGGTGTTCGTCGTCGTCGAGTAATTCGCCGAGTGCGTCGGCCCAGTCGTCGGGGTTGTGGCCGTCGACGAGGATGCCGGTTTGTCCTTCGGCGACGGCGATGGGTAGGCCGCCGACGCGGGCGGCGGCCACGGGGGTGCCGGCGGCTTGGGCTTCCATGGCGACGAGCCCGAAGGATTCGTTGAAGCTGGGGACGGCGACGATGTCGGCGGCGCGGTAGATGGTGACGAGTTCTTCTGGGGGGCGGGGGCGCAGGAAGCGGATGCAGCGGTCGACGCCGAGTTTTTTGGCCATGTCTTGGTATTGCTCGGGGGCGGTGTTGGCGCCGGAGGCGCCGCCGCAGATGAGGATTCTTAGGTTGCGGTCGGGGTTGTCGGTGAGCATTTTTTGGGCGGCGTGAATGAGCACTTGGGGGCCTTTGAAGTGCTGCAGGCGGCCGACGAAGGCGACGACTTTGGCGTGCATGGGAACTCCCAGTTCGCGGCGGGCGCGCTCGGTGGCGCGGTCGTTTCCTGGGGTGAACATGTCGACGTCGGCGCCGGGGGCGACGACGACGATTTTGGATCCGTCGGCGTCGTAGTGGCGAAAGAGGTTGGTTTTTTCTTCTTCGGTGTTGACGACGAGGACGTCGGCGTTGTCGACGATTTGCTGTTCGCAGATGCGGCGGGCTTCGCTTTCGTCGCCGGCGTGGAGATTTTTCACGGCGGCGAGGGTGTGGGCGGTGTGGACGAGGGGGATTTTCCACAGGTCGCGCAGCAGCCAGCCGACCTGGCCGGATAGCCAGTAGTGGGAGTGGATGACGTCGTAGGGTTGGTTTTCGCAGGCTTGGAAGTGGATGATGCCGCCGGCGAAGGTGGCCAGTTGGGTGGGTAGTTCTTCTTTGGCTAGCCCTTCGTAGGGCCCGGCGATGATGTTGATGACGCGGTAGTTGTCGGTGACCTGCACGATTTCGCCTTGGGAGGGGCGGGTGGCGCGGGTGAAGACGTCGACGGTGATGCCGAGGTCGGCGAGTTTGTGGGCGACCTGGTTGATGTAGACGTTCATTCCGCCGGCGTCCCCGGATCCGGGTTGTTGGATGGGGGATGTGTGCATGGAGATCATCGCGACGCGCATAGTGCTCATGCTAGTGGTTTCGCCCGGCTGCGTGGTGGGGGCTGTGTGGTGGGGTTTGTGCGCCCCGGGGTGGGGGTGGGGGTTGTTGCTATGCTTGGGTGTCGACCTACGCTCGCGTAGTTTGCTGGCGCCGGATGGCGTGAGACTTTGCAGTTTCCTGTGATATTGCCCCTGCTGATGATTGTCCGAGGACCTTATGTCTGCTTTTGAATCCCGCGCTTGGTTGAAGAAGTACGCCGAGTGGACGCCGCATACGTTGTCGTATGGGGATACCACCTTGTTGGATGTGTACGACAACAATTTGGCGATTAATGCTGATCGTCCGGCCGTGACGTTTTTTGGGCGCACTTTTGATTACAAGGAGCTGGATCGTCAGGTGCGGCGGGCGGCTGCTGGTTTGCGCGCTTTCGGGGTGCGCCCGGGGGATCGGGTGGCGTTGTTGCTGCCGAACTGTCCGCAGCATTTGGTGGCGTTTTATGCGATTTTGAAGTTGGGTGCGACGGTGGTGGAGCACAATCCGCTGTATACCGCGCACGAGTTGACTCCGCCGTTTCAGGATCATGGCGCCCGGGTGGCGATCGCGTGGGATAAGGCTGCGCCGACGCTGGAGAAGCTGCGCGGCAAGACGTCCCTGGAGACGATTGTCAGTGTGAATATGACGGAGGCGATGCCCGCTGTGCAGCGGACGTTGCTGAAGTTGCCGGTGCCGATGGTGCGCAAGACGCGGGCGAAGTTGACGGCGCCGGCGCCGAATACGGTGCCGTTTGAGGTGTTGTTGAGTAACGCTATCGGTGGGGATGGTTCCGATGTTGAGACCCCGGATCATGTCACCAAGGACACGATTGCGTTGATTTTGTACACCTCGGGCACGACTGGGGTGCCTAAGGGTGCGCAGCTGAGTCATGGCAATTTGTTTGCCAATATTTTGCAGGGCAAGGCGTGGGTGCCCGGTTTGGGCGAGGGCCCGGAGAAGCTTTTGGCGGCGCTGCCGATGTTCCACGCTTATGGTTTGACGATGACGGCGACGTTGGGCGTGTTTATTGGTGGCGAGATCATCATGCTGCCGGCCCCGGATTTGAAGCTGATCATGAAGATCATGCGGAAGAACACCCCGACCTGGTTGCCGGGCGTGCCGACGCTGTACGAGAAGATCGTGGAGACCGCGGAAGCCGCGAATGTGGATATTTCCGGGGTGCGTAACAGTTTCTCGGGTGCTTCTTCCCTGCCGGTGGCGACGGTGAAGCGCTGGGAGGAGTTTACTGGCGGCCGCCTGGTGGAGGGCTATGGTCTGACGGAGACCTCGCCGATCATTGTGGGTAATCCGATGAATGATGATCGTCGCCCGGGCTATGTGGGGGTGCCGTTCCCGGACACGTTGGTCCGTATCGCGAATCCGGACAACTTGGATGAGACTCAGCCCGATGGGGTTGAGGGCGAGGTGCTGGTCAAGGGCCCGCAGGTGTTCCAGGGTTATTTGAATCAGCCGGAGGCCACGGAGAAGTCTTTCCACGATGGCTGGTACCGCACCGGCGATGTGGGTGTGATGGAGGAAGATGGTTTCATCCGCCTGGTGGCCCGTATTAAGGAGGTCATCATCACCGGTGGCTTCAACGTGTACCCCGCCGAGGTGGAGGACGTGTTGAAGGAGCACCCGGATGTGGAGGACGCCACTGTGGTGGGTATGCCGCGTCCGGATGGTTCGGAGAACGTGGTGGCGGCAATTTCCTTGGTGGAGGGTGCTGCCATGGATCCGGAGCGGTTGAAGGAGTACTGCCGTGAGCAGCTCACCCGCTATAAGGTGCCGCGTACCTTCTACCACTTTGATGAGATGCCGCGTGATCAGATGGGCAAGATTCGTCGTCGCGACGTGCAGGCCCAGCTGATTGAGCGCTACGGCAAGTAGCCCGTCCGCGCCTGCCGGGGCCGGTGTGGCCGCTGACTGGGTTCGGCTGACTGGCTTTTTGGGTTTTCGCCTCCTCCCCTGCTTGTGGGGTGGGGGCGATTTTCTTCACCCCGCAATTGACATAACGTTAATTGGGCGGACAATTCGGGGGTTTTCTTGCATATCTACCTGTGGGACAACCCGGCACGTGCGAGCAACCCAGATCTCACAATTTTACCCACACCAACTGGCAATTTGAGCTTTTCTTCTGCCATGGGGTTGCGCAAGCCCAGCACATGATTTATTTGTTATGACATTACGCGCCTCGCGTGCGGAACCACACCCCACTTCCCCAGGAGCCCCCATGCACCCCACCGCACCCCTCACCATCAACGACACCCGCGCCCACGACGCCCTCATCCCCCTGAGCCTGACCGTCGGCACCCTGCACCACGCCTTCCACCAAGCAATCACCACCTGCAACGACCCCGCCAACAAGTTCTGCTCCCCCAGCTACGCCCGCGTCCACCTCTCCGGCGAAATCGTCAAAGAACTACGCCGCCACATCAGCACCCTGCCCGGATGGACCGTCCGCAACCACCGCGGGCGCGCCTACATGACCCACACCTTCACCCACAACACCCTCTTTTTCGCCTCCGGCAGCAGCCACACCGGAAACCCCAAGCGCTACGCACACCCCACCATCACCAAAATGTTCAGCACCGGCGAACTCCACGAACTCGGCGCCCACCGCGGCAAGTTCTACACCCTGCTCTACCGCCCCCTCACGGGTGGGGGTGTCGCCTCAGAACTGCTGCGATTCAACGCACACAGCCGCGCCGGCTACCGCATCGCCACCCGCCCCATCCACTCCCCGGGCGCTAAGGACACCACCACCCACGACCCCCACTGCCTGCCACTGGACCAATGGGATCTGCGCATCATGCTCCCCGCCTATATCCATTCCACCGACACCCTCCCGCTCTAAACCACGCCCCCACCCCCCAACCACCCCACACCAACCCCCTACTCTCCTCCCACCACGCCCCCAAGGAGTCCAACTACCAGGGGTAGCCGCACAGCACCCCCTCTTGACTACAACGCCGCAAAAAAAAGAATCTAAGTACACACCCACCCCACATCCCAAGGACACTACCGATGAAGAATCTCCTCAACATCATCTTCGGCATTCCCCTGGCCACCATCATCACCGTTTTCAGCATGCTGACCTCCATTATCTTCGGTGGAGGCTCCAGCGAAACCCACACCCCCAGCGAACCCGGCGCGTACCTGCACATCACCGACCGGATGGGAATTGGGCGCAAAGGCTGCACCGCATACGGGTGGACATCCAAGGAAATCATGATGCCCCCATCGAACGCCAGCGGATACCTGAGAATGCTGCTGGCCGAGCCGGGCACCTATGAAGTGACGATTTCCTGCGTGCCACAAATCCTGGACGGCCTCAAAGTCAGCGAACCGGTCCACACCACCGTGACCATCACCGGTGAAGGGGTAGAGATCTTCCCCATCACCATTGCCCGCCTGTAGTCAAAAACCCACACACAAAAAAGGGGGGCTCAGCTCATCTCACTGTTGAGCTGCCCCCCCCTTTATCCCCGCAGGCAGGCTCAGCGCGGGACAGGACAAAGATGTCGTCCCCCACCGGGGTCGGATACACGGGGACAGATACAACAAAGCTCTAAGGCCCACCGCCCCAAAGCGGTGGGCCTTAGAGCTTTCCAAGCCGTTACCGGCTACGGATCACATGTCCTCCAACGCCTCCGGGGACTCAGGCAAAAGCTGTCCACCATCGACCACAATGCCCTGACCCGTGATGTAGCGGGCACCATCAGAAGCCAAAAAAGCCACCGCCTCACCAATATCCGTCGGATCACCCAAGAAACCCAACGGCACACTGCGGGCCATACGATCCAAATAGGTCTGCCCCATAGCCTCCAAACCGGGAGTCAACACATTCCCCGGCAACACCGCATTAATAGTGGTGCCGGACTTCGCCAACTCCATCGCCGCACTACGAATAAAGCCCATCTGGGCAGCCTTCGTCGCACCATAATGCGACCAGCCCGGATAACCGGTGAAATTGCCCGTGATTGAGGAAGTCACCACCACCCGACCCCGACCGGTCTTCGCCAGCTCACCCGCCGCCGCCTGCACCATAAACACCGTGCCCTTGACGTTGACGGACAAAATCTTATCCAGATCAGCTTCCGTCATATCCGCCAGACGGGCCTGCGGATAAATCCCCGCATTAGCCGCCAAAATATCCAGGCTGCCGAACTCATCGACCACCTTCGCTACCGCCTCCCGGCACGCCCGCTGATCAGTGCAGTCCAACTGGATCGCGGTCCACCCATCCTTCGCGGCATCCGCACACTCTTGTTCAGTCACCCCAGTGACCACCACCCGCGCGCCCTTTTCCGACAACACCCGCGCAATGCCCATGCCGATGCCCTGAGTACCACCGGTCACCAAAGCGACCCGGCCGTTCAACATGTCGTTCATGACAGTTATCCCTTCCATCCAAAGCCGACACGCAGCGCCGGCAATCCGCCAGAGCCAATCACCCTCCAGCAGCCAGACGTCGCTGCGTCTTTAGGCTCATGAGGTTATTGAGTATGTGTCCCCACAATAACGCCCACGCATACAACACCGCAGGCAATCACGCATCCCCCACCCCCGAAGGCGCACAACACTCAACGCTTCAAGCAGCGATCAACCAATCAGGATCCAGGATGGTGAAAAACACCCCCTGAAACTCCCGCTCCCACAACAACCCGATGCGACCATCCGGCAATTGACTCATGCACTGATACACGTAATGGCGGGGCTGAAAAACCCGGCTATGCGGCCACGTGCGACAACCATCAACACTGACACGCACCGCCCCACACCCCCTAAAAGGCAACATGCGGGAGGCATTAGCAAAAACAACAGCCTCCTTGCCGCTGCCAGGCAGCGTGATCGAAATGGCATTGGGCTGAGAAAAAATCTCCTCCAGCTCGTCCACGTAGTCCACCGGCCCAAAACTGTCCCCGCCGTCTTGGCTCATCGCATGCGCAACCTTGCCACTGGGGTGCTGGTTGCGGGCAAACAGATGCACCATCGTCTGTCCCTGTTCATCACAGGTTTCCACCACAGTGGACTCGTACAAACTGTCTGCCGGTGTCACCGGATCGCTCACGCCCTGACCCAAACGCCACGTGTCTCCCCCATCGTCGCTCATCATCAGCGCACAGGTGTAGTGATTCTGGCCTTCCCGCGCGCCGTAATACACCGGCACAACGATCCTGCCCGAACGCAACTGCACACCATTGCCGGGGCCCGTGCCGAGAAACACCATCCACGGCTTTTTCACCTGCGCCGTAATATCCCGCGGCGCAGACCACGTCGCACCATCGTCGTCGCTGTAGCGCACCGCAAGAAAACTGGTACGCGCCACCCGCAACGCCTGCGGATGCTCGCCCCCATCCGCTAGATAAATGTTTCCGACCTTTTCACCCGCCAGCGTCACATCGCCAGCGCTATTGACCCTGTAATCACTCGGGTTGCCCTCCAAGTCGCACACGTCTCCGGAATCTGAACAGAGGAACTGTTCACCTGAAGCGTCGTATAACAGCAACTGCCCGTCGGCGGTGTGGCCCGTTCCGGCTTCACAATTGGGCTGGCCTATGCCGCCGGGAAAATGATCCGTAATGAGCAAAACTCGCCCAGTCGAACGGTCCTGCACCAGTACCGGGTCAGTCACGCTACTGCCCCGGGCACCACCACCCGGCAACTGGCCGACGATGTGTGGTTCTTGCCAACTGCAACCGCCATCCAGGCTGCGGCGAAGAACAAAATTGATGTCATTCGGCGCGTCATTGTTGATGCTGACGCGCTGATCAGCCCCCGCAAGAACCACCCCGGATTCACAGGTCAAAAGTGTGGGAATCCGATACGAGGCCGCCCCCAAAAGACCAGTGTCGAACAAGGCCTGCGTTCGCAATGGAGCAGCAGAAACCAAACGCAACACCTCATGCGGGCTCAGGCAGCGATCAAAAATCGCAGCGGCGGTCGCCTCCCCGAAAAGGCGCGCCCCCTCAAGATCCTGGCCGACACACACCTGGTTGAGGCTGCCGAGGTCCGCGAAGAAAAACTCTCCCGGGCTCAGCGCCCGCTGATAGCCGTCGACATACACCGTCAATGCACCACGGCCACTGGTGACCACAAGATCGTGCCACCCACCATCATCGAAGCTCCCACCGGCAACGACTTCGCTATGTGTATGACCATCAAAGCTACCCACCACAAAGCCCCGGTCCGTTAAATTCACAGCCCACCACCCCAGGCTTCCGCGAGCCGCAAAAACCGTACCTGCCTGACCGCGCCCACGCGCCCGCACCCGCGCCCACACCGAACCTTCAGCAGTCCCGTCAAGGCGCCGCACGTCCCTGTCGCTGAGTGTCGCCGCGGCAAAGGTCACTGCCGGCTGGGGTTTTGCGGCCTGCGCGACATGCCCCTGCCAACTCAGCGGCTCAGCAAAAACGCGCAGCACACCGCAGTCAAGGATCCCTTGCGGATCAATGGTGAGCGACTCGGCTAAAAGCTGCTGCGTCCACACCGACAGGGAGGTCGAAAAAATCTCATAGCCCTCAATAAAGACGTGCATGCCGTCAACAGTCGATGTGACAGCCACCGTGTGCAGCGCCCCATCATCCAGACCGATCGCATCTTCGGCATCCAACCGTCGTGTGTGCTGTCGGGCGCGCACCACCCCGTCCAGCCGGCCGGAGGCAATAGTAAGCACCAACTCGCCTTGTGGCCCCACCAAGCGCAGCACCTCAGCGTCTGCGGTGGCGCGAAACGAGATGACCAAAGTTCCGCTACTACGGCGATCTTCTTCCGTAATCTTCACGGTCAATGGTTGACGCGGCGCTGGCTGAACATCGATGAGCAACTGAGCCATGAAAAGCGCTTCCTCCCAGAAGAAAGACTCTCTAGAATCCTCCCTCCACAATAGCCCTAGAAAAACACCTCCATGCACCGGTTTTCTACACCAGGTGCGCTACTAGATGAAGCCCAAATGGCATACCCCGCCGGCTGTCGCACTGTATATACAACAAACCCGCCAGCTGCTGCGGTACGGCAGCAACTGGCGGGTCGACTAGTGCTTGGAAAAACTAGGAGTTTTTCTTCGCTCCCTGAGCAACGGTGGCGGTGAAGTTCGCAAGCGAGGTGGGCACATCATCGCGGTCCATCATGACCTCGATCATGACGAGCTTGTCGGTGGTGTCCCAACCCTTAGCCAAAGCTTTTTTGAGCTCTGCCGGGGTACTGGCCCGCAGCACCAAGGTGTTGCTCTCGTCGCCGCCCATGGCGATCGGCACCTGCGGCCAGTTGTACTGAGGAATGTCGTTGTAGAGGGCATCCGGGCCGTGGATGGCACGTTCCACGGTGTAACCAGCGTTGTTGATGATCAGCATCAAGGGGTTGGTTTTCTCGCGCAGCATGGTGGAGATTTCCTGCACGGTGAGCTGGGCCGCCCCATCACCGCTGACCAGCACGGTGCGGCGGTCGGGTTCGGCGAGGCTGGCGCCCAAGGATGCGGGCAGTGCGAAACCGATGGATGCCCACACCGGCTGGCCCATGGATCCTGCGCCCTTCGGCAAAGGCTTACCGGCCAGGCCGAACATGGAGGTACCCAGGTCGGCGACGAGAATCGATTCGCTCGGCAACCAGGTAGTGATCAGGTCCCACAGATCGTCTTGACGAAGCTGGGCGTCCTGATCCGGCTCCGGGCGGGCCGGGGTGGCGATGTCGGCCAGGGGCTGCGGCACCGGCTGAGCAGCCGCGATCGCGCGGGTTACTGCCTCGATGGCGTCCGCCATCGCAATTGGGCCGTATTCGACGTGGCCGACCCGCGCGGACAGCGGGTCGATGGAGACAATGTCGGCCTCGTTGATCTCCGCGCTGAAACCGGCGGTGGCGGTGTCCGTGAACAGGGCACCGATGGTGATCAGGCGCTCGGCTTCCTCCACGGCGCGGCGGGTGCGTTCCGGGGACACAGCCGCCCAGTAGGCGCCCACAAACCGCGGGCTGTCATTATCGACGACACCGATAGACCACGGCAGGGTGGCGTAGGGCAGGTCGCAGGAGGCGATGAGCTTATCGGTGGCTTCCTGCGCGTGGTAGCGCTCGATGAGTCGGTCGGCGACGATGGTGGTCTTCTTGCCGGCCAAAAATTCGGTAGCTGCCTTTTCGAAGGCTTTGAGCGAATTCTGGGCGGTGAGTTCCCCAATATCATCGCGGATGTGTCCCATGGGGCGGGCAATTTCGGCGGCCGCCACGTCCGGGGACAAGACGAGGTACCCGGGGCGGGACTCGATCAGCATGGTGCGGATCACGCGATCAATTTCGGTGGCTGCATTATCCGGAGTAATCCAGGCCTGGGCGCAGGTCACGTGCTTAGCCATCTCGTAGAAGTGGCGGTAGTCGCCGTCGGCCAGGGTGTGGTGCACCTTGAGGTGGTTCTCCTGGCTGAAACGCACCGGGGCGCCCACGATGTGCAGCACCGGAACGTTTTCCGCATAGGAACCGCCGGTGGCATTGATGGCGGACAGCTCACCGACGCCGAAGGTGGTGACCATGGCGGCGAAGCCGCGCAGGCGGGCATAGCCGTCGGCGCAGTAGCCAGCGTTGAGTTCGTTGTTGTTACCGACCCAGCGGAGCTTCTCGTGGTTCAGGATGTTGTCCAAAAAGGACAGGTTGAAATCGCCTGGAACGCCAAAAATCTCGTCGATTCCGGTTTCCGCAATCCGGTCAAAAAGATAGTCTGCGACGGTATAGGTGCTGGACACTGTGGTGAGTGCTCCTCGTGTTGGGGGTTTATGGTGTGGTGGCTTGGGCACTGGCTGGGGTGGCGAGTGCTTAAAAAAACGGCGCTACGCGGGGTGGTGCGTGAGCTGTCGAACTACTGTCACCAGTGAAAAGATACCCGAAGATGGGCATGATCCGGTTGTTGCAGCTGCTTAGCCATAATTCTCGCCACCGGTTGGGCGGGCGCGCTGCCACGCGGGTTTTTCGCGGCGTGGCAGCGCGCTGGTGGTGGGCTAGGGCTGGTGTCGTGGGGTGGCGGGCCTAGGAGCCGTAGTGCAGCCACACGGTCTTTTCCTCGGTGTAGCAGTCCAGCGCCCACTTGCCCATCTCGCGGCCCCACCCGGAGGCCTTGTAGCCACCCCAGGGTGCGGCCATGTCCGGGATGGGCAGCATGTTGATGAACACCGCGCCGCTGCGCAGGCCGTTGGCGATGCGCTGGGATTCGCCGATGTCTTTGGTCCACACGCTGGCGGCCAGGCCGTATTCGGTGTTGTTGGCGCGAGCGAGGGTGTGCATGAGGTCGTCTTCGCCGTCGTAGGACATCACAGACAGCACCGGGCCGAAGATTTCCTCCCGGGCGAGCGACATCTCGTCGGTCACGCCGGTGAACAGGGTGGGGGCGACGAAGAAGCCATCGCGGTCGACGCGCTCACCGCCGGTGACCAGGGTTGCCCCTTCGCGTTTGCCGGAGTCGATGAGGTTCATGACGTGGCCGACGTGCTTTTCGCTGACCAGCGGGGTGACCTGGGTGTTGGGGTCCTGGCCCGCACCAATGGTCATCGAGCTCATGGCTTGGGACATTTTGGTGACGAATTCGTCCTCGATGGCCTTGTCGACGAAGAAGCGGGTGTAGGCGGCGCAGACCTGCCCGGAGTTCAACAGCGCACCGCCCAGGTTGCCTTCGACGGCCTTGTCGATGTCGGCGTGGCGGGTGATGATCGATGGCGCCTTGCCGCCGAGTTCCAGGGTGAGGCGCTTGAGGTTGGATTCCGCAGAGGCCTTGGTGATCATCTTTCCGACCGCGGTGGAGCCGGTGTAGGACAGGTGGTCGACGTCCATGTGGCTGCTGAGCATTGCCCCGACGTCGCCGGCACCGGTGACAATGTTGACCACGCCGTCCGGCACACCGGCTTGGCTGCACAATTCCACCAGACGCAGGCTGGTCAGCGGGGTGACTTCGCTGGGTTTGATCACACAGGTATTGCCGGTGGCCAGGGCCGGGGCGAGCTTCCAGGCGAGGATCATCAGCGGGAAGTTCCACGGGGTGATCAGGGCGTTGACGCCGACGGGTTCGCGGCGGGTGTAGTTGAGGGTGTCGGGGAAGGAGATGGGGTTGACGGTGCCTTCCATCTTGGTGACCCAGCCGGCGTAGTAGCGGAAGTGGTTGGCGGCACCGGCGACGCTGACGGTTTGGGATACGCCGAGGGGCTGGCCTTGGTCGAGGGTTTCCAGCTGGGCGAGCTCATCGGCGTGTGCCTCGATCAGGTCGGCGATGGCGAAGAGAACGGCGGCGCGTTGCACGGGAAGCATTCCGGCCCATTCGGGGTTGTTTAGGGCTTTGCGCGCAGCGGCGACGGCGCGGTCGACGTCGGCTGCGGTGGCGGAGTGGATGGCGGCGATTTGTTCGCCGGTGGCCGGGTTGTAGGTGGGGATGGCGGTGCCGGTGCCTTCGACGGGGTTGCCGTCGATCATCATGCGGGTGGGGATGGTGCTCATCGCTTGTGCTCCTCCTGGTGCGGGTGCCCGGTGGGCGGGCGGGACGAACGCCACATTTGTGTGACGTGAGATACACACAGGCTAGGTGTTGGGAAAGCAAACCACTTGCGTTTCGGCGCAGCGAAATACACTTTCAGCGCACCATCCCCACCCCAGGGTCGGGGGCGCTTTACGCAGCGTGTTGCGCACTTTCCGCCGGCGCCCCCTCGGCGCGCGCCCGGGCGCGGGCGGCCCGCGGGGTCATGCCGTAGCGGGTTTTGAAGGCGCGGGAGAATTGGGCCGGGTCGGGCATCCCGACTTTGGCGGCGATCAGGGACACCGGCAGGTGGCTGAGGGAGGGATCGCCCAGCATGTAGAGCGCCTTGTGGAGGCGTTTTTTCTTCAACAACTGGCACACGGTGGTGCCGCGGGAGCGAAACAGTGCGTGCAGGTGGCGCACGCTGATGAAGTGGGCGGCGGCGATGGCGGCGGGATCGAGTTCCTCATCGGGGAGGTGCTGGTCGATGTAGGCCTCGATGGTGGCGAGCATTTGGGAGCGCTCATCGATGGCTGCACCTAGTTGTTGGGCGCTTGCCGCAAGCGCCGGGTTGATTAGGGCGAGGCTGCCGGTGGCGTATTGTTGCCCGAACCCGGAGCTAAGTACCGCAAGGTTGGAGGCCAGCCCGCCGAGCATGCCGACCATGGGGGCGAGTTGTTGGGATGTGCCGACCAGCCGTTGTCCCAGGAGGGACTCCAGTGAGCTGTCGGCCAGGGTGAGGTGTTCGCGTTCCATTTGCACGACCAGGATGTCGCCGGGGGAATCGAAGGTGACCTCGTAGGGGCTGGTGGTGTCGTAGAGGACGACGTCGCCTTTTTCTACCGAACTGGTTACCCCGCGTTGGGTGATGGTGGAGGTGCCGGTGAGTTGCACGCTGAGTTTGAGGCAGTGCGGGTCGCTGGGGTGGATGTGTTTGGCGTGCCTGCGCACCTGGTGGGCGGTGGCTTTAATGCGGGTGAAGCTGAGTTTGCCGACGCGTTGGCTGGTGATGTGGCCGGTGAAGGTGTCGTCGTTGTGGGCTTCGATATCCAGGTGGAGAAATCCGCTGTGAACCGCGGCGCGGTAGTCTGCGAGGTTCAGGGGTTGTTCGAGCGCGGGCGCGCCAGCCGGTTGTGGGGTCATGGTTTTCCTCCTGGATAGGGGTGTAGGCCCACACCACCCACCTGTGTTATTTGCGTCTATACAGGTGGGTGGTGGGGCTGGTGTGTGGTGTCCCACCGAAAAGGGGTGGGCGGGTTGTCCTCCTTGGGGTTAGTTGCTGGCGAAGATGGGGTTGAGGAATTCGGCGATCCCCTGGGTGTCGTCGAGGCTGAACACTCCGGCGACGTATTGGTCGGGGCGGACAACGACGATGGCGCCTTGGCGGTCGATGTTGCGGGCGTCGAAGAAGTCGCGTTCGCCGAGTTGGCGGTGGGTGCTGCGGGCAACGAAGGACTGGTTGTAGTCGGTCAGGCCGAAGGGGCCGACGACTGGTTTGAAGGCGTTGGGCACGTCGGGGTGTTCGACTTGGGTGTGATCACCCTGGTAGATGACCTTGGTGTCGAACAGGGCGTTGGTGTCGCCGTCTGCCGGGGTGTAGCGCACCTGCGGGCTGTTTGCGTCGCTCATCCACCATTGCGCCCAGTCGGCGGTTTTGGTGGAGTCGGCGGGGGTTGCACCGTCGGCGAAGACGTAGATGCGCCAGCGGCCATCGGCTTGGTGGAGGTGGCCGAGTTCGTGGACGGTGGCGTCGCAGGTGCGGGTGACGGGGTAGCTGCGGAAGCGTTTGCCGATGGGGTAGCCGGCGGCTAGGTGCTGGTTGCGGTCGTCGGCGGTGATCAGCGAGGGCTGGTAGCAGGTCATGAAGCCGGCGGGGAATTCTGCGGTTTTGACGTAGAAGTCTTCCAGGAAGCTGGGGTCTTCGAATTCCTCCGGCGGGGTGGCCATGAGGGTGGACCATTCTTTGTCGAAGTTGATCAGGTCTTGGGCGACTACTTGACGTTCGTCGCAGTAGGTGCGTAGCAGTTCGTCGCCGCCGTAGCCGGATAGTGCTTGGCCGAGTTTCCAGCCGATGTTCCAGCCGTCTTGCATGGACACGTTCATGCCTTGGCCGGCTTTGGCGGAGTGGGTGTGGCAGGCGTCGCCAGTGATGAATACGCGCGGGACGTCGGTGTCGGTGTGGCAGTTGTCGAATTTGTCGGTCAGGCGGTGGCCGACTTCGTAGACGCTGTGCCAGGCGACGTTTTTAACGTCGAGGGTGTAGGGCTTCATGATGGCCTGGGCTTTGGCGATGATTTCTTCGATGCTGGTGTCGCGGATGGTGCCCTTGTTGTGTTCTTCGACGATGCCGAGGTCGACGTACATGCGGAACAGGTGGCCGCCTTCGCGGGGGATGAGCAGGATATTGCCGCCGCTGCGGGATTGGATGGCGCATTTGAGGCGGATGTCCGGAAAATCGGTGGTGGCGACGACGTCCATCACGCCCCAGGCGTGGTTGGAGGCGTCGCCTTTGAGGGTGCGGCCGATGGATTTGCGCACTTGGGAGCGCGCGCCGTCGCAGCCGATGACGTATTTGGCGCGGATGATGCGCTCGGTGCCGTTGGTGTCGCCGCAGTTGTCGTCGCAGACGCAGCGGACGGTGACGTGGACGGGGTAGTCGGGGTCTGCGTCGGCGCCGGTGTCTTTGATGTCGAGGTCGAGGAATTCGTAGCCGTAGTCCGGTTTCATGCGGGTGGGGCTTTTCGCCATGTAGTTGGCGTAGTAGTCGAGCACGCGCGCTTGGTTGACGATCAGATGCGGGAATTCGGAGATTCCTTCGGGATCGTCGATGGTGCGGGTGGTGCGTTCGATGGCGTCGCTGCCGTCGGCGGCGGGCTTCCAGAAGGCCATTTCGGTGATCTGGTAGGCCTCGCCGGTGATTTCGTCGGCGAAGCCGAAGGCTTGGAAGGTTTCGACGCTGCGGGCTTGGATGCCGTCGGCTTGGCCGAGGATGAGGCGGTGGGGGCGGCGTTCGATGATGCGGGTGGTCACGTTGGGGTACATCGACAGCTGGGCGGCGGCGATCATGCCGGCGGGCCCGGAGCCGACGATGAGGACGTCGACTTCGTCGGGGAGTCGTTCTGGGCGGTCGATGCCGGTGCCAGCGACGGGGAGGGTGCGGGGGTCTTCGGAGACGTAGCCGTGGTGGTGGAATTCCATGGCTTTTTCTACCTTTCAGTTTCAGGGGGTGTGCAGGGCCGCATCGCGTGCGTCGCGGCGTGACCGGGTGGGGTGTGGTGGAGTTGGGAAAATCAGAATTAGGAAGGTGGCCGGCGTGGCCAAGCTGGGGGTACCCCGCAGGCGGCGGTGTGGGCGCCTGCGGGGTGGTGGTTTATTTCGCGCCGACGCGCAGCGGGCTTTTCGCCTGCTGTTGCTCGTGGTCGGGGCCGAGCGGGATACCGGAGCGGTCTTTGAGGACGAACACTGCGATAAAGCCGATGAGAGACATGGCGACCAGGTAGTAGGTGACGTTGGTGGTTGCGCCGGTGCGTTCGACGATGGCGGCGGCGATCATCGGGGAGAATGCACCACCGAGAATGGCGCCGATGGCGTAGGAGATGGAAACACCGGAGAAGCGGATGCTGGCGGGGAAGAGTTCGGCGTACAGGGCTGCCTGGGGTCCGTAGGTGAGGCCGAGGCCGAGGGTGAGGAACACCAGCGCGATGAGCAGCTTGGTGGGGTCGGCGGTGTTGACCAGGGGGAACAGGGTGATGGCACCGATGGCTTGGAGGATGAAGCCGATGAGGTAGGTGGTGCGGCGGCCGATGTAGTCGGACACCCAGCCCGCAAACAGGGTGAAGATGAGCCAGCTGACCGCGGAGATGGTGACCGCGCCGAGCACATCACCGCGCTCCAGTCCGACCGGCCCGTTGGGGTCGGTGGCGTAGTTCTGGATGTAGCCGCCGGTGGTCATGTAGCCGACGGCGTTGTTGCCGGCAAAGATCAGGGCGGCGACGATGACCAGCAGGAAGTGGTTGGAGAACAGGTCTTTGACCGGCGCGGAGGCGGTTTCGGCGCGCTGTTCCATTTCAGCGAACACGGGGGATTCTTCCACGCCGTGGCGGATGAAGAAGCCGACGATGATGAGCACGACGGACAGCAGGAAGGGGATGCGCCAGCCCCAGGCGAGGAAGGCGTCGCCGGGGGCGATGGAGTTCATCAGCTGCAGGATGCCGGAGGCCATGAGCAGGCCGAGCGGCACGCCGATCTGGGGGCTGGCGCCGAACAGGCCGCGGCGGGCGACCGGTGCGTGTTCGACGGCCATGAGGACCGCGCCGCCCCATTCGCCGCCGGCGGAGATGCCCTGGATGATGCGCAGCAGGATCAGCAGGGCGGGCGCCCACAGGCCGATGGTGTCGTAGGTGGGCAGCACACCGATCAGTGCGGTGGCTGAGCCCATCATGATCAGGGTGACCATGAGGACCTTGCGGCGGCCGATTTTGTCGCCGAAGTGGCCGGCGAGGAAGGCACCTAAGGGGCGGAAGAGGAAGGACAGGCCGACGGTGAGGAAGCCGACGATGGTGGCCAGGCCGGGGCTGAGGTTGGAAAACATCACGGTCTTAAAGACCAGGCCGGCGGCGATGGCGTAGACGAAGTAGTCGTACCACTCGATGGCGGTGCCGACAATCGTGGCGGCGGCGACGCGACGCTGCTCCTTGTCGACGTGGCGGACAGCGTCGACGGCTGACTCTTCCATCGGCGGGTGGGTGAAGTGTGGTTTTTGTGGCGACACGGGGTCCTCCGAAAATTTCATATCAAATCTGTGAGGTTCTTCCCTGGAAGTGATTATCAGCTTCTTGGGAAGTGTTTTTCACTTAGATAGTGGAAAATCGCCTTATAGTGCATTGATACTACTATTCAGGCGGGCTATCTAATGTGTCCCCAGTCGCATGTTGGGTGAATGTGTGACCGGGATTGCTTGCGGGCTTGGGGCAAATCATATACGATTTTGCTCAACGCGCAAGGACTTGCTAGGAGGAAAACTTGAGCGAGATCACAAAAACCCCGGTCACGCCGGGAAAAATAATTGCCGTCCACGTCGCCTATAACTCCCGCGCAGCACAGCGCGGACGCTGGCCGAAAAAGCCTTCCTACTTCCAAAAGGCCACCAGCTCCGCCGCCGCCAGCGGCGCAGACGTCGTCCGCCCCGCCGGCTGTGAACTGCTCGCCTTCGAAGGCGAAATCGCACTAGTCATCGGCAAGGAAGCCAAAAACGTCCCCGCCGAGACGGCCTGGGAGTACGTCGGCGCAATCACCGCCTCCAACGACTGGGGCATCTACGACTACCGCGCCCAGGACAAAGGCTCGAACACCCGCTCCAAGAGCCGCGACGGCTACACCCCGATCGGCCCGGAGCTCATCGATGCCGCCAGCATCGACCCGAAAGCCATCCGCATCCGCACCTGGGTCAACGGCAACATCGCACAGGAAGCCATCACCGATGACGAGGAAATGATCTTCCCCTTGTCCCAATTCGTGGCCGACCTGTCGCAGCACATGACGCTGCACCCGGGCGATGTCATCCTCACCGGCACCCCCGCCGGATCCACCGTCGCCCAGCCCGGCGACATCGTCGAGGTCGAAGTCGACTGCCCCACCATCAACGGCACCCCCAGCTCCGGGCGGTTGGTCTCCAAGGTGGTCGAAGGCCCCGGCGACTTCGACGACACAGTCGGCATGCTGCCCCAAATCGACGACAAACAAAAAGAAGACGCCTACGGCACCCGCGAGGCCGCCGGCCTAGATCCCGTCGACGACCTAGGCACCATGGATGAGAGCCTGCGTGAGCTGCTCATGCGCACCCCGACCGCCGGACTGTCCGCGCAGCTGCGCAACCGGGGGCTGAACCAAACCAGCATCGAAGGCGTCTACCCCCAAACCCCCGGCACCAAAATGGTGGGCGTGGCCGCCACCTTGCGTTTCCTCCCCGGCCGCGAAGACCTCTTCACAACCTACGGCGGCGGCTACAACGCCCAAAAACGCGCCTTCGACGCGCTGCGCCCCGGCCAAGTACTGGTCATCGAAGCCCGCGGCGAACAAGGCTCCGGCACCCTCGGCGACGTGCTCGCCCTGCGCGCCCAACACCTCGGGGCCGCAGGCATCGTCACCGACGGCGGCATCCGCGACTACACCCCCGTCGCCGAGGTTGGACTGCCGGTGTTCGGCCACGCCAAACACCCCGCCGTGCTGGGACGCAAACACATCCCCTACGATTCTGGCCAACCCATCGGATGTGGCAACGCCACCGTCTTCCCCGGCGACATTATCGTCGGTGACGACGACGGCGTCATCGTCATCCCCCGCGCCCTAGCGTGGGAGGTCGCCATCGACGCCGCCAAGAAAGAAATCCAGGACGAATGGGTCGCCGAGCGCGTCGCCGAAGGCCACAAAGTCGACGGGCTTTTCCCGCCCGTCGGACAGTGGAAGCAGGCCTACGCCGACTACCTCGCCGCCAACCCCCACCTGGAAGAAGCCATCCCGGCGCCGCCGAACTCACCCTAGCGGCCGGCACCGGGACTCACAGCCCAACCACCAAGGACCGCACGCCACCATGCCCAGCACAAACCTGACCGGATACAGCAAAACCCAACTCGCCTACCAACTGGTGAAAGAAAAAATCACCAGCGGCGAATTCGCCCCCGGCCACCGGATCGTGCTGGCACCCCTGGCGGAGATGCTCAACACCTCCGTCGTTCCCGTCCGTGAAGCACTACGCCAACTCGAAGCCGAAGGGCTCATCGAACACGAACGCAACGTCGGCGCCCGCGTCGCCATGGTGGACCGATCCGACTACCTGGACTGCATGTTCACCATCGGAGTCCTCGAAGGAGCAGCCACCGCGGCCGCCGCGCCCCACTTAAGCGCCGACGACCTCGCCCACGCCGCCGCCATCAACGCCGACATGGGAAAACTGCTCGACAACTTCGACGCCGCCGCCTTCACCGACCTCAACTACCGCTTCCACCGGGCACTCTTCAACAAATGCCCCAACCGCAGGCTCGTTGACCTGGTGGAATCCGACTGGGAACGACTCAGCTACCTGCGCGAATCAACCTTCGCTTTCGTCCCCAACCGGGCCGCCGAATCGGTGACCGAACACCACAAAATCCTCACCCTCATCGAAATCAACGCAGACCACTGCTACATCGAAAAAGTCGCCCGGGAACACCGCCACGGCACGCTCAACAGCTACCTGACATCCATCAAACAACACCCCTCACACTCAGCCACAGGAGAAACCACACCATGACCACCTTGCCCACCGGAATGCCCGAGAAAATCCAGCACTACATCGGCGGCAAATTCGTCGACTCCATCGACGGCGACACCTTCGACGTCATCAACCCCGTCGACAACACCGCCTACATCACCGCAGCCTCCGGCAAAAAAGAAGACATCGACGCCGCCGTCACCGCCGCCCACAAAGCCTTCACCCAAGGCCCCTGGCCGACCATGCTGCCCCGCGAACGCGCCCGCATCCTCAACAAAATCGCCGACATCGTCGAATCCCGCGACAAAGTGCTCGCCGAAATGGAATCCTTCGACTCCGGCCTGCCCATCACCCAAGCCCTCGGCCAGGCGCGCCGCGCCGCCGAAAACTTCCGCTTCTTCGCCGACCTCATCGTCGCCCAAACCGACGACGCTTTTAAGGTGCCCGGCCGCCAGGTCAACTACGTCAACCGCAAACCCATCGGCGTGGCCGGCCTGATCACCCCGTGGAACACCCCCTTCATGCTGGAAAGCTGGAAACTCGCCCCGGCGATCGCCACCGGCAACTGCGTGGTCCTCAAGCCCGCCGAATTCACCCCCCTGTCCGCCTCCCTGTGGGCCGGCATTTTCGAAGAAGCAGGCCTGCCCGAAGGCGTCTTCAACCTGGTCAACGGCTTCGGTGAAACCGCCGGCGACGCCCTGGTCAAACACCCCGATGTACCGCTGATTTCCTTCACCGGCGAATCCAAGACCGGCCAAATCATCTTCGGCAACGCCGCCCCCTACCTCAAGGGGCTGTCCATGGAGCTCGGCGGCAAATCCCCCGCCATCGTCTTCGCCGACGCCGACCTCGACGAAGCCATCAACGCCACCATCTTCGGCGTGTTCTCCCTCAACGGTGAACGCTGCACCGCCGGCTCCCGCATCCTCGTCCAGCGCGACATCTACGACGAGTTCGTCGAGCGCTACGCCGCCCAAGCCAAGCGCGTCAAAGTCGGCCTTCCCTCCGACCCCAGCACCGAAGTCGGCGCCCTGGTGCACCCCGAGCACTACGACAAGGTCATGAGCTACGTCGAGATCGGCAAGAGCGAAGGACGCCTCGTGGCCGGCGGCGGCCGCCCCGAAGGTTTCCCCGAGGGCAACTTCGTCGAACCCACCGTCTTCGCCGATGTTTCCCCCGACGCCCGCATCTTCCAGGAAGAAATCTTCGGCCCCGTCGTCGCCATCACCCCCTTCGACACCGACGAGCAGGCCCTCGAGTTGGCCAACAACACCCGCTACGGCCTGGCCGCCTACGTGTGGACCAGCGACCTCAAGCGCGCCCACAACTTCGCCCAAAACATCGACGCCGGCATGGTGTGGCTGAACTCCAACAACGTCCGCGACCTGCGCACCCCCTTCGGCGGCGTGAAGGCCTCCGGCCTGGGACACGAGGGCGGCTACCGCTCCATCGACTTCTACACCGACCAGCAGGCCGTCCACATCACCCTCGGCGAAGTCCACAACCCGGTCTTCGGCAAGCAATAACCCCACCACCTACTCCCCCGCCGGGCACACCCGCCCGGCGGGGTGGGTTCCTGCACCCAAAATCCCCCACACCCCATATCCCTTTTCCCCGTTTGACCCGCATTCGTGCACCCCACCGCATCAGAAAGGCCCCCGCCATGACCACCAACACCCCCGACAAGATCTGCCCGCCAGACGTTTTGCGCTGCGCCTACATGGAGCTCGTCGTCACCGACCTGGAAGCCTCCCGCAAGTTCTACGTCGACGTCCTCGACCTGGTGGTGACCTACGAGGACGAAAACACCATCTACCTGCGCTCCATGGAGGAGTTCATCCACCACAACCTGGTGCTGCGCAAGGGCGATACCGCCGCCGTCGGTATCTTCTCCTTCCGCGTCCGCAGCCCCGAAGACCTCGACAAGGCGCAGGCTTTCTACGAGGCACGCGGCTGCCGCGTGGAACGCAACAAGGACGGCTTCGTCAAGGGCATCGGCGACTCGGTGCGCGTGCAGGATCCGCTGGGCTTCCCCTACGAGTTCTTCCACAACGTCGAGCACGTCGAGCGCCTGTGCTGGGCCTACGACAAGTACACCCCCGGCGCGCTGGTGCGCCTGGACCACTTCAACCAGGTCACCCCGGACGTTCCGACCGCGGTGGAGTACATGGAGGATCTGGGTTTCCGCATCACCGAGGACATTCGCGACGATGAGGGCACGGTGTATGCGGCGTGGATGCGCCGCAAGCCGACTGTGCATGACACCGCGATGACCGGTGGTGATGGCCCGCGGATGCACCACATTGCGTTCGCTACCCACGAGAAGCACAACATTTTGGCGATCTGCGACAAGTTGGGTGCGCTGCGCTTGAGCGACCACATTGAGCGCGGCCCGGGCCGCCATGGCGTGTCGAATGCGTTCTACCTGTACTTGCGTGATCCGGATGGTCACCGCGTGGAGATTTACACCCAGGATTACTACACCGGCGATCCGGATAACCCGGTGGTGACCTGGGATGTGCACGATAATCAGCGCCGCGACTGGTGGGGCACCCCGGTGGTGCCGAGCTGGTACACGGATGCGTCCCGGGTGCTGGATTTGGACGGCAACTTGGTGCCGTTGGTCAGCCGCACCGATGCCTCCGAGTTGGAGGCCACCATCGGTGCCGATGGTTTCTCCTACACCCGTAAGGACGATTCTGAGCCGATGCCGGAGTGGAAGCAGGGCGAGTTCAAGCTGGGCCACCAGCTCTAGTTGCAGCCCCGCGCGGCAGTGAGGATCCGTTTTTCGGTGCCGCGCGGGGTTGTCGCCCTTTAGGCTGGGGAGCAATCCTCGGCCGTTGTTGCCTAGTTGTTTTTCTTTTCAGGAGTTGTTGCCCATGCTTTCTCGCGACACGATTGTTGGTATTGCTGACGAGTTAGCCCAAGCGGAAAAAGACCGCTCGATGGTGCCGTTGTTGACGGCTCGTTACCCGGAGATGACGGTGGAGGATTCCTACGCCGTGCAAAACGAGTGGCGGGCTCGTGGCGAGAAAGCCGGCCGCCGTTTGGTGGGCCGCAAGATCGGTTTGACCAGTAAGGTCATGCAGGTCGCTACCGGTATTACGGAGCCGGATTATGGGGCGATTTTCTCCGACATGGTCTACGAGTCCGGCGCCCAGATTGAGCATGAGCAGTTCACCGGTGTGCGCATTGAGGTGGAGTTGGCGTTTGTGCTCAAACAGGATCTGGTTGGCCCGCATGTGACCATGTTCGACGTGTTGCGTGCCACCGAGTATGTGGTGCCGGCGTTGGAGATTTTGTCTTCCCGCATCGAGATGGAGGGCCGCACCATTGTGGACACCATCGCTGATAATGCGGCGATGGGCGCGATGGTGGTTGGTGGCCGCCCGGTGGCCCCGGATGCGGTGGATTTGCGCTGGGTGGGGGCGTGTTTGTACCGCAACGAGATCATTGAGGAGTCCGGGGTGTCGGCGGCTATTTTGGGCCACCCGGCCACGGGTGTGGCGTGGTTGGCGAACAAGCTGGCCGCCCACGATGATCATTTGCGTGCCGGCGACATCATTTTGGCGGGCTCTTTTACCCGCCCGATGTGGGTGTATCCGGGCGATAGTGTGTACGCCGATTTTGGTGAGTTAGGAACGATTTCATGCAGCTTCCACTGACGTTTGCCGACAAGCTCGAGCAGGCATCTGACCCGCAGGTGGGCCTGTGGGTGTGTTCCGGCTCGAGTGTGTGCGCTGAGTTGATTGCTGGCGCGCAGCCGAACTGGGTACTGGTCGACGGGGAGCACTCCCCCATCGGTTTGGAGACCATCGTTGGTTTGCTGCACACCATTGCCGCTTATGATGCAACCCCCGTGGTGCGAGTTCCGGTGCTGGATACGGCGCTGATTAAGCAGTATTTGGACTTGGGCGCGCAGAACATCATGGTGCCGATGGTGCATACCCCGCAGATGGCGGCTGATGCTGTGGCCGCCATGCACTATCCGCCGAAAGGCGTGCGCGGTGTGGGCAGCGCGCTGGCGCGGTCTTCTCGCTGGAATCGGGTACCGAACTACCTGGGCACCGCCAGCGACACCGTGAGCCTGACGGTGCAGATTGAATCGGCGCAGGCGGTAGCCAATGCTGCGGCGATCGCGGGAACCGATGGGGTGGACGCACTGTTTATCGGGCCTGCGGATCTGGCGGCCGACATGGGGTTGATCGGCCAGCAGGATCACCCCAAGGTGATCCAGGCGGTTAAGGACACCATCGCGGCGGCGAAGGCCCAGGGCAAGAAGGTCGGCGTGAATGCTTTCGCGCCGGCGCAGCAGGCTGAGTACCTGGCTGCCGGTGTTGATTTCATCGCGGTCGGCGCGGATGTGCAGCTGCTGGCTAAGGCATCCGGCACCCTCGTAAAAGACACCGCGGACATCATTGCCGCGCACAAGGGGTAGTTCTCACTGGCGGGCGCGCTTTTTACACCGGGCACCACAGCTAAAAAGCGTTCCCACCAGCCCCAGAAGCACAGCGCCAAGCAACAAAAGGGTTATGATTTGCGCATGATTGTTGAGTTGCTGGCACTGTTTATCCACCTGTTTATTGGCGCCTTAGGGTTAATTAGTTTTCTTCCGGGTGGCACCCTGTCGCTGGAGGCTTTCGCCACCCTCTAGCACCAACTCGGCGCTACCCGTGGTCTTCGCATCAGTCCACACGCCACCAGGTGATTTGTTAGCGTCGAAGAAAATAACCCCCACAGGAAAGGACATCTCATGCGACTGACAGATGACAACACCTTCAAGTGGGGATTCGTTCTCATGATCATCGGGGTTGTCGTCCTGGCTATTGGCACGGCGTGGAAGTGGATTGCCGACGGCTCTGTCCCGCTGATGTTTGTGTCGCTGACCATTGTGACTGCGCTAAACACCGCGGTCATCTACACCACCAAGAAGCGCCAGCCACAGGGACACTAACCCATAAAAAGCGGGTGTCACCTCACACTGCAGGAGGTGACACCCGCTTCGTGTTGCCGTCCTATCGACCTGGCTTAGCGATCGCCGCACGGTGAATGTGGGATAGCATCTCGACGCGTTCTTCAAGTGTGGCGTCCTTCGGCACACAGCACTTTGCGCCCAGGTAGCAGGCCCCCACCGCCAGCTTCGCCCCTTCATCGATGAGGGCTTCGGTCATCAACGAGGCCGGCTCGTCGGTGGCCGCCGGCAGATGCCCATCAATCCACTCCGGGCCGTAAGCGGTTTCCTCTGGAGAAGCCCCGCTAAACAGCACGCCGGCGAGCACCCCGGCATCAGCCGCCTGTGCGATGTGCTGGTTAGGCACCACAGCGCCCCGGCTGCCAACTGCACTGCGCCCCCAGTTCAACGACACCCTCAGGCCGAACTGCCGAGCAAGCGCGATCTCATCCTCCAACAGCAGGAAGCCTTTTTCCGGCTCATGCGTGCGCACCACCCCATCGGGGCTTAGTCCTTCAGCATCAGTCGTGGATGTTTTTTCGTCGCAGTGCTCAATCACCAACTGCGTCGCACCCCAATCCCAGCCAGAGATTTCCTCAATGGAAGCCGCAAAAGCTTCGGGCGTACAGGTATTTTTCGGCGCCGAATGCAACGCAACATAGTCGAACAGGTGCCCATAGCGGGCGTGCATCTGCTGCAGAACGTGGTGCACCTCCCGGAGGAATTCCACCGCCCGCGCCCGCCCCTTCTCATCCGGACTAGCCAGACCGAAACTCGGATCCTCCCACATGCTCACCATGGTGCCCGGAATCGGCGTGAGCACACTGCGGTTAAACCGCCCCGACATGAGCCCACCGAGAAAATCACGCGAATCCTCATCGCGGAGCTGCCCGGGGAACGGGACCTCTAAGCCCTGCACCCACCCGGTGTCAGCAAGCAGATCAAAATAGGTGGCCTGGCCTTGAGGGTCTTGGGGTTGCGATGCATAAGCACCAACGACGAAGGGAAGTTCCCGGCGGTCACACGACATGATGGCTCCTTGAAAAACGGCCCGCACCCAGTCGCAATCACAACAGCAGCCCATGCCACCTGCGCGCGGGAAAAACTTGGCAACTCGATGCCTCCCACACCACTGGTTCGTGGAACGCACCAACCTCAAGCATGCTCCTTTTTCAACCCACATGCGCACCACGGGAACAAAAACACCCGCCAGGCACGCACAAGGCGCCTGCTTGAACAAGTCAAAGCAGGCGCCACCAAGCAACAGCGTCACATCTTTAGAACAAGATGATGGTCTGGGCCACCAGAATTTTCACGATCATCGCCAGCGGGAACATCATCGCGTACCCCACCGGCACCCGCGGATCCCCACCCGTGCGGTCATTAGCGAAAGCCAACACCGCCGGCTGAGTCTGGGAACCACCAATGACACCAGCAAGGGTCGTGCCACCCATCTTCATCACCAGGCGCATGCTCAAATAAATGCCAGTGCACAGCGTCAAAGTGATCGCCGCGCCCACGATCAAAATCTTCCACCAATCCCCACCAGCAAACGCATCACTGACCAAACCGCCCGCCTTCACGCCGGCCTGCGCAAGAAAGACCAACAGGCCAAAATCCGCCAACACCTGGGTAGCGGTGAAAGGCATCGTGGTGGCAAAACGACCCACCCGACCAATACGCCCAAAAATCAGGCCCACCAGCAACGTGCCACCGGCAGCACCCAAACTAAACGACGCACCCGACGGCAGGGGAATATTGACCGCCCCCAACAAGATTCCCAAGGTCATGCCAATACCCAGCGCCACCGGCGTAATAGAGGTCAACCCGCGGGAAGAATCCCCAAAGTAGTCAGAAATATCTTTCAGCATCCCCGCAGGGAACACCACGCGCACCCGATCACCGGGCTGCAGCTGCACATCCCCGGTAGCGATCATGTCCACATCACCCCGACGCACCCGAGAAATCGTCGCGCCGAAACGCTCCTCCACATCAAGGCTGGACAGCCGGCGACCATACAACTTCGGATTCGACACCGTAATACGGCGGAAGTCCAAATCATGCCGATCCACCATCAAAGAATGATGGGAACTATGGCCCAAATACTCGGTGGCAGCACGCACAGACTCCGCCGTACCCACCACCGTCAACAGATCCCCCCGGCGCAACACATCCCCGGCCACAGGGTGCACCACAGGGCCATCATCCCCGTGGCGGATACGCGAAAACGTCAACTCCTGACCAGCACGCGCACCCACATCACCCAAGGTCGGCCCATCGTTGCGCTCCACACGGATGGTGACGTTTTCCACCGGCTGCGGCTCATCCTTGTCCTGTGCGCTATGACGCAACGCCAACAAAATAAACCCCAGCGGCGCGAGCACACCAAACAGATACGCCACCGCATAACCCACCGTCGCCTCAGGAAACGAAGCAGCAACCGCCGCCAACGTCGGAGTCGAATTCAGTGCACCCGCAAACGTTCCACCAATAATGCCCGGCGACAAACCGAAAGCATTTCCCAACCCGAACGCCACGGCACCACAGGCAACAATGACGATGGTCTGCAAAATCAACGGGGCCCACGCCGTTTTCATCGCGGCAAAAAAGTTCGGCCCGCTTGCCATACCGATCGAAAACGTCAGTGTCGCCAAGCCGACCTGCCCCACCGCATCCGGGATGGCCAACTCCACCCCATGCTGCTTAGCAAAAGCCGACACACCAATAGCCAAAAACAGCACCGCAGCCGCACCCAAAGACACGCCTTTTACTTTGATGCTGCCGACCGCCATGCCGAGGCCGAGGAACAGAAAAATCATCAGCAGCGGATTCGCCGCCAGGTATTCAAGCATTACGAATGCCCATACTTCTTCCCACCCCAAGAAGATGCCGAAAACACCAAGAAACCAAAACAACTGGCAAATCGGCAGCTGGTCGCGGCATGCGCCACGATCGCCCTAACCCTGGGGTTACTGTGTGGTTTTATTTCTGGTTTGACGCATACGTTGGGAAAACCAACGCGGCTCAGAAGCGGCACCTTCTTCACCCCATAAGCGAAAAACACCAGCATCGACACAAATCGACAGCTGATGCACCTCACTCAAGAATGCGAATCCCCTCCATTGTCGCAGGAAAATCGCAGATATTGCCAATGCCCAATCACAGCACTCACACGGCGGCGAGCCTTCCCACTTCCCCCAAAAGACTTCTTTTGCCATTAGCGCACGCTGTCAAAGCCCACCCGAACCACACAAAAACCCACACAAAACCACAAAAACACAGGTAGTGCAGGGCTGCAATCTGAGCAAACTTGGGCGTTCCATCCACGAGGGCGCCATCGCAGAATGCATATGAACAGAAAGGTTCAAGCCAAACGACAAGGCGGGGTGTGAAAAACCACACGAGCCCCTGTGCGTTTAAACACTGCAAGTACCAAGCCCAAAGCTACAACTCCGACCCGATCCTCAACTCCCCCGCCTTAAAGCATCTTCACCCAGGGTCGTTCGCACAGCCCCTAAATGAGCGAGGAGGAGTCGGCAAAGCGCTGAGCCGCATCACGATCGACAAAACCGGAAACGCTTCCAGAAAAAACTTCATTCAGGTTGGAAAATTCTAGAGTGTACGCACTCCCAGAATTAACAATCCGCGCAAAAGTTTTAGGATCCCCGGTATCAAGAATTAACGCCGGTTCGCCATTGATTCCGTAAACGTTATCGTCCCTGATCGACCCCGCCTTCTTCATCGCCTCTAGCTTGTCGATAAAGAAGTCCAATTCCAGCGGCCCTCCACTTTCTGAAAACTCTTTTACGCCTACGCCACCCAGCGCGCATTTCACCGCTTTTCCAGAAGTGCTTTCGTGGTACTTGCAATCCGCAAGATCCCCCTTGAGTGCTGCGGGAATTTTTGCGACATATGAAGCTTTCACATCACCAGGCTCTTCCGCATGATTCGCTTGCTTAAGCGTGTCACCCTCCAGCCGATCCCCTGCAGGCTCAACCGATGCCTGCTCCCCATCTGCGTGCCCCTGCACAGCACCTTCGCTCCCCGAATTTTTGCTCCACACAAAACCACCCAGACCCACAAGCAGGAGAACCAACAAGATTCCGAGTGCTAAGACAACGCGCCTCTTAGGACTTGCTTCAGCTACTGGCTTGTACTCACGCTGGACATCATTAACGACAGGCAGGACATTCGTCTCCTGCGAAGCATCATTGCTCGAACTCAAAGACTCCGGCTGTTCACCACCCGGGTGCGACCCCTGATAATCAGTCGCTGCTACCCCGCGGACCACACGTCGCGCGGCTACCAGTGCCCCCTGCACAACAACAGTCTTCGGATCATCCAGAGTCACAACAGGACCCACCGACTTCATTTCCTCTTGAACAACGGGAATCCTGGATGAACCTCCGGTTAAATAGAGCGCCACCAAATCATCAGACTCAGCAATTCCCGCATCAGATAAAGCCGCTCGCGTGAGATTGACCGCCTGAGCCAGCACCGGTGCAATCAGCGCTTCAAACTCGCTGCGAGAAATCTGCAGACGCTCCGTATCAAAAGAGTCCGTTGCAACATTGACCGTCGCCGATGCAGACTCACTGAGCAGCTCTTTTGCCCGACGCACCGAGTCTTCCAGCGCAAAACGTTCCGCTAACGTTGCACTCTTGCGTAAGTACTCAAGCAACTCCGGATTATTGTCTTCAAGTTGCCGATCAACCCATTTTCGCAGCAACGCATCGAACGTTTTACCGCCAATTGCGTTACTACCCCGCGCAGCAATGACCTTAAAAGATTCATCACTTTGCGCTTCCAAAACTGCTACATCTAGAGTGCCGCCACCGAAATCAAAAACGGCAATCTTCTCACCAGGCTCGAGTTTGCGAGCGGCAGAATAATAATGAGCAGCTGCCTGAGGCTCCGAAACAGTGGTGATATGTTCCGTCCCAAGCCCCAAAGATTGCGCAGCTTCGAGCAATACACGAATCTCAGATTCCGACCAGGCTTCAGGGTGCGTAAGCACGAGTTGAGCTGGCCGATTCCCGCCATGTTCTCGCACTGCTTTCTGTACTACTGCACTCAACACCGCTGCGACAGGAACCGAACTTGGAACTTCGACGCCCCCGAAATGGAATGACTGTTGAGCAATCAAACGCTTCGGTGCGGGAATAAAGCCTTTAGGATCAACTTCGGCTTTGGCAATAGCTGATTCCCCAGTTTCCACCGCGTCCAGAGACTCCATGTACACCGAAGATGGCATGGTGTTGTTTCCATTAGACAAGTTAATTGTCTCGACCAGCGCTTCGCCTGTGCTTTCATGCGCGGCAGCGGTATTGGATGTTCCAAAATCAATACCAAGAGTCCAGTCTGAAGTACTCATCACGGTTCACTCGTTCCTAGATTGCAATTATGCTTCGTTTTCAAGATAGGTTTTCGGTCGGAGTCTTGATCTTTGAACACGACCAATGAGTCAGGGGTTTCAGAGAAAGAACCAAAACATCCACGCTGGTAAGAATCATCTGCAAAGCGGCCAGATCCAAAATTAATCGGATCCAGCCGCCACACCGCTTCCTATTCAGCGGTCAAGTCTTTTCCTTCAGCATCCTTAAAAATAAGGTATTGAGCTGCCATTCTTTGAGTCATTCCCAAGCGAAGCTGCTTACGATCGGGGTCTTCATCCGCCGAACCAATCCCAGTTGCCGAGACAACATAACGACCATACTGCTGAATGCATTCTTCGTTAGGTGATCCCTTCGAATTAATCCCCTCAAAGCATGTTGTGTTGGGCAATCCTTGGGGATCTTTGTACTCTTCGAGAGTTCCATCCTCGGCATAGCCATCCCGTAGAAACTCATATAGCTTGGCAGCGGCATTTTCAGACGATGTTTCGATAATCATCGTGCCATTTCTAGCAATCTTCGTAACTCCGGCTTCTTCAAATTCCTCGAGCGTCGCTCGGGGGTCAGAGAAGGTGGAAACCGCTTGGCGCTTATTCATGACTGCCGGCATAGGTACCGTCTGAGTCTTCTTGTCAGATTCTTGGAACGAAGGTGACAGCCGCAGAAGGCCACCTTTATCAGCATTCCGAATTCGGTCTACCTTGCCATAGCCACTCTTAGTCTTTTGAGTCTGAGCGTTATCGATGCCTTCGATCAGCTTCGGATACGCCTTCTCCATGTATCCGGTGATAAATTCCTCATCCGCACTACGTCCCGTGAACTTGACCAAGAAAAAGTACTCATCATGCGTAAACGAGGCAATTACGTCATCAACATCAGAAATAAGGTAGTCAGGCACCGGCGCCTTCTCGTTGATGACGGGAATCGTTAGCTTCTCGTCCAAACCGCCAACTTTGCCCTGGAATCGAATGGGATAATTGCCAGCAGACCAATTCAGGTCTTGAACGTCAACGAAGTGGTATTGATCCTCAGGGTCCAAGCGGACCTTGTAGAAATCTTCAGCAACTTCCTGCGCAACTTCTGGACTGGAAAAACGCAGCACAACGTTTTTGATATCAATCCCGCCATCGGTTTTGTCACTGTTCGTTCCGCCATTAATGAAGCCTGAATGCAGATCATCTTCACGACTCTTGAGCAGCTCGCCGAGCTGCATACTCACAGTCAGGGCAATCTTTGAAAAGTGAAAGAGCTCCAGTCCACCCAGGGACCGATCGAATCGCGGATCGATTTCGATGGGAAGCGGCAAATTATCGCCAAGTTCAGTTGATTCAATGATGGTTGCTGCCCGGAAGTTGTCCGGATCCTGATACGGAGGACGGACAGTTGTTTGATAGTCTCCGGTGTCTAGGTTGTCCGGATTAAAGGCAGCCTGTACCGACGTTGCTTCAGTGGAGTTTCCTTTTGCATCCTTGACTCCTTGTACTGCTTCAGAGGAGTCCGGTGCGCTGCATGCTCCCAATAAGAGCGTGCCGGCCACACATACGAGAGTGTCAGATGGTTTGTGTGTGACGTGTTAAATCACCAGCCATCGAGGAGGATGCTCCACAATGACCACCATGACCACCCGCGACCCGCAAGACAAAGCCCGGCTTAAACAACTAGAGAAGCGACTGATGTCCAGCCCTGAACTCGCCGAGATCCTCAAAGAGTTCGCCACATCATCAACCGACATCAACGACATGGTGCGTTCGATGATCCAGACCGGGATCAACACCGCACTGCAAGCCGAAATGGACGCCCACCTCGGTTACCAAGCAGGAGACCGCACAGGCAAAGCCCGCCACGGCACGGCCGACAATCACCGCAACGGCTCCTACAACAAAACCGTCCAGTCCCAGTACGGGCCTATCGACATCACCGTGCCCAGGGATCGCAGCGGCAGCTTCACCCCACGGATGGTGCCCAAAGGAGCCCGCAGGATCACCGATGTCGACGACCTGATCATCTCTCTGTATGCCGCAGGCACCAGCCTTCGTGACATCCAGCACCACCTGGCCACCACGTTGGGTGTGGATTTGTCGCATGAGACGATCTCCCAGATCACCGACCAGGTCCTAGATGAGGTACTTGCCTGGCAGCACCGGGACTTAGAGGAGTTCTACCCGGTGATCTACCTGGATGCTTTGCGCATCAAAATCCGTGATGGTGCCCGGGTCGTCAACAAGGCCTGCTATATGGCGGTCGGCATCACCATGGAGGGTACCCGGCAGATCTTGGGGCTGTGGATCGCAAACAATGAGGGCGCGGCGTTTTGGGCCCAGGTCTGTGCGGAGTTGGCTAACCGTGGGGTCAAAGATGTGTTCATCGTCTGCTGTGATGGGCTGAAAGGTTTCGAACAGGCGGTGCAGGCCACCTGGCCTGATGCGATGGTGCAGACCTGTGTGGTGCACCTGATCCGCACCGCACTGCGGTGGGTGGCGGCAAAGGACCGTAGCGCGGTCGCGGCTGCTTTGAAGAAGATCTACACCGCTGCAACGGCAGAGCAGGCGCTTGCGTTTTTGGACGAGTTTGATGCCAGCGACATGGGGCTGAAGTATCCGCAGGCGGTGAAGGCTTGGCGGGATGCGTGGGAGCGTTTCATACCGTTTTTGCAGTTCCCGCCGCAGGCGAGGAAGGTTGTCTACACCACGAATGCGATCGAGTCGATGAATGCGCAGTTGCGTAAAGCGACAAGGAATCGGGGGCAGTTTCCTAATGATGCTGCCGCGGTCAAGGCGTTGTGGTTGATGATCTGCCACATCGAGGACCGGCAGGCGGAGAAAACGAAAAAGAAGGCCGGGCGTGCCCGTGCGGGAACGAGCCGGTTTGTTGAGGGGGTGCGTGTGACTGGGTGGGTTGCGGCCATCAATCAGCTGTCAGCACATTACCCGGATCGGTTCGAGCCTTACCTGTAAGCCGAAGTTCACACACAAAAAACTTGACACACTCACACATACAGTGAAGATCGTATTTTTTCTCATTTCATTCCTATCCAGAAGTCTTAGATTTATTCCGCGAAAACCGTCAGTTGGTTTCTTCTTCAAAGGCCCCCGCCTCTTTAGCGTTTTCGAACAGTTCGTATTGCGCAGCCATCAACTGCGATAGCTCTTTTCGAGCCCCCTCCAAGTTGCCGTCCTTGTCTTTAACGACTCTCTTACCTGTTGCCACGTAAGGGCCATATTGCTGAATGCAGGTGAGGATCGACATGGTGGTGAGGTTCTTTTCGCCGCAAACGGTGTTTGGAACACCCTGTGGCTCCTCGTAGCTTCCGCTAGCTAAGGGGTCTGCAGGATTCTCAATTTCCAAGGAATTCCGCTTGAAGTCTCGTGCGGCAAAATTCTCGCTTTCGTAGCGCTGCACGAACGTTGCACGCTCTGCGCTCGACGGCAACATTCCTTCGTTTTCCATGAGCTGGCGGGCCTCATCAGCATTTTTTGCATAACCAATGGTTCCCCGCTCCCCCAGCCGCTGAAGGGATGCGCCCGCTTGGAATTGCTCATCCAAAAGAGGAACCGTCAAGCTGAGAACTCCGTCTGGATCAACCGGCTCGAGTTTGTGACTAGTGCCGTACCCATAGACAGTTCTCTCGACCGGGGCTTCCGAAATCAACGCTGGTTCCTTCGCTAGGAATGCGTCTGCATAGTTGTTGTAGGTCTTGAGGAACTGATCCATGGGCTCGTTGGTCGAGACCATCGCCATGAGGATGTATTCACCGTGCACAGCGATGACATATCCATCTTTGAGCCCGTCGTCGCTCGGAATCCTCAAAAACTTCTTCAAATCTGGAGTGTTTTGAAGATAGGAAGTCTCCAGCTCGCCGGTTGCCTTGGAGTTATTCCTCTCCATCAGAGCGTTTACGACCTGACGAGCCTGTTCAGGTTTTCCTACGCGAATTACAGCGGTTTCGGCTCCACCATAAAATCCGTCTTCATACTCGAAGGTAGAATTTTTTGCATTTTCGGGCGAAGCTGCTTCATAGAAGTATCCCCCCAGGAAATCCGTTTCCATCCCATCGAAAATTCCCGTTGGTTGGGTTCCTTTCAAAACCCATTCCACCGGATCCTGAGCAAGATTATGCATGTTTTCGTCGAACTGTTTCACATTAGCCATTGGGGCCGCAACACTCGAAATTGTGAAACGCGGGTCAAGCTCAGATGGAAGAACAAGATAATTCGACATTACTGAGCTTTCAATAATCCGCTTGAAGGAGTTCCCGCTGCGCGCATTCAGATCTTTGTAGTCAGTTTTATATTCACCAGTATCAAATTTTCCCTTCTTTTTAGCGCCGTCCGCCTGAGAGTCGGACACTGGTGCCGCTTCTGCTGGCGAAGCTGCGGTCTTCGCCTGTTCTGCTTCATCATGAGCGTCTACGCCACATGCATTCAGCGTTAGCATCGCGCCGGTAAACAGGGCGGCTACCGGGATCAACTTTGCGCGTGCACTTCGCACTTGTTACCTCCACAAGTTGTTTCTTTTAGGTACGTTTCTTAGACGAATGCTACAAGCCGAAAGGTTACAAATTATCTGCAATACCCCCTGCTTACCCCCAAAATCAGACTCTTCTCCCCCCAAGCAGTATCTGGGCTTTCAGGTCACACCCCGATATGGCACAGAAGTTGTTATCCTGAAATACCAGGGCCTTTACTCAAGGAGCGAGATTCTCGAGCTTTTCGAGACACTGGCCAATAAATGCAGTTAGCGAACCAATTATTCAAGCCTCAACGGATGAAGGTTGCACTATTTGCCCATCAAAATCGTTCCAGAGAAATTGAAACCTTCATTTGTTGAACGGCTTCAATTTGTTTGGAAGAAAGGATCACCATGATCGTCACTACAACCAACAGCGTCGAAGGCCACACCATCACCCAATACCTCCGCGTTGTATCAGGTGAGACCGTCGCCGGCATCAATGCTGTCAAGGACATCGCGGCCGGATTCCGAAACATTGTTGGTGGCCGCAGCGAAAGCTACGAGTATGAGGCCGCGCAAGCCCGCGAAGCAGCTCTCGCGGAGATGTGGAGTCGCGCCGGCGAGCTTGGCGCTGACGCTATTGTCGGCGTGAAGCTCGACTACAGTTCGATCGGCCAGGGCGGAATGCTCATGGTTACCGCGACGGGAACGGCCGTAAAGCTCACCCCCAACCAATAACAACAAATAAAGGTGTGGCCTCGACTATGGAAAGTCGAGGCCACACCTTTTTCTGACTTGAATACGTTAAAGAATCTTCCTAAGCCAACAGTGGTATCAGTGCCTTTTTGGCTCGGTGAATCCGGACCTTAGTGGCAGATACTGATGAGTCCTGGTGCTTGGCAATTTCGGCGATCTTCATTCCCACAACGGCGAAGAGTACGAGAGCTTCCCGGGATTCATCCGTGAGGTTGTCGAGCGCTTGATTGAGCCGATCGTTTTCGGCGAGTTGGGATTCGAAGGTGGCGGTGGAGTCTTCAAGCTGCACTTCGTTTCCGAAACCGTCCTCGTCAAGGCTGCTTGCTTCTTTGCGGCGGCGCAGAAGGTCCATTGCTGCGTTTGATGCAATGCGATAGAACCATGTTCCGAAACCTGCTTCGCCCCGGAATTTGTCTAGGTTTTTCCAGGCCAGGTACACAGCCGCTTGGAGGGCGTCTTCTGCATCATGGTGGTTGCCGGTAATGCGCAGGCAAGCGTTGAAGGCTTTTAGCCGGTAGTTGGTGACGAGCTCACCGAAGGCTTGGCCGTCACCTTTTCGGGCAGCTGCTAGCAGGGCAGATTCATTATTCAGAGCCATCGTTACTGATCCTTAAAACAATTCTTCCCTGTTACCACAGATCGCCAGTTGAATTGTCTGTGGTTCCGAAGTCTTCGGTGTGGTGAGGACTCATCAACTCGTCTTCACCGCTGTCAACAGACAGGTCGGATTGTTCTAATGGTTCCGATACAGACGGTTCGCTGAGGCTGTCAGCCCCGAAGGTTTCAGCCCCGGAGTCTTCGTCGATGTCATCGGACAGGGAGATATCGTCGAGCTCTAGGTCTTCATCGTCTTCCTGCCCGGCTTCGTCATCGACATCATCAAGGTCATCGAGGTCAAAATCCAGGTCGTCATCGGAGATGAGGTCCTCGTCAGTAACGACGCCCAAGGTGTATTCGAGGTCAGTAGGCTGCGTCATGCCGTTGTGGAGAATTTCTTCCCAACGGCTGTCAGATAGTTCAACGATGGGGAATAGATCGGTGTCCATCCCTGCGGAAGAATCGTTGGTACCCATGGTCCTACTTCCTGCGGTGTAGAGCTTGGATTACTTGATCGGATCAGTTCCGGACAAGTTCACCAAAGCAAGGTTTGGTGAGTTTTCAGTCATGCTACCACCGGCACTGACGGGAGTGAGCAGTTCTTCGTCCATCAAATTCGCGTCCTGCTGTTGGGTAACAATCATCCGGAAGCCACTGTCTTCCCAAGCATCAGCGAATTTTTCGATGGAAACTTGTAATCCATTACCGTCGGGGGTTCCGGGATCTGCGAGGGTGACGGTGCCTTCGTAAACGTTGATCTCCGTGACGACCAGCGCGTGGTCGGAAACGTTATCTTCACGATAGAAGTCCGCTTCGTCGTCTCCCCAGATTTCACCCGAGTCGACCGACGCAAGCACCCCGTATCCCATCTCTAGTTTCGCCGCCAGATCTTCCATGCTCGAATGCGTCAGTGTGGCCGGCACCCCCATGGCGTTGAGCAATTGGCAAATATCGTCGGGATACATTCCCTCGCTGATGTCTTCGACCAGACCCAGCTCATAAGCAATTGACACCACATAGTCGGGGTTGTTGATCTGCTCTCCGAGGAATTCGTTGGCGATGATGGCAACGGAAGTCGGACCACAGTACCCATTAACTTCCTGGTAGAACCAGTCGTCGTGCCATGCGTAGGAGTTTCCGTAGACGCCATCCCACTCCTCAATAACTGGCACATCATCAACGGTCTCTGGGCTGTAGTCGGTGCCGGTGTTGTCGTATTCGTAGGTGTAATCACCGGTGTTTTGGACATCGATGGCGTCCTCCCCGGAGGCGGGACTGTTTTCCCCCGGCCCCCAGGTATAGGTGGCCCCATCGGCCATGACTTGTGTGATTGTTCCATCTGGATATTGCACCGTGATAGTTCCAGTCGGGCCGTCGAGAGCAATGTAGGTTCCATCGGCGGCGTAGGCGAACATGCCACCTTGGTTATCTTCAATCCAGTTGAGGTTGTCGATGTCTTCGGAAGTAAGCCCCAGCGGGCCTTCGCTGCCGGTCTGAAAGGCCTCATGGTTAAAAATTTCCGGGGCGGAAACGGCTGGTGTCGCTACGGGGTCACTGTAAACAGAATCGTCTTCTGCAGTACTGGTGGTATCCGCGAGACCATCGCTGTGGTCTAGCAGGTGCTCGGCAGCGGTGTAGTTGTTCAGGTCGAAGTCGCTCATTTTTTGTCCTCACGTTCGGTGGTTTTTGATGGGTGGGTGTGGGGTGAGGCATGCCAATTAGTCATGCCCCGAGGTGGAGTGCTTAGAGGTCGATGTCGCAGTCATCAGTGCCGAGGGAGCCCGAATCTGCCAGGTCGCTGGTGTAGTCGCTGTCTGGCATTTCCTGGCTGAGCGCGTCTGCACCATGGATAGGAAGCTGGCTCATGAACTCATCCACGGTGCCGAGGTTGCCGGCGTCCAGGTTGTCAGTGGTGAGGGTGGTTTCGAGGATGCCGTCGGTGTTATCCAGATCGGTGTCCAGCTGGTCGATGGTGCCGTCGCCGTCGACATCGCGGTAGATGGAGTTCACGTGTCCGTCTGCGTCGCTATCGACAGCGATGGTGTCCATCACCCCGTCGCCGTCAGTGTCTTGGATTTCGAGGTCCACGATCCCATCACCGTCAGTGTCGGCGAGGACGCTGGCGGCGCCGTTTTCGGTGTAATTGATTTCCTCGATGGTCTTGCCAGTGGCTTTGTCGATGAACACTTCGCGGTCACTGGTGCCGTCCAAGGTGGTGTCCTGGATGAGCCGGATGGTGTTTTCGTCGTGGACAGTTGCCAGGGTTTCAGCAATCCCGTCATCGTTGAGGTCTGCTTCGATGGAGACCACTTGATCGTCTTCCAGGTGATGCGTTTCGGTGATGTCGTCCTTGCGGGTGACGATGCTGTCGTTTTCGCCATCACCATCGAGGTCGCGGATGCTGTAGTAGTCGTAGTCCTCGGGGTTCGGGGTGTCGAAACCTTCTGCGGGCGATCCCGCCTGCGCGGTAGATTCCTGATCCAGGTCGATCTTTTCGGGGTCGGTATTTTCAGAGGGCTGGTTGTTCACAGCATTTTCAAGATCTTTGCTGCTGATGTCGTTCGAGTTGTCATACTGGGTGGTCTCGGTGGTGAGGTTTTCTCCGCTCATGGCAGATCCTTTCGAAGGTGTTGCGATGTTTTTTCCCAAAGTCGTCAAAGCTTGCGATTGATAGCTTTGCGGCTCAAGCACATTCCGAACTGAACTTTCGGTTTTCCAGTCAGAGCCGTGGTTTTGCTGACTCTTTTGTGTGCTTGTATTTCTTTGACGTGCCGAGACCGCCGAAAGGTAACAACTCGAATTGAAAAACCCTAAAAAATCTCCACAGGGCTTAAAAGGAAATAGTTTTTCTGCTGTTCAAAGAGGGTTGTGAGAAAGATGCGGATGCCGGTCATTGGATGCCGTACCTGGTGCAAATCACGGTCTTATTCGCTTTGAAACGGCCACAAAAAGCAAGCATGTCAGCCTCTAAGCCGGCCGCTGTGCTAACTGCCCGAAACATGCAAAACTCGGCACCAGTAGACCTGGATGCCGAGTTTTGATGTCTACTTCTCGCGATTAGAAGATTTTGTAGTCTCTACCGAAAGCTTCAGCGGACTGTTGGGTTTTGAATCCGCGCACGCAACCCGCGACGTCCTCCGAGACGTTTGCAAAGCAGAGTTCGAAATTGCTCAAGGACTCTTGTGCAACAGCAAAAACTTTGGGATTGCCTGTGTCAATTATCAGAGGCTTAACCTTAGGCGAGATGGGGCCTGTTTTGCCGTCCCGAATTTGCTGGGCCGTAACCTTCACCATTCGCTCATCAATGACGATCTTCATTGATAGTGATGATTCTGCGTACTCATTTTGGTTCGGAACATTAACGTAGCAATTGAGGGAGGTTTCCAATCCTCCTTCGCTGTAGTTACACGAGGGTTCATCAACTGTGATGCCTGCTGGAACCTTGTCGATGAACTGCTTGCGCAGCTGCGCTGATGCATCCGAGGAGGCATTGTCTTGCGCTTCCGCAGCGTCCGTGTTCTTCACTGGTGCGGCGGCAGTGGTTTCGGGTTGTTGTGCGGGCTGGGTTGTGGTGGTTGCTGCTGCGTTTGTGGACGAAGAGTCACTGGACTGATTGGCGAAGAACACGCCACCACCAACTAGCGCGGCAACCAGGACAGCGGCTCCTATGAGTAGTGGGGTCTTGGTGGACTTGTTGGCTTTTGTGGCGCGCTGTTTGGCTGGTGGTGTTTCGGGGACTTGTGGGAGTTGTTGGGTTTGCTCGGCGGCTGGGGTGTTTGGGGGTGGGGGCGTGTGGGGTGTTTGTGTTTTTTCGCCCGTGTTGATGGCGACTGCCCGGAGTACTCCTTGGGCGGCTGCCAATGCACCTTGGGCGACGACGGTTTTGGGGTCGTCGAGGGTTGCGATGGGTCCGAGGTCTTTTAGCTGTTCTTGAACCATGGGGATGCGTGATGATCCGCCGGTGAGGTACAGCGCGACGAGTGGGTTGTTGTGGTCGATGCCCGCGTCGGTGAGGGTTGCGCGGGTCAGTGTTGTGGCTTGTTCTAAAACTGGGGCGATGAGTTCTTCGAATTCACCGCGGGTGATCTGCAGCCGCTCGGTGTCGAATTTGTCGGTGACGATGCTGATGGTTGCGGATGCGGATTCGCTTAAGAGTTCTTTGGCGCGGCGAATGGAGTCCTCAAGGGCGTAGCGTTCGGACAGGCTGGCGTGTCGGCGGAGGTATTGCATGAGGTCAGGGTGGTTGTCTTCGAGGTGGCGGTCGACCCATTTGCGCAGCAGCGCGTCGAAGGTTTTGCCGCCGATGGCATTGCTGCCGCGGGCCGCGATCACGTTGAAGGATCCGTCGCCTTGGGCTTCAAGGACTGCAATGTCGAGGGTGCCGCCACCGAAGTCAAAGACTCCGATTTTTTGGCCGGCTTCGAGTTTGTTGGCGGCGGAGTAGTAGTGCGCGGCGGCTTGGGGTTCGGATACCGTCGTGATGTTTTCGGCGCCTAGCCCGAGGGATTCTGCCGCTTCGAGAAGGACTTTGATTTCTGCGTCCGACCAGGCTTCGGGGTGGGTGAGGACGAGGTGGCCGGGGTGGGTTCCGCCGTGTTCGCGGGAGGCTTTTTTAAGCACTGATTGCAGCACGGCGGCGACTGGCACGGCACTTGGGACGTCCATTCCGCCTAGTTGGAATATTTGTTGAGGGATGAGTCTTTTCGGTGCGGGAATGAAGCCTTGGGGATTGTTTTCGGCTTTGGCTAGGGCGACGTCTCCAGTGTCGACGGCGTCTGGGTTTTCCATGTAAACGCTGGAAGACATGGTGTTGCGCCCGTGGGCAAGGTTGACTGTTTCGACGTTGCCTTTGATGGCGTTGGTGTGGGCGGCGGCGGTGTTGGAGGTGCCGAAGTCGATGCCGAGGGACCATTGTGGGGTAGTCATGTGGGGTGTTCCTTGTCTTGGGTGTCTTGGGTGTCTTGGGTTTTGTCTTCGTGTGTCTCAGGGAGTTTGGCGCCGTTGGTTGTGGTGGAGCCTGGTGTTTTATTGGACGTATTAAACCGCCGAAAAGGTTTCATGCAGCACCACAGTCGCCTGTGGTGTTGGGGTGCGTGAAACCTTGGGTGAGGGTTGCTCCTTGGGTGTTAGTTTCCGGTGGTAAAGCCCTGGCTTTGGGTGTGACGGAAGATTGCGTATTGCACTGCCATTCGTTTGCAGATGCGCTGCTGTGGTTTTTCGGCTCCTAGATCTGGTGTTTCACCCCTGGCGCCGTTGGCTTCGGCAATATAACGGCCGAATTTTTGGGAGCACATTTCTGAGGTCTTTTCGCTGGCGGTCTTTGTGGCGTCGATGGATTGCACGAGGAGGGTGTCTGGCATGTCGGCAGCGCCATTGCCTTCCATAAGGCGTTCAACGCTTTCGAAGGGCAAAAGGAGCGCTTCAGCAATCGCACAGCTTTCACCGGCAGTGCGGTAGTTTTGGCGATTTTTCGCATTGTCTTCGATCTTTGTGTACTCGGTGGGGTAAAACGCCGTTAGCAAAGGAGGCTTTACCCCGGCTGCCTGGGTGCCCGACGGGCTACCAGATGCGCTGCAAGCGCTGACAGGATGCGCACTCGCCGCGAACCTCGCAAACGTCTCTGCTTCGGCCGCGCGCATGGAACCAAACATCATCGAACTCCTCGGTGAAAAAACTCCCTAAGCCTGTGGGGATGTGTCTTTGACGGCGCGCACGCAGTCAAGGGTTACCTCCACCCGGAAATCCTCACCCAAAAACGGTGAAGTGCGCGACGCTACTTTTTGGAACAAACGCAGCACAATCAATACTGGCAAAACCCACACACCTCACACCAGGGCGCGCCACATTTCCCGCACAAAAGCCCCCACATCAACCCCCATTTGGGGGCCGGTGACGTGGGTGATGAATCCCGACCTCCCACCCATAACCACCTCCCCCACCCGCACATTCACCCCTTAACGGTGTCCCCTTACGACACTGTTCGTTGTACGCTGTAAGACGTTTCATACCCCTACCTTTCAGGAGTTTTCGCCCGTGACAACCACGACGCCAACTGAGTTTCGGTCCCGCGCGAAAGCACAGCTTGAAGGCATGCTCGATGGGGCATTAAGCAAACTGGGGCGCGAAGACGTGGTGAAACGAACCTGGGCGAAATTCGACTCATCATCCCAAGCGAAAACAGTAGTAATCGTCGGTGAAGTCGGGCGCGGAAAATCCTCGCTGGCCAACGCCTTGGTGGGGCGCGCCGGGGCCAGCCCCGAATCGGTGGATTCCGCAACCACCATTCCCATCGCACTGGTGCCGTCGGAGGCACCAAGCCCCACCGCGCAGCTTTGGTCTGCTGACGGCATGGTCGAAGTTGCCCACACCGAGCTCTCCCACTTCATTGACGAACGCGCTGAGGCGAATTCCCTCACAGCTTCGGGCCCTGAGTCTTTCACCCCCACCCGCGTTACTGTGCCCGTCGGAGTGACACCGATGGATGATGTCGTCGTGATCGACACCCCGGGGGTGGGTGGCTTGGTTCCGGCGCACGCGGAGCTAGCGCAGCAAGCTCTGGAACAGGCATGTGTCCTGGTGATCGCTGTCGATGCGTCGACCCCCATCACCGCGCCCGAGATGAGCTTCATTAAACAGGCCGGCGCGCACGCGGATTCCATCATCGTGGCGGTCACCAAGATTGATAAAAACACCACCCGGTGGCGGGAAATCCTCGCTGACAACAAGCGGATCATCAGCGAGAACATGGCCCGCAGCGTGCCAGTACTTCCCGTGAGCAGCCTGCTCGCCGTTCGCGACACCCCGGGGGCGGAAGAAATCTCCGGGATCATCCCCCTGCGGGAAGCCATCAAAGATCGTTTCCGCACTGCCGAACTCTTCCCCACCGTCAACGCCCTGCGCACCGCCGTCGAAGAGCTACGCGTTGCGCGTTCGCAGTTCCAATCAAAGCTCACCACCATCACCGAAGGTGCCGCAGCGGTCCCCTCACTTGAGGCTGACCTAGCGCGCCTCAACAGCCTCAAAAAAGACGCCGAGCAGTGGGAACAATATCTCCAACGAGATCTCACCCTGATCCGTCAAGGCGCGATGAGCACCCTGGACAGTGAGCTGGAATCCATTCGCAGCGACTGGACCAACCGCATCAACAGCCACGGCATGGCGGTGCTGCGCAAAAACCCACAACACTTCACCGCCCAGATGGAAAAAGACTTCCAAAAGGCAGTGCTGACATCAGTGGAACAATTTGCATCTGAGCTAAAAACCACCATCATCGAGCCGCGCTTCGACAGCCCCGACGCGTGGGACGAAATCCAAGCATCCATCAGCGCCCAACTTCAAGCCCAACAACCCACCCACGCCGAGGTCAAAAAGAAAAGCGAAGGCATCTTCGACCCCATGATGCTCATGATGGGCTTTTCTGGCGGCAGCGCCATCGGCGGCATCCTCGCCAGCGTTGTCTCCTTCACCGGTGTTGGCCTCGCCGCCGGGGCCGGGTGGATCGCCATCAACGTCGGATTCCGCGCCATGCGAGCCGGAAAAAACAACCTGCTGGCGTGGATGAACACCACCTCCAACTCCACCCGAGTGTTCACCAACCGGATTCTCGACAACACCCTCGCCCAAGCCCGCCCCGCAATCGTCATCCGCTACCGCGAACACCTCAAAACCAGTATTGAGCAAACCCAACGCGCCATTCGCGATGCAGAAGCCGCCGCCACCCGGGACAAAAAGCGTCGCGAAGAAAAAATCGCCAGCCTGAGCAAAAACATTCGCATCATCGATACCCGCATCACCAAAGCCGAAGAACTCATCGACGAAATCAACGCCTATGCGGCAACAGTCGCCAGCACCACCCCCTCACAAGAACTCGCCTGTTAAAAAAGCACCTCCCGCAGCACAACCCGGTTAAGAAAGTCACGGTTACCCTTGGACCCCATCACCCGCACCCTGCTCGACACTATTGAGCGTCTGCGCAGCACCGCCCCCTCACTTGAGGAACAACTGGATGCAATCACCGCTAGCTTGACCTCCGCGCCACGCATCGTCATCGTCGGACGACTCAAGGCAGGCAAATCCACCCTCGTCAACGCGCTGATCGGCAGTCCCGCATCAGAAACCGCGGCCCTGGAGGCCACCAACGTTGTCACCGTGTTCGAGTACGGCGCCCCAGACCGCGCGGTCGCGCACCTACTCAACGGGGAAAGCATTGCCATCAACACCAAACGCGGCCAGGTCGCCGAACTCCCGGCGGACGCCCGCAGCATCAACTACGTGCGCCGCTGGATGCCCGCAGCCCCACTTCGCGACTACTCCCTCATCGATACCCCAGGCCTGGCAACGCTGACCGAAGACAACGAACGCGCCACCCGGCGCGCGCTGATCGAAGGATATGAGCAAACCAAAAACGCCTCCGTCGACGCGGATGCTGCGATCTTCCTGTTCGACACCACCCCGCGCCGCGATGAGGTGGAGTTCCTCACCAGTCTGGGTTTTACCCCGCTGAATACTCTCGGGGTGCTCTCCCGGGCCGATGGGTTCGCGCAAGGAGCGCTAGGCGACCGGGATCCTTTCGAGCAGGCTTGCGTGCATGCCGAAACTATTGCGGGAGAACTCAAGCAGTATCTGACCACCGTGGTGCCGGTTGCAGGTCTTTTGGCGGAGACTTCCCACACGGGGGCGTTGACTGAAAACGATGCGCGCGACATTGCGCGTTTTTCACAGCGGGACGATATTGACCTGCTGCGGGGTCTTCTCGGCACGGTGGAGGAAGCCGATGGCGGGATTGAGCGCATCGTGAAACTGATTGGCGAATACGGCCTCTTCCGGGGTCGTGCCACAGCCGCCCACGGGGCGGCCGCGCTTAACGATTGGCTTATCGAGGCCTCCCGGCTGCCCCAACTTAAAGACATCATTAACCGCACGATCACCCCCTATGCGCGGCTGCACCGGGCGGGGCGCATCATCGCCGGCCTCGAGCAGCTGGCGTATTCCCACCCGGAGCATCGCGAAGCGGTGCGCAATGCCAGCCATGATTTGCGCCAACACGAGGCGCTTCAGCCGGCAATCCTCCTGATGGATCTCAAGGCTGTGTTGAAGGAAAACCCCGACTCTGAGCTCGTCGACATGTTGCTGCCGTTGATCACCGGCTACTACCCCGCCGACAAAATGGGGCTCGACCGTTACGCCTCCGGGTACGACATCATCGAAGCCGTCCGCCAAGCACGCGTCACCTTACAGGGGCTGACTTTCAGCGTTGGGCCCGCCGAAGAAGCAGCCATGATCACCATTAACCGGGCCCTTGACGCCGTGGAACGCGCCGGCGAGGCACTCACTTAGACCCGGCGGAACAGGTCGAAAGGCTTAACTGTCGATGCTGACGCCCACCCACACCGGCTCGGGCTCCAGGGTCACACCGAACTTCTTTTTCACCCCGGCGCGAACATCGCGGGCAAGATCGACGATGTCTTGGGTGGTGGCTTGTCCGCGGTTGGTCAGTGCCAGGGTGTGTTTGGTGGATAGTCGGGCTGGTGCGTTTTCGCCGGGGTAGCCCTTGGTGTATCCGGCTTTGTCGATGAGCCAGGCTGCGGAGAGTTTGTAGCCGCCGTCAACGCTGAAACACGGCATTGTGGCGAAGGTTTCTTCATCAACGTGTTGCGCAATTGTTGCTTTGACTTCGTCGATTGCTGCTGCCGGAACGATGGGGTTGGTGAAGAAGGATCCTGCGGACCAGGTGTCGTGGTCTGCGGGGTTGTAGACCATGCCTTTGCCGTTGCGTAAGTCCAGCACGGCGTCGCGCACTAGGTGTGGATCGCGGCGGGGGGTGGTTTCGTCTTTTTCCACGCCGAGTTTTCGTGCCAGTTCACCGAAGCGCAATGGTTGGGACAGCCCATCGGTGTTGAGGGCGAATTCGACGCGGGCCACTACGGCACGCGCGGTGAATTTGAGGTTGGAGTAGCGGTAGGACAGGTTCAGTGCTGCCGGCTCGACCCATTCGGTCTTTTTTGTGGTGCGATCGTAGAGCTCTACGCGGTGCAGTACGTCGACGACTTCAACGCCGTAGGCGCCGACGTTTTGTACGGGTGTGGCGCCGACGGTGCCGGGGATGCCGGATAAGCACTCAAGTCCGCCGAGTCCTGCGGCCACGGTTGTTTCCACCAGTTCATCCCACACCACGCCGGCATCGGCGGTGACGATGCCGGTGTTGGGGTTGATGGTGATGTCCTGGTTGTCGATGATGACGGCGACGAGGTCGAGTGGCTGCCCGGAGACTACGAGGTTGGATCCGCCGCCGACGATGAGGCTTGGGATTTCGTTGTCGTCGAGGGTGCGCACGGTGGCGGCGATTGCTTCGGTGGTGGTGCAGCGCACGGCGAGCGCTGGGCGGCCACCGATGTGGAGGGTGGTCAGTTCGGCGAAGGTGGTGTCGATGGTGTCGGCACCAGGGATTTTCGCCACAAGGTTGGCAAGGTCGCGGGGCAGCTGTGTCTCGGACATACCCTTAACGGTAGTCTTATGTCCATGACTTCTCGCGCACAGCACACCGTGACCATTAATCAGCCCGCCGACAAGGTGCACGCCGCCCTGACCAACGCCGACTACTGGGCGTACAACGTGGCGAACTTGTCCACCGAAGCTGGCGAGGTTCACTCCTTCGAAGGCAACGAGGCTGTCCTGTACGAAATCATGCCGATGGATCTTCTCCCGGAGGCTGTTCGTGCCATGATTTCCCAGTCCCTGAAGATCAAGCGTGTCGTTACTGTCGGCGCGCTTGAGGGGGAGAACTTCTCCTTCGACTACACCGCCGACGTCAAGGGCGCTCCCGTTGATTTCCGTGGCCACGTGACCGCCGCCGGTTCCGGCGACACCACCACCTTGACCTACGACAACGAGGTCGATGTCACCATCCCGTTCATGGGTCCGGCTATTGAGCCCAAGGTTGCCGATGCTCTCGGCGAGCTGGTGGCCAACGAGGGCGCGTTGACTGAGAAGTGGATCTCCGAAAACGCTTAAGTTTTTCTCCTGACAGTCTTTGATTGTCTTTGTCGCAGCGATGCTGCGCACACCCGGCATATGCACTAGGTTTTGACGTGCATGTGCCGGGGTTTGGTGTTTTTACCCCCACCTGTTTCAACAGTTTCTTGCTCGTACACCAGGAAAGGATGTGTGTTTCACTGTGGCTGATCACGCACATAACTTGCGGGCAAGTTTTGCGGTTTCCGCTAATAAGCCGGTCGGTGTGATTACCCGTGGTACGACGAACACCAACCGCTTGCGGCGCTGTGACCGGTGGATGGTGAATCATCCGGCGGTTGTGGCTGCGCTGAACAGTACTTCTACTCCTCTCGCTGTTGATGTGGGTTACGGCGCCAGCCACACCACTACCTGCGAATGGGCGCGCTATTTGCGCACGGTGAATCCTGCGGTGGATGTCCTTGGTCTGGAGATCGATCCTGCTCGCGTGTTGCCGCCCCGGGATGGGGTGCGTTTTGGTTTGGGTGGTTTTGAGTTGGCGGGCCACGCCCCGCAGGTGGTGCGGGCGTTTAATGTGCTGCGCCAGTATGACGTTTCGCAGGTGGAGGATGCGTGGGCTGTGGTGTGTGAGCGCCTGGCTCCTGGGGGTGTGTTTGTGGAGGGCACCTGTGATGAGTTGGGGCGGCGTTCGTGCTGGGTGTTGTTGGATGCTTCGGGGCCGGTGTCGTTGACGTTGGCGTGGTCGCCGTGGCATTCGCAGCGGCCGAGCCAGTTGGCGGAGCGGTTGCCGAAGGCGTTGATTCATCGCAATGTGCCGGGGGAGCCGATTCATGAGTTGTTGTCTGCGGCTGATCAGGCGTGGGATCGGGCGGCGGGTTATGCGACGTTTGGGCCGCGTGCCCGGTGGTTTGAGGCGCGCAGGATGTTGGTGGAGCAGGGGGTGCCGTTGGCTCCGCAGCGGCGGTTGTTGCGGGATAGTTTGTTGACTGTGCCCTGGGATTTTGTGGCCTAAGAGATCTTCTTAGTGTTTTCCACCGCAAACTGGATGTGTCCTAGGCCACTTTGTGGCATTCTTAGGGGAGTTTCTACTACCGGTGCACTTCAGGGAGCAAAAACCATGGTTAACAATCGGGTTGATGAGCGTGACTTAAGCATCGAGCTGTGCCAGTGGTCTCGCGATCGCGCACAGTTGAACTTTGATTTGCCCGAAGATCAGCTGTTTTTTGTGGATCCTCCCCTGGCATATGAGCGGGACGACCGGCCGGAGTGGACCCCGCTCATTGTGCGCGATGGGGCGGGCAGGGTGGTTGCTTTTTGTGTGTTGGATCGTGGCCCTGACCGGTTGTTGTACACCGATTGTGTGGACAGCGTGCTGGTGCGCGGTTTATCGGTTGATCCGGCGCTGCAGGGGCGGGGTGTGGGGTCGTTTTTTACTCGGCAGCTTCCCGAGTTTGTGGAGACCACCTTGATGCATTGGTTGGCCCGCGAGCTTGTGCTGGGGGTGAATCAGCAGAATAAGCCGGCGTTGCAAATGTATCTTTCGTGCGATTTTCAGATGTGCCTTCGCCAGGTGACGGGGGCGCGGGGGCCGCAGTATGTGTTGCGGCGGACCTTGCGGTTGTAGCGGTGGGTGCGGGCTGGGCGGGTGCTTGAGCCTTTGCTGCTGATGGTTCGCTAGGGTGGTGCCCATGGCTAAAAAATCCTCACATCTGTGGTTAAAGATCGTCGTCGGCATTGTGATTGTGCTGGTGCTGCTGGCGGGGGCTGCCGAGCTTGGCGTTCGGTGGATGGTGTCCAAGCAGCTCAAAGACGATTTTGCGCAGCAGGCTGGGGCGGTGACGGCGGAGGAGCCGACGATTTCTTTTGGTTCCTACCCGGTGCTTTTGGGGGCGTTGCAAAAGGATATTCACCACGTGGATTTGACCACCCCGAATACTTTGCAGATCACCTACCCGGGTGGCCCGGACTCTGTCCCGGAGGTGACCGGCATGCCGAAGGCGCACATCACGATTGATGGGTTGAAGTTGGATGATCCGAATCGCCCGATCGCGTCGACTTTGAACGTGGATACCACGGTGTCGGATGAGTTCATTTTGGCGCAGGCGCAGCGTGCGATGGATGAGTCGACGAGTGGAAGCGAGAACACCCAGCCGCAGTCCTTGGAGGATTTAGCTGGGATGCTGTTGAAGAAGGTCGTGAAGATCACCGATGTGACCAGTAATCCTGCCGAGGGCACGTTGGGAATTGAATTTACTGGTGGCGCAGCTAATCTTGCGGTCAAGCCCGTGGTCAGCGACGGTGAGGTGTCGTTTGAGGCTGCGGGGGCTTCCCTGTTTGGTATTGATATGCCGCAGGAAGTTATTGATGCGTTGACCAATGGTTTGAAGGATTCTGCTGGCGGTATGGCTGGCAGCATGCAGGTCACGAATTTCCGGGTCGTTGATGGCGGCCTGGATGTGTCGATGGTCGGCCATGATGTTGATTTGCAGAACATGAAGTAGCACCCTGAATTAATCAGTTTCAAGGGACTGCGTTAAACGCTTGTGGCCGAAAGTTCAACGCAGAATCCCGCATGCCACTCTTTACATGTTCCTTAATCAATTTCTGCCCACTAGACAGGCTTCCACAACCACCGTCTAATCACCCAAGGAGGTATGAGTATGAAACAAGAAGTGGCTTTAAATAATCGGTCTACGAATGCGCCACACCATACTTATGTTTCCTCTACCCCAGAGCAACAGCGTCAATACATCGAAAAGCTCGGTAAAGAAATCGCCCAATGGTCTACGGAATTGAACCGACGTCTGGCTTGACGATTTATCCGAGCGGGGAGGATGTACTCACCGTCGGAAGTATCGCGTGTGGCTTTGACCTACACGTCCGTGAGCTTGCTCAATTCGAAGCCAACGTTAGGCGCCCCAGCACGACCGCATTCGGCATGGACGCCTTTCCCACCGCCTAGGAAAAAGCCGCTGCGCTTTTGCATTCTTTTTGTACAACCCAAAGCTTATTGGACGGTAACAAGCGAACGGGGTGGGCAGCATGTTGGCTGCTGATAAGGCTCAATGCCGCCATTGGCCCCCTTCAGGGTGAGGTCGATCCGGATGCTGCAGAAGAACTCGTCCTCAATGTTTCTGCAGGCAAACTCGATGTTCCGTCGATCGCTGACTTGTTAAGAAATCTTGTTAGCAGGCAACTGCATCTAACAGGTCATCATCCTCCTGGGTACGAAATCACTTCGCTCACCGAGGTATCTGAAAATGCCACCGTCGGAATAGCTCAGGCACCGGATGGTGAAGTGCTTTTTTACATCGGCCTAACGTCGGAAGACGGAACTCCTCTAGAGCTTTTTCAAACCCCTGAGCAGGCTAAACAATTTATAGCTGCGCTTCTCGCGGTTCTAACTTTTCCTCAAGACTGGCGAGTTAGTTACAGCGTTCCGGTCAGAAACTACATGATCCATAATGACCTTAATGAGCGTCCTGAAGGTTTGTAGAGTACTGAAACACTGGTCGCCTTGATATCTGAAGTAGTCGGTTAGGCGGGGGCGCCGTCGAGGATTTCCCGAGCCTTGGAAACCCCCAGCCGGGCGGCTCCTGCGGCAATCATTTCTTGGGCTTGCTCCCAGGTGCGGATACCGCCGGAGGCTTTCACGCCGACGTGTGGGCCTGCGCCCTTGGCAAGGGCGGTGACTGCGCTGGCGGTGGCGCCGCCGGCGGGGTGGAATCCGGTGGAGGTTTTGACCATGTCGGCGCCGGCTTTGGCGCACAGGGCGGCGGCTTGGGTGATGGTGTCGTCGTCCCACAGTGCGGTCTCGAGGATGACTTTGAGGGTAATTTGTGCGCTGATTGCTTCGCGGACGGCCACGACCTCGGACACCATGGCGTTCAGGTCGCCTTTGGCGATGTTGCCGAGGTCGACCACCAGGTCGATTTCGCTGGCGCCGGATTGGACGGCCAGGCGTGCTTCGGCTGCTTTGATGAGGATGTGGTGTTTGCCCGAGGGGAAGCCCACGACTGCTGCCACCTTGAGGCCTGCTTCTTGGGCATCACGGGTGGCGTGGAGCATGTTGGGGGATACGCACACGCATCCAACGCCCAGTTCGATGGCTTCGGCGCACAGTTTTTCGACGTCTTGTGCGGTGGCTTCGGGGGTCAGGAGGGTGTAGTCCATGATGGCGGCTACGTCGTTGCGGGTGAGTTGGGCGGTCATGGTTTCGATACTAGGTGACTTATGTGCGTGCGCTACTTGACGGGGTGGGTAAAATCGTCCGAATGATTAGCAAGGCAGAAAACCCCTCCCCTAATGAGCGTCAGTATGTGCTGACCTTGAGCTGCCCGGATGACACCGGCATTGTGGCGAAGCTGTCCACCTTCCTCGCCGAGCATGGCGCCTGGATTGTGGAGGCCGGTTATTTCACCGACGACAACTCCAGCCGCTTCTTTACCCGCCAGGCGGTGCGCGCCGAGTCGGTCAACATCAGCTTTGAGGAGTTCTCTGCCGCTTTTGATGAGTTGGCTGAGTCTTTCGGCCCGGGCACCCGGTGGCGTATTTGGGATACCGCCCGCAATAAGAAGGCGGTGATCCTGGTGTCTAAGGAGGGCCACTGCCTGCATGACTTGTTGGGCCGTGTTGCCCAGAATGATTACCCCATGGATGTGGCGGCGGTCATCGGTAACCACGAGGATCTGCGCGACATTGCCGAGGCTCATGGGGTTCCGTTTGCGTGTGTGCCGTTCCCGAAGGATGCGGTCGGCAAGCGCAAATCCTTCGACCAGGTTGCGGAGCTGGTCAACGCCCACAATCCGGATGCTGTGGTGCTGGCGCGTTTTATGCAGATTTTGCCGCCGGATTTGTGTGAGATGTGGGAGGGCAAGGCCTTGAACATCCACCACTCTTTCCTCCCCAGTTTCATGGGGGCTCGTCCTTATCACCAGGCGCACCGTCGTGGTGTGAAGCTCATTGGTGCGACCTGCCACTACGCCACCCAGGATCTGGATGACGGCCCCATCATTGAGCAGGATGTAATCCGTATTAGTCACAAGGACACCCCGGCCGATATGCAGCGCTTGGGCCGCGATGCGGAAAAGATTGTGCTGGCCCGTGGGTTGCGATTCCACTTGGAAGATCGCGTGCAGGTCTACGGTAACCGCACGGTGATTTTCGACTAGCGGGCAGGCGGCCTGTTTTTTGGGGGTGCCGACGCAATAATCCCGCAGCTGACTTTGCAGTCTGCTGCGGGATTGTTGTCTATTAGCTCAGTAAGGCTGGTTACCAGCCGCCGGAGTTGTTGAGGATTTCTTTGAGCTGGGGCCTGACGTCGAACCAGTAGATGCCGATGAACACGCAGGCGACGATGGCGAGGATGCTCATCCTAAAGGGGACGATCATGACCACGGTGCAGATACCGAGGATGGCAACCCAGATGGGTTTGGCTTGGCGGCCGGCGACTTCGAAGGCGTCTGCCCGGGTTAGGGCTGCGGTGATTGCGCCCCATCCGGCGACCAGCGCTAGCGCGATGCGCAGAATATAGAATGCGACGTCGGTGAATTGGCCGAAGTACATGAATAGCATCAGTTGATCCATAGTGTTTTTCTGTGTGGGGCGCTAGATGAAGTGCAGGATGAGTTGGGACACGGTGTAGATTGCGAGTCCAGCCAGTGAACCTACCACGGTACCGTTCAATCGGATGTACTGCAGGTCCTTACCGACCATGAGCTCGATTTTGTCGACGGCTTCGTCGGCGGGCCAGCGTTGGACGGTTTCGGAGATGATGTTGGTGATTTCGTCGGCGTAGTTGTCGGCGAGGAAGGCGGCCATGCCGGTGACTCGCTGGTCGAGGCGGGCGCGCAGCTCCGGGTCGTCGACGAGGCGTTGGCCCCAGGTCAGTGCCAGTTGGGTGATTTTTTGGCGCAGGATGGATTCTTCGTCCAGGGCGGCGGTAACCAGTGATTGGCTGGCCCCGGCCCAGATGCGGGCGGGGGCTTGTTCCACGGCTGCGGATCCCATCACGTCGTGTTTGATGCCTTCGACGCGTTCGATCATGTTTTCGTCGTGCTGGAGGTCTTGCGCGAGGGTGTTGAGGAAGCGTTTGATGGCCTGGCGGGCTTCGTGGTTTTTGTTGGCTTTGACCTCGCTGGTCCAGGTGACGAGTTCGCGGTAGACCTTGTCGCCGACGATGTCGTTGACGAAGCGGGGTGCCCAGGCGGGGCGGCGTTCATCAAGGAGGCGGTTGATGAGGTCCTCGGAGCCTAGGGATTTGCGGTGGAGCCAGCCGATGAGTTCTTCGACGACGGGTTCGGTGCGGCCTTCTTGCATGAGTTGCTCGAGCAGGCGGCCGGCGGGCGGGCCCCATTGGGGGGAGGCGAGTTTGTCGATCAGCCCGGTTTTGATGATTTGTTCGGCGTCTGCCGGGTCGAGGGCGCGTACGACGTTGGCGAGGAGTTTGCCGGTTTCGTGGGAGACTTTGTTGGCGTTGGTGGGTTCGCTGAGCCAGCCGCCGAGGCGGGCCGGGACTTCGGCGGAGCGCACTTTTTCGGTGATCAGTTCGGCGTTGAGGAAGTTCTCGCCGACGAAACCGCCGAGGGATTCACCGATTTGGTCTTTTTTGTTCTTGACGATGGCGGTGTGGGGGATTTTGAGCCCGAGCGGGTATTTGAATAGGGCGGTGACCGCGAACCAGTCCGCCAGGCCGCCGACCATTCCGGCTTCGGCGGCGGCGCGCACGTAGCCGACCCAGGCGGGGGCGTTGGGAGTGGTGTGTTGGTAGATTTGGCAGGCTAAAAAGACGACGCCGGCGAAGACGAGCAGCCCGGTGGCGAGTGCTTTGTAGCGCTTGAGTTGGGCGCGGCGGAAAGCCTCGACCTCTGGGGAGGGGCCGGGGACGGCGAGCGGTGTAGTCATGGGGGTTATTATCTCCCATCTGTGCCGGTGGTGGGAAAGCGTGGGCTGGTGGGGCTTGGGGTGGCTGCTTCATGCACGACGCCCCCAGCAGCTTGCTTTGAAAGCTGCTGGGGGCGCGTTGGAGGTGCTTTATGACGCTGGCCCGCACCTTAAAGCGGGTGCGGGGGCGTGTTAAGGCTTAGTGGCGGCGTCCGGTGGCCTTGACGTAGGCGCGGTAGTTGGCGCGGCCCTTGTGGATCAGGGCGAAACCTGCGACCAGGAAGACGACGGTGAGGACGGCGCCGATCATGATGTAGGTCTGCGCGTTGTCCTGGGTTTCGTACATGTGGGTTGCCAGGCCGAAGACGAGGGTGCCGATGCCTGCCAGGGATGCCAGCACGAAGCCCATGCCGAGCCAGGTGGCGGAGCGGAGCAGGGAGGAGTGCTGGGAGTCCAGGGAGGAGGGTACGTAGCCGTCGATGTAGTGCGGCTCGCCCTCGAACACGCGGAAGGACTCTTCGCGAGCGTTCACTGCGTGGGTGTTAGACATTGTGTGCCTTTCGGTTGGTAGCCGTGTGTGCGGCCCAAATGGTGCGCGCAGTGCGCGTTTTTCTTAGGCCTCATCCTACGACAGTCACCCCCACAACCGGCAAGGGTTGCGGGGGTAATCGGGTGCCTAGTTGTCCTTGCCGCGGAAGGCGGCGCGGGCGCGTTCCTTGTTGATGGCGGCGACGGCGGTCAGCGGGATACCCGCCGGGCAGACGTCGGCGCATTCACCGAACAGGGAGCAGGGGCCGAAGTTGGTTTCGACTTCGTCGACCATCTTGCGGGCACGCTTGCCACGTTCTTCCTTGCCGAGCGGCATGAGGGAGAGGTGGACCAGCTTGGCACCGGTGAACAGGTGGGCGGCACCGTTGGGGCATGCGGCCACGCAGGCGCCACAGCCGATGCAGGCTGCGTGATCCAGTGCGAGTTCCGCGGTCTGGTGGTTCATGTGCAGGGTGTCGGCGTCCGGTGCGGTACCGGCGTTGACGGAGACGTAGCCGCCCTGCTGCATGACGCGATCCAGTGCGGAACGGTCGACGATCATGTCCTTGATGACCGGGTATGCGGCGGAGCGCAGGGGCTCGAGCTGCAGGGTGTCACCGTCTTTGAAGTTGAACAGGCGCTGCTGGCAGGCAGGCTTGTTCTTGTCCGGGCCGTGGGGGCGGCCGTTGACGTTGATGCCACAGGTACCACAGATGCCTTCGCGGCAGTCGGAGGCGAATGCGAACGGCTCTTTGCCGGACTCAATCAGGCCCTCGTTGACGTGGTCCAGCAGCTCCAGGATGGACATCTGCTCAACAGCGTCGTCGACGTCGATGGACTCGTACTTACCTTCAGTGGTCGGTCCGGCCTGACGCCAAATCTCAAGATGGAGTTTCATTACTTGTAATTCCTTGTCATCAGCGGGATCGAGTCGAAGTACAGCGGTTCCGCGTGGCGGATGAACTGGTTTTCACCGTTGGGTTCCCAAGCGGAAACGAAGCACCAGTTGTCGTCGTCACGCTCTGCCTCGCCGTCCTCGGAGAGGTGGTCGTCGCGGAAGTGGGCACCACAGGACTCGTCGCGGTCGAGGGCGTCGACGCACATGAGTTCACCGAGGTCGATGTAGTCGGCCACGCGGTTGGCGTATTCGAGGACCTGGTTCATTTCGTTCTTGTCGCCGGTGATGCGCAGATCGGACCAGAATTCCTTGCGGAGGGCGCGGATCTTCTCGATGCCGTCGGCGAGGTCCTTCTTGTTGCGGGCCACGCCGCAGGAGAAGTACAGGATGTCGCCGAGCTGGCGGTGGAAGTGCTCCGGGCCGTGGTTGCCGTTGATGCTCATCAGCTTGTCGATGCGTGCCTGGGCGCGCTCGATGGCTTCCTGGGCGGCCGGTGCGTCCTCGGGGAGGCGCTCGGTGCCGAGGATGGGGCCGAGGTAGTTCGGGACGGTGAACGGCAGGGTGAACCAGCCGTCGACGGATGCGGACAGCAGGGAGTTTGCGCCCAGACGGTTCGCGCCGTGGTAGGTCCAGGATGCCTCGCCGGCACAGAACAGGCCTTCGATGGAGGTCATCTCGTTGAAGTCGGTCCACAGGCCACCCATGGTGAAGTGGCAGGTCGGTGCGATACGCATCGGGGTGGTGTATGCGTCTTCACCGATGGCCTCTTCGTACATCTGGATGAGGTTGCCGTAGCGCTCCTTGATGACGTCCTTGCCGAGGCGCTCGATGGCGTCGCGGAAGTCGAGGTATGCGGAGTTGTGCAGCGGGCCGACACCCAGGCCAGCGTTGATCTGCTGGGAGATGGCGCGGGATGCCACGTCGCGGGGGACGAGGTTACCGAAGGCCGGGTAGCGGCGCTCCAGGAAGTAGTCGCGCTCGTCTTCCGGGATGGTGTTCGGGTCGCGGTCGTCCTTGGGCTCCTTCGGCGACCAGATGCGGCCGTCGTTACGCAGCGACTCGGACATCAGGATGGTCTTGGACTGCCACTCGGAGTTGACCGGCAGGCCGGTCGGGTGGAACTGGATGAACGACGGGGAGGCCATGTATGCGCCGCGGTCGTATGCGCGCATGATGGCGGAGGCGTTCGAGTTCTTCGCCAGGGTGGACATGTAGTAGACGTTGCCGTAGCCGCCGGTGCACAGGATCACGGCGTGGGCGGTGTGTGCCTTGAGTTCGCCGGTGATCAGGTTGCGCATGACGACACCCTGGCAGCGCTTCTTGCCTTCATCCTCGGTGACGATCAGGTCGACCATCTCGTTGTGGGTGAAGATTTCGACGGAGCCGAGGTGGATCTGGCGCTGCAGGGCGGCAGCTGCGGACAGCTGCAGCTGCTGGCCGGTCTGACCACGGGTGTAGTAGGTGCGGGACACCTGCACACCACCGAAGGAACGGGTTGCCAGGGTGCCGCCGTATTCGCGGGCGAAGGGGGCGCCGATGGCGTTCATGTGGTCGATGACGCGGACGGACTCGTAAGCCAGGCGCCAGCAGTCAGTCTCGCGGCAGCGGTAGTCGCCGCCCTTGACGGTGTCTTTCACGTGGCGGTATGCGCCGTCGTTGTCGACCTTCTTACCGCGGGCGGAGTTCACGCCACCCTGTGCGGCGATGGAGTGCGCACGACGCGGGGCGTCGTGGTAGGTGAAGGCCTTCACGTCGTAGCCGAGCTCGCCGAGGGCGGCTGCGGCGCCGCCACCGGACAGGCCGGTGCCGATGACGATGATGCGGAACTTGCGACGGTTCAGCGGGGAGACGAGCTCCATGTGGTCCTTGTGGTACTGCCAAGCGTCGCGCATGGGGACGTTCTTGGGGGCAGCATCGTCGAGGACACGGCCGATGGTCACGCCATCAACGCAGGAAGCGGGGGCGGTGAAGGTCGGCTGGACAGTGGTGTCAGAGTGAGTGCTCATAAGTTATTTACCTTCCGGCCTAATTCAGGATGCCCGTAGCGATGGCGAGCGGGATCGAGATGTTGCCAACCATGACGACTGCCGGGAGCAGGTAAGCGACGAACAGCAGAACTGCGCGCCAGCGCTTACCGGTGATACCCAGGTCGCTGACTGCCACCCAAATGCCGTGGGACAGGTGCATGAACAGCACCAGCATGGCGACGATGTAGAAGATGGCGACGGGCCAGCGGCTAAAGGAGTCGATCAGGTTGTTGTAAATCGCGCCGTGCTCGAAGCCGGAGGATGCGGCCGGAGCAACGCCCAGAGTCAGGTCGGCGATGTGGAACGCGATGAACAGCAGCAGCACCAGGCCGGAGATGATCATGGTCTGGGTCGCGAAGGACTGGTGACCACCCATCAGGTTGGTGCGGCGGAACTTACCGCGGGACTGGTGGGCGCGGCCCACCAGGGTGAAAGCACCGTAAACGTGCAGGACCAGGGCGGCCAGCAGCACGATACGGAAGATCCACAGAACACCCTCGTAGGGCATCAGGGGCTCGCCAACGGTGCGCAGCCACTCGCCGTATTCGTCGATGTGGTGAACGCCGTCGTGGGCGGGGATAAAGACCTTCAGGTTGCCGATCATGTGGACCAGCACGAAGCCAGTGAAAATCAGGCCAGTGATGGCCATCGTCAGCTTCAACGCCCAGGTCGGGTAGGCGGGCCGCTCACGCAGCGGCTTTTCAGTGATTTTGCCGTGTGCGAGTGCTACACGGTCGTCATACTTTTCAGTCATGGCACCTCCAGTGTCGCTCATACTTTACGGGGTGCCGGGGGTAGTAAACCACTCACACACTTGCAAGGTGATACACCTCACATCTAACCGATTGACCTGCGCATTTATCTTTAGGTAAGGCTGACCTAGTAGAAATCGTCAATGTTTTTTCGCCGGCGCTTCATCACCCCCGTTTATGCACGCCACTTAGATAAAACGACACATGAGCGTTGCAAAAAACGGGCCCAAAATTGACAGAAAACTCATAATTTTCCCCTACCCCTATTGGGAGTCCTTAAAAAGTTGTAGAGGATACCCTCACAGCCCCAATAAGCCTCAGGACGCCTCACCCGCCACACCCATCCAGGCGCAATCCCCCACAAGCCCCCAACCCCATCCCCATTGCGACGCACAGCTACCCGCCAGCCACTGCCGCAAACGTCTCAACATATGAGCCGAAGGGGCGAGTGCGGATGGGGTTTCCTGGCAAAGCCATGACAATGCCACAGAAAGCTCAAATTATGACTCGCATCACGATATGGTGAACGCATGGGTAAAACTTACGTCGGCAGCCGGCTGCGGCAATTGCGCCGAGAACGCGACCTCAGCCAGGCCCAACTCGCGAACACTCTGGGCTTGTCAGCATCGTATGTCAACCAGATCGAACACGACGTTCGCCCGCTCACGGTTCCCGTCTTACATCGCATCACCGAAGCCTTCGGCGTCGACGCCACCTTCTTCTCTCGCGATGACGATTCCCGCCTGCTCGCAGAGATTCAGGACGTGATGGGCGACAAGGAGCTGTGCCCCACCCCGGTGGAGCTGCAGGAGTTATCGGAGATGGTCTACAACCACCCCAAGCTCGCGCGGGTGATGGTGGACATGCACCGCCGCTATCACACCGTGCGCGACAAGTTGTCTTTGGCAACCGATACCCGCAACGCGCCAAACCCGGGGGAAAAATCCACCACCGCCAACGCCCTGTCGATGCCGCACGAGGAGGTGCGTGACTTCTTCTACGCCCGCCAGAACTACATCGGGGATGTGGACCTGCTGGCCGAAGAAACTGCCCAACAATTGGCAATCACCCCCGGCGATATCCGCCGCACCGAGGACGCGATCGCGCAACGCCTCACAGAGGCCCACGGGGTGAAGTTGTCCTTTACCCAAGAAGTCGATGACACCCTGCACCGCTTCAACCCGGACACCCTCGAGCTTTCGGTGGCCACCCGGCTAAGCCCCGGCCAGCGCGCGTTTCGCATGGCTGCCGAGTTGGCCTTTTTGGAAGCCGGCGACCTGATCGATGCCGCCGTCGATGATGGGGAGCTAACCAGCCCCGAGTCGATAACCCTGGCGCGGCGCGGCGTGGCGTCCTACTACGCGGCCGCGTTGATGCTGCCCTATGAGCAGTTCCACCAGTCTTCGGAATCCTCCCGCTACGACATCGAGTACTTGTGCCAGCTGTTCGGGGTGGGCTACGAGACGATCTGCCACCGCCTGTCAACGTTGCAGCGCCCCAATATGCGCGGCATCCCCTTTACTTTTGTGCGGGTGGATCGCGCCGGCAATATGAGCAAACGCCAATCGGCGACCGGTTTCCATTTCACCCACTCCGGGGGCACCTGCCCGCTGTGGAATGTGTATGAGACCTTCACCAATCCCGGATCCATCATGCGGCAGTTGGCACAGATGCCGGATGGGCGCACCTACCTGTGGATCAGTCGCACGGTGCGGCACCACCGGAGCCGTTTCGGGGAGCCGGGCAAGCTGTTTTCGATCGGGCTGGGCTGCGAGGCCCGCCACGCGGAGCGCACCATCTACGCCGACGGGCTGGACCTGTTGGACTTCTCCAACGCCACCCCCATCGGGGCGGGCTGCCGGGTATGCACCCGCGCACACTGCGCACAGCGGGCATTCCCCCCTCTCAACGGCCAGATCTCGGTGGACGCCCACTCCTCCACCATCGCCCCCTACTAGCCGACCAGCCGGCGGCACTGGCCCCACCACGCCCCACAAGGTTTTTTCAAGGCGTGACACCACAAGACGTGAGGGTGTGCCTTTTTGGGAAAGCTTAAAAACTTCCCCGAAAGACACACCCTCACAGTGTTTTAGGTGATGGTCGACAACCCTCTTAGAGGTTGATCATGTGACCCATGGTGCCTTCGGCGGCTTCCTTCATCGCCTCAGACAGGGTCGGGTGGGTGTGCACGTTGCGACCAATTTCCTCGGCGGTCAGATCGAAACGCTGCGCCAGGGTCAGCTCCGGCAGCAGCTCGGAAACGTTGGCACCAACCATGTGGCCGCCGATGAGCTCACCGAACTCAGCATCGACGATAAGCTTGACGAAACCGGCGGACTCGCCCAGGCCCTGCGCCTTGCCGTTCGCGGAGAACGGGAAGGTAGCAACCTTGATCTCGCGGCCTTCAGCCTCCGCGATCTCGCGGGCCTTTTCCTCGGTGTAACCAAAGGATGCGACCTGCGGGTTACAGAAGGTAGCGCGCGGCATCATCATGTAGTCGCCGAGCTCCATGGTCTCCACGTCGGCGATGGTCTCAGCGGCCACCACGCCCTGCGCCTCAGCCACGTGAGCCAGCTGCAGCTTCGCGGTGACATCGCCGATGGCGTAGATGCCATCAACGTTGGTGCGCATGCGCTCATCCACCTCGATCGCGCCACGCTCGGTCAGCTTCACGCCGGTGTTCTCCAGGCCGAAGCCCTCCACACGCGGGGCGAAACCGATAGAAATCATCACGCGGTCGACGGTGAGGGTCTCGGACGTGGAACCGTCCTTGGACTCCACATCTACCTCCACCACATCGCCCTTATCGCGCACACCGGTGGTCTTGTAGCCGGTCAGCAGCTTCACGCCCAGCTTCTTGTACTGCTTGGCGATCTCCTTGGACACGTCGGCGTCCTCGTTCGGCAGCACCCGGTCCATGAACTCCACGATGGTGACGTCCACGCCATAGTTGGACAGCACATAAGCGAACTCCATGCCGATAGCACCGGCACCGACGATCACCATGGACTTCGGCAGGGTGTCGTTGAGGATCTGCTCCTCATAGGACACCACGTTGCCGCCCAGCTCCACGCCCGGCAGGGAACGCACCACAGAACCGGTAGCGATGATGCAGTTGTCGAAAGTGATGGTCTTGCCGGCATCTTTACCGTCGGACACCTCAATGGTGTGAGCGTCCTTGAAGGAACCAAAACCGTCGATCTCGGTGATCTTGTTCTTCTTCATCAGGTAGTGCACGCCCTTGACGATGCCCGCGGACACCTTGCGGGAACGAGCGTGCGCCTTGCCGAAGTCAAAGCTCACGTCACCGGAGATACCGAACAGGTCGGCCTCGTGGTTGAAAGTGTGGGCAAGTTCAGCGTTTTTCAGCAGCGCCTTGGAGGGAATGCAGCCCACGTTCAGGCACACGCCACCCCAGTACTGCTTCTCCACCACAGCGACCTTCTGGCCAAGCTGGGAAGCGCGAATAGCGGCGACGTAGCCACCAGGGCCCGCGCCAAGTACAACAACGTCAAAATGTTCAGTCACATCAACCACCATAACGTGAGCACCCCCCTAAAGCATGAAAAAGGCGACGGCCACCACCCCGGGTTGGGGTTAGACGGCGACCACCGCCACAAAAACCCCAGCACACAAGCACCAGGGCGCGCGCCCGCTTTAGAACAGGTGCAAAGCGTTACCCACGAAAGAAGAAGCGGAAGAACCGGCGTGCAGCAAGCTGCCGAGGAACTGGTTGATGGTGACGATGATCTGCTCAATGAAAGGCACGATGAAAACCTCGAAGTCTAGAAAGAGTTGAAGAAAAACTTATGCGTGGGCACCCATAAGAATGTCCACCCACGCACCCAGATCCACATCCAGGTTCAGGCGGGGCACACCACTTACGCGGGGCGCCAAGGAAAAACCATAGATCGGGCGGGTACCGGTCATACCGGGGACACCGGGGATACCGTTGCACTGCCCGCAGACGTTACATAGCTGGGCGCAAGATGTACGCATTGTCGCACGCGACAACGCCCAAGGGGTTGCTAACACCCCAGTTTGGCCGTAACTTCATTCACTAGCGAAACACGAGTTTCACAGTGAGCTCGCAGCCAACGCGCACGACGCCATCACCTCACGAACACCGCAACAGCAGGATCGATAAGGTAACGCTCGGCCGCTCACCCGCGACACACCCCATGTACCACGCAGCGAATCCCACGAAAACGGAAAGACCCACAACGCCCATGAAACGACACATCACGGCGCTGACACTCGCCGCACTTCTTGCTGGTCAAGCCATCAGCCCGGCGTACGCCGGCACCCCTGCGGCAGAACTCGCGGGCACCACCGAGCGCGCCACCATCAGCGAAGGCGCCCGCCCCGAGGTGGAACTGCGCTGGCGCGGCATCACCGAGCTCGCCCCCGACCGAGTCAAAGAAGTCTGGGCCCACTCCCCCAGCATGAACCGCGACGTGCCCCTGCTCGTGCTGCGCGCCACCAAACCCAACCGCCCCACCCTGTACCTGCTCAACGGCGGCGACGGCGGCGAAGGGCGCGCCAACTGGGCGCTGCAAACCGACGCCCTGGCCTACTACTGGGAAAAAGACATCAACGTCGTCATCCCCATGTCCGGCAAGTTCTCCTACTACACCGACTGGGAGCAGGACAACGCCTACCTGGGCGGTAAGCAGATGTGGGAAACCTTCCTCACCAAGGAACTGCCCGAACCCATCGAGGGCTACCTCGGCGCAAACGGCAAACGCGGCATCGCCGGCATGTCCATGACCGCCACCACCACCCTGCTGTACGCCCAGCACCACCCCGGCTTCTACGACGCCGTCGGGTCCTTTTCCGGCTGCGCCCAAACCAACGTCGGTATCGGCCTGGCCGCCGTCGTCGCCACCCTTAACCGCGGCCACGCCACCATCGAACAGATGTGGGGCCCCCAAAACAGCCCCAACCGTCTCTACAACGACGCCCTGGTCAACGCCGAAAAGCTGCGCGGCACCACCATGTACATCTCTAACGCCACCGGCCTGGCCGGCAAATGGGACATGCCCTCCAGCCCCCGCATCAACGGCGACTCCCAGGCCGTAGCCACCAACGTTATCTCCGGTGGTCTCATCGAAGGCGCCACCAACGTGTGCACCCACGACCTGAAAGCCAAGCTGGACGCAGCAAACATCCCCGCCGACTGGAACCTGCGCCCCACCGGCACCCACTCCTGGGGCTACTGGCAAGATGACCTACGCGCCTCCTGGCCCACCTTCGCCCGCGCATTCGAAATCGAGGAGAACTAACACGTGAAGCGCACCGCGCTCAAGGCCGTGGCACTGGCCACCGCCGCCGCACTGACCCTAAGCCCCGCCGCCCTGGCAGGCACCGCCCCCGCAGTCCTCGCCGGCGACACCCCGCTGGCCACCCTCCAACAGGGCGCACCCGCCGAGATCACCAAGGTTCCCACCTGGCGCCGCTACGTCGACGCCAACGCCAGCTTCGTCAAGGAGTACTGGGCGTACTCCCCCAGCATGGACCGCAAAATCCCGCTGATCGTGATCGAGGGCAACAAGAACACCAACCCGGGCCCCAAACCCACCCTCTACATGCTCAACGGCGGCGACGGCGGTGAGGGCTACGCCAACTGGCTCGCTCAAACCGACATCATCTCCTTCTACAAAAACAAAGACGTCAACGTCGTCATCCCGATGCAGGGCGCCTTCTCCTACTACACCGACTGGATCAACGAAGCACCCGGCCTCGGCGGCAAACAAATGTGGGAAACCTTCCTGACCAAGGAACTTCCCGGACCGCTCGAGGCAGAAATCGGCGGCAACGGTAAACGCGGCATCGGCGGCATGTCCATGTCCGCCACCTCCTCCCTCCTGCTCGCCGAACACAACCCCGGCTTCTACGACACCGTCGGCTCCTTCTCCGGCTGCGCCTCCACCTCCTCCACTCTGTGGGGCTTCCTCGCCACCTGGTTCACCCTCAACCGCGGCGGCGCCTCCGCCTGGCAGGCCTGGGGGCCGCTGTTCTCCACCAACCGCGCCTACAACGACGCCCTCAACGACGTCTCCGGGCTGCGCGGCACCGACGTCTACGTCTCCAACGGATCCGGCCTGGCCGGCACCGAAGACCTCCTGTCCTCCGGCACCGTCGAATACAACCTCGCCTCCTTCCTGGCCCGTACCATCGACGGCGGACTCATCGAAGGCGTCACCAACGCCTGCACCCACGACCTCAAAGCCAAAATGGACAGCGAAGGCATCCCCGCCACCTTCGAGTTCCGCAACAACGGAACCCACACCTGGACCTACTGGACCCAGGACCTGCGCGACTCCTGGAAAGTCTTCGCCAAAGCCTTCGACATCCCCCTCAAAGACGGCGACCTCGACCCGCCCGCCATCGGCGACCACGACACCGACGGCGCAGCCTTCCGCTACGGCCTGAAAAAAGTCCTCGGATCCTCCGGCGGCTCCACCGGCTCCAGCCTCGGCAGCTCCGAAATCCTCGGCTCCTCCGGCGCGGACAAGGTCCTCGACAAATCCATCGACGCCCTGTCCTCCGACATCACCCCCGGCTCCACCAGCCGCGGCAACAAAAAGCAGGACGCCGCCCAGCCGGCGCCCGCTCCCGCAGCCCCGCAGCCTTCCCAGGCGCCCAAACCCGCCGCCCCCAAGGCACCTGAGGCACCGGCCGCACCCGCAGCGCCCAAGGCCCCCGAGGCACCGGCCGCGCCTGCCGCCCCCGAGGCCCCTGCAGCACCGGAAGCGCAGGAAGCACCCAAAGCGCCCGCCGCGGACACCGACCAGGCACCCGCACCGGCCGCCGACGCACCGGCAGCCACCACCAACTAACACGAAACAAGAGGGAACACCTTGGCACGCCTCGCCCGCAGCACCGCAGCTCTACTCACCGCAGCAGCCCTGATCACGGCAACCCCCGCCCACGCCGGCACCCCCGCCGCCGCCCTGGCCGGAAACACCCCCCAGGCAACGCTGAGCACCCAAGCACCAGAGCTCGAACAACGCCCCCTGTGGCGTGACAAGGTAGCCGCCTTCGACGGACACATCGAAGAAGTCTGGGCCCACTCCCCCAGCATGAACCGCGACATCCCCCTGCTCGTGCTACCCGCCAAAGACCCCGGCCGGCCCACCCTCTACCTCCTCAACGGCGCCGACGGCGGCGAAGGCACCCTCAACTGGGTATTGAGCACCAACGCCCTCGACTTCTACAAAGACAAAAACGTCAACGTCGTCATCCCCATGGCCGGACGCATGTCCTACTACACCGACTGGGAAGAACCCGCCAACAACCTCGGCGGAGCCCAAAAATGGGAAACCTTCCTCACCAAAGAACTCCCCGGCCCCATCGAAAAGCGCTACCGCGCCAACGACAAACGCGTCATCGCAGGCATGTCCATGTCCGCCACCTCATCCCTGCAACTCGCCGAACGCAACCCCGGCTTCTACGACGGCGTCGGATCCTTCTCCGGCTGCGCCGAAACCAACACCAACCTCGGACAATTCATCATCGCCGCCGTCGTCGGCCTGCGCGGCGGCGAAAAACCCTCCAACCTCTGGGGCAAACCCGGCACCCCCAACTACCTCGCCCACGACGCCCTCGCAAACGCTGACAAACTCCGCGGCACCCGCCTGTTCATCTCCAACGGCTCCGGACTCGCCGGCAAATGGGACCTCTGGTCCAGCCCCTTCACCACCCCCGAACTCGACGTCCGCACCCACATCGTCAACGGCGGCCTCATCGAAGCAGTCTCCAACATCTGCACCCACAACCTCGAAGCCAAACTCAACTCCCTCGGCATCCCCGCCACCTACGACTTCTCCCCCAACGGCACCCACTCCTGGGGCTACTGGCAAGACGCCCTAGCGAAGTCCTGGCCCACCTTCGCCGACGCGATGGGAATCGCCGGCGAGTAATGACTGCCCGAAGGCTCCGCTCCACCCCCATCCCAGGCACCCGTGACTCCTACACCGGCGTCGACTTCAACCTCGGCTACCACATCCGCCACTACCGGCTCGACCTGGACTACCGCGTCACCCCCAACCGACTCGACGGCACCGCCACCCTCACGCTGGACAACTACGTCCCGCTCAAACGCATGACCCTCGACCTTGCGAACACCCTCACCGTCCGCAAGGTCCGCATCATCGGCAACGCCGCCCACCCCATCCGAGTCCAAAAAACCCGCCACCACAACGGCAAACTCGCCATCACCTTCAGCGAAGAAATCCCCGCCGACTCCGAATTCCAACTCGCCATCACCTACGGTGGCAGCCCCCGCCCCATCAAAAGCCCCTGGGGCGAAATCGGCTGGGAAGAACTCAGCAACGGCGCCCTAGTCGCCTCCCAACCCTGCGGCGCCCCCTCCTGGTTCCCCTGCGACGACACCCCCGACGAAAAAGCCACCTACGACTTCGTCATCTCCGCCGACAACCCCTACCGGGTCATCACCAACGGCACCCTGCAACAAACCACCCGCGGCGGCTCCCGCACCACCTGGCACTACCGCACCCACAACCCCATGGCCTCCTACCTGGCCACCGTACAAATCGGCGAATACACCGAACTCGTCCTGCGCGCCGACGGCACCCCCGTCCGCGCCTACCTCCCCGCCAGCGCCCGCGCCTACTTCGAACACGACTTCGCCGACCAAGTCCGCATGCTCGACGTGTTCACCGAACTCTTCGGCCCCTACCCCTTCCGCTCCTACACCGTCGTCCTCACCGAAGACCCCCTCGAAATCCCCCTCGAAGCCTCCGCCCTATCCATCTTCGGCCGCAACCACGCCACCGGCGAAAAAACCTGGGAACGCCTCGTCGCCCACGAACTATCCCACCAATGGTTCGGCAACTCCCTCGGACTGGCCCAATGGAACGACATCTGGCTCAACGAAGGCTTCGCCTGCTACGCCGAATGGCTCTGGTTCGAAAAATCCCAAGGCACCCCCGCAGCGGTACCCGCCAAACGGCACTACGACATCCTCGCCCAACTCCCCAAAGACCTCCTCCTCGCCGACCCCGGCCCGGAGGCCATGTTCGATGACCGCGTCTACAAACGCGGCGCCATCTTCGTCCACGCGCTGCGCACCCTGCTCGGCGACGACGCCTTCTTCACCGCCGTCAAACGCTACGTCGCCGGCGGCGCCCACTCCGTCGTCGAACCCATCGACCTTAAAACCGCCATGACCAGCGCCTGCCACACCGCCGGAGTCCCCATCGCGGAGCTCGACCACCTGTGGAACACCTGGCTACACCACCACGAGCTACCCCCCTTCCCGGAGCCACACCCATGAGATTCCTGTCGCTAGCAACCGCCATCGCCGGAATTGCTGGCTTCGTCGTCATCATCGTGGCGGCCTGGGCACTCACCCCCCAAGAAACCGCAGAATTCAGCGCCTACTGGGGCCTATTTTTCACCGGAACCGGCGTCCTCACCGGCTACATGCAAGAAACCACCCGCTCCGTCGCCGCCACCGCCCACCCCCACGGCGCCCGCCCCATCCTCATCGCCGCCATCATTGGCGCCATCGCCGCAGCACTAATCACCCTGACCTCGCCGGCGTGGATCAACCTGATCATCTCCCACTCACACCTCCAAGGCGTCGCCCTGCTCGCCATCGGCCTCGGCTCCTACGCCATCCAAGCCGCCATCGCCGGCGTCCTCTCCGCCCGCAAACAATGGTCCACCTACGCGCTGCTCATCGCCTGCGACTCCGGCGTACGCATGATCGCAGCCATCGCTGCCTGGCTCCTCGGATACCACCTCACCGCCTTCATGATCATCACCGTCATGGGCGCCGCCTCCTGGATCCTCATCGCCCGCCCCCGCGGCGCCATCGCCGACTGCCCCACCCCCGTCTTCCTGCGCCGCAGCCTCACCGCCATGGGTGCTGCCGGAGCCACCGCCGTCCTCATCGTCGGATTCCCCACCATCGTCAAACTCACCAACCCCAACGCCGCCGGCGCCGCCGCCGTCATCTACGCCGTCACCCTCACCCGCGCACCACTACTCGTACCCCTCCAACAATTCCAATCCGCCCTCATCGTCCGCTTCGTCGACAACAAACACCGCATCGCCCACGCCCTGCGCACCCCACTTCTGATCGTCTGGGCCGTCGGCATCACCGGCGCCGCCCTCGCCTGGGCCATCGGCCCCTGGCTCATGGAATTCATCCTGCGCAGCGAAGCGTACGCCATGCCCGGATGGGCCCTCGGCGCCTACACCATCGGCGCCGCCTGCACCGCCACCATGATGGTCGTCGGCACCTGCACCATCGCCGTCGAAAAACACAACTACTACCTCGGCGGATGGATCATCGCCACCGTCCTCGCCATCATCGCCCTCACCCTCCCTTTGAGTCTCCAAACCGCCACCGTCGTCGCATTAACCCTCGGACCGCTTGTCGGCACCACAATTCAAGGCCTCGGACTTGCTAGAATCAACCGCCATGAAGACTTTGCTGGTCACAGGCGGCGCCGGGTTCATCGGCACTAATTTCGTCCGACTCACCCTCGACAAATACCCCCAATACAAGGTGGTCGTCGTCGACAAACTCACCTACGCCGCCAACCGCGACAGCCTCCCCGAAGGCATCGACTTCGTCGAAGGCGACATCTGCGACGCCGAACTCATGGACCAGCTGATCCGCGACTGCGACATCGTCGTCCACTTCGCCGCCGAAAGCCACAACGACAACTCCCTGGCCAACCCGCGGCCCTTCCTCGACACCAACGTCATCGGCACCTACACCATCCTCGAAGCCGTCCGCCGCCACCACAAACGACTCCACCACATCTCCACCGACGAAGTCTTCGGCGACCTCGAACTCGACGACCCCAACCGGTTTACCGAAACCACCGCCTACAACCCCTCCAGCCCCTACTCCTCCACCAAAGCCGCCAGCGACCACCTAGTGCGCGCCTGGATCCGCAGCTTCGGCATCCAAGCCACCATCTCGAACTGTTCCAACAACTACGGGCCCTACCAACACATCGAGAAATTCATCCCCCGCCAAATCACCAACATCTTAAGCGGGCTACCCGCCAAGCTGTACGGCACCGGCGAACAAGTCCGCGACTGGATCCACGTCGACGACCACAACACCGCCGTCCACCTCATCCTCGAAAAAGGAACCATCGGCGACACCTACATCATCGGCGCCGACAACGACCACATCAACAACAAACAGGTCATCGAAATGATCTGCGAGATGATGGGCGGCACCTTCGAACACGTCGCCGACCGCCCCGGCCACGACATGCGCTACGCCATGGACTCCACCAAACTACGCACCAAACTCGGCTGGAAACCCCAATACACCGACTCCATGCGCGAAGGACTCGCCCAAACCATCGCCTGGTACCGCGACAACGAAAACTGGTGGCGAGACCAAAAAGACGCCATCGAAAAGGCCTACGCCGCCCGGGGGCACTAAATGAACACCACCATTGACGGACTCATCGTCGTCGACATTCCCGTCCACGGCGACAACCGCGGCTGGTTCAAAGAAAACTGGAACCGCACCACCATGACGGACGTCCCCGACTTCCGCCCCATCCAAAACAACATGTCCTTCAACGCCAACAAAGGCGTCACCCGCGGCCTCCACGCCGAACCCTGGGACAAACTCGTCTCCGTCGCCCACGGCGAAGTCTTCGGCGCCTGGTGCGACCTGCGCGAAGGAAGCCCCACCTACGGGCACACCTACACCCACCGCATCGACCCCAGCGTCTGCGTCTACGTCCCCCGCGGCGTCGCCAACGGCTTCCAAGCCCTCGAAGACAACACCGTCTACTCCTACCTCGTCAACGACCACTGGTCCCCCGACGCCCAGTACTACTTCGTCAACCTCGACATCATCGACTGGCCGCTCGAACCCACCGAAATCTCCGACAAAGACCGCGCACACCCCCCACTCGCCGACGCCACCCCCGTGCCCGCCCGCACCACCATCGTGCTCGGCGCCAGCGGCCAACTCGGCAGCGCACTGCGCAACCACATCGACGCAGAATTCCTCGATCGCGACGACATCGACCTCGCCACCTGCGACTACGACACCCTCAAATCACAACGCAACTGGCGCCAAGTCGACACCATCATCAACGCCGCCGCCTACACCCAAGTCGACCTCGCCGAAACAGACGGACGCACAGCAGCCTGGGCCATCAACGCCACCGGGGTCGGCACACTGGCACGCCTGTGCACCGAACACAACATCCGCCTCGTCCACGTCTCCAGCGAATACGTCTTCGACGGCACCCAAGAACACACCGAACAAGAACCCTTCAGCCCCCTCGGCGTCTACGGAAACACCAAAGCCGCCGGCGACATCGCCGCCGCCACCGTCCCCCGCCACCTCATCGCCCGCACCAGCTGGGTCGTCGGCAACGGCAAAAACTTCGTCCGCACCATGGCCACCCTCGCCAACAAAGGCGTCGAACCCAACGTCGTCAACGACCAAATCGGACGCCTCACCTTCGCCGACGAACTCGCCCGCGCCATCGCCCACCTCATCGCCATCGACGCCCACGGCACCTACAACGTCAGCAACGGCGGACAACCCGGCAGCTGGGCCGACGTCGCCGACATCGTCTACGCCCACTACGGCAAAGCCCCCGTCAACCGCATCACCACCGCCGAATACCCCACCCCCGCAACCCGCCCCCTCAACAGCGTCATGACGCTCGACAAGCTCACCGCCACCGGATTCACCCCCCGCGACTGGCGCGAACAGCTCGCCGAATACCTCAAGGAGCTTGATCCACGATGAAAGGCATCATCCTCGCCGGCGGCTCAGGAACACGCCTGTACCCCATCACCAAAGGCATCTCCAAACAACTGATGCCCATCTACGACAAACCGATGATCTACTACCCGCTCAGCACCCTCATCCAGGCGGGCATCAGAGACATCCTCATCATCACCACCCCCGAAGACGCCCCCCAATTCCAAAGGCTCCTCGGCGACGGCGCCGACTGGGGACTCAACCTGACCTACGCCGTCCAACCCTCCCCCGACGGACTCGCCCAAGCCTTCATCATCGGCGAAGAATTCATCGGCGACGACTCCGTCGCCCTGGTCCTCGGCGACAACATCTTCGACGGCCGCCACTTCCTCGACCACGTCGACGAACCAGACGGCGGCACCGTCTTCGCCTACCAAGTCTCCGACCCAGAACGCTACGGAGTCGTCGAATTCGACGACACCCTCACCGCCGTCTCCATCGAAGAAAAACCCAGCCACCCCAAATCCAACTACGCCGTCGTTGGCCTGTACTTCTACGACAACGACGTCGTCGACATCGCCAAAAGCATCACCCCCTCCGCCCGCGGCGAACTCGAAATCACCAGCGTCAACGAGGCCTACCTCAAACGCGGCAAACTCAAAGTACAGCGCCTATCCCGCGGTGACGTGTGGCTCGACACCGGCACCATCGACTCCATGAGCGAAGCCAGCGCCTACGTCGAAGTGCTACAAAAACGCACCGGAAACATCATCGGCAGCCCCGAAGTCGCAGCCTTCCGCGCCGGACACATCGATGCAGCACGTCTCGAAGAACTCGCCAAACCGCTCGAAAAATCCGGCTACGGCGCCTACTTACGACGAATCGCCCAGGACGCCGCCTTGTAATACGCGCGGTAGCCTGCAGCAACCAGCTTGCTGTCCGCCACCGGACCCAAAAACGGGTTATCCACCGAACAGTCCATCTTCGCCAAAAACTCAGCGGCAGAGATGGACTGTTCCACTGTGCGCCGGAAACGAATCGCCTCCGGAATCGCCTGGAAAAACAGCTTCGTCGACTTCAGCTTCAGCCCCAACCGGCCCTGCTTAGCGGCAATAGCCCACAGGCCCAACCCCACCGCCACAAGCTGCGGCGCCAACACCGCAATCACCGGCCACGGCCAGGTAGCCAAGATAAACAACAGGCGATTGCGCTCAATGTAGATCCACTTGTAATCGCCCTTGGAATAGTCATAGTCATGGTGAACCTGCGCGCCATGAAGCAGACCAATCTGGCCACCCGCTAAAAGAAGACGCGCCGAAAAATCAGTGTCCTCGTGGTACATGAAATACAACTCAGCCATCCCACCGAGGCGCTCCCACCACTGGCGACGCACCGCCAAGCACGCCCCCGAAGCAATCGAAATATCGGTAAAGCCATCACGAATGTCGGGTCGCTGACCATAACCGTTAACCCAACTCAAACCGGAAATGTGCAGCGCATTACCGGCAGAATTCACCGTCCCATCCGGCAGCACCAAATACGGCATCCACGCCGCCAACGGCGTGTCATATCCGGAACGAATAACATCGAGCAGGTTCGGATCCTCGACATAGGTGTCGGGATTCAAAAAGAACAACACATCAACATCGCCCGCGGCCGCCGCCCCCACATTACAGCCGGCGGCAAAGCCACCGTTGTCGTGCTGGATGATCTCCGCAACTCCCGCTTCCTGCATCTGCCAGGGCTTTTTGTTGTCAACGACGATGACGCGATCGCCCTCGCGCAGCTGAGGAGTAAAGGAGTCAACCAGGCGGGCAACCTCCGCCTCGTGACCGTACGACACGATGACTATTCCGAGCTTCATTCCTTACAGCATACGGCCTTTAATCTGCGCTAGAGTTAGCAATCACCATGGACACAAATGACACTTGGCTGATCATCCCTTGCTACAACGAGGGCACAGTGATCAAGGACGTCATCGAAAACGCGCGGGCGACATTTCCGAATATCGTCGCCGTGAACGATGGCTCGGCTGATAACTCCGCCGCACAGATTCACGCTGCCGGAGCGCACCTGGTGAACCACCCAGTGAACCTGGGGCAGGGTGCTGCCATTCAAACCGGCGTGGAGTACGCGCGCCGCCAGCCAGGTGCCCGCTACTTCGTCACTTTCGACGCCGATGGGCAGCACCAAGTCAAAGATGTGGTCGCCATGCTGGAGCGCCTCCGCAACGACGACGCCGACATTATCGTCGGTACCCGCTTTGGTGATGCAGCTCGCGACGAGGATCAAGTTCCCCTCATCAAGCGGATTGTGCTGAAAACAGTGGTGATGTTGTCCCCTCGCACCCGCCGCTTGGGATTAACTGACGCCCACAACGGGTTGCGCGTGTTCAACCGCAAAGTCGCAGACGAGCTCAACATTCGTATGAACGGGATGAGCCACGCCAGTGAATTCGTAACCCAGATGGACGAAAAAGGCTGGCGGGTCGCTGAGCAGCCAGTCGACATTCTCTACACGGAATACTCCATGAGTAAGGGGCAATCCCTCATCAATGGTGTCAATATCCTCGCCGACGGACTGCTAGTTAGGAAACTGCCGTGACCGGACAATTTTTGATTCAGCTGCTCCTGCTGTCCTCGACGGCACTCCTCGTCGCCTACTTCATCGGCAACCGGAAGAAAGCCCGGGCGAAGGCAGGCGTGAAACTTGGTTTCATCCTGTTCATCCTCGCGTCTATTTATGCGGTGCTGCACCCTGATCACCTCACCTGGGTAGCGAACCTGGTTGGCGTCGCCCGCGGCACCGACCTGCTGCTCTACGGCCTGGTAGTGGCCTTCATGTTTACTACCCTGTCGACCTACATTCGCTTCCGTGAGCAAGAGTTGCGCTACGCCCGACTCGCCCGAGCGGTAGCCCTCCAAAACGCAATCCGCCCAGAAGACGAGTATCCTGGCACGAGCGCTTAAAGCAACGTGCCTTTTAACATGGCGCCCCTTGTTGATGCTTTGCGTCCAACAAGGGGCTGTTTTTATGCCAATCGCCCAAATGACCCCGACCCCTACAACGGAGTACTACGCGTGAACAACGCTTTCGCCCAAGTCACTAAAACAATGTGGGCTTTCCTAGCCATGCTGGTCGTTATCGCCGGCCTCGGTGGCTACGTCATCGGTGAGAAGGCCAACACCCCGGCCACTAACACCGCTGCTGGTGCAGATTCCGCCACCCAGGACGGCACCACCGACACCGCAGTTCCCAACGAGAACATCGCCAAGCTCGCCGCCCTAGCTAAGCCTGGCGCAAATGGCACCGCGGGCCCTGGCCCGGAAAAGCTGCCTGATGGTTCTTATGATGCTGAGATCAATGGTCCTGGCGGCCCGTTGGAGACTCAAGAGGACATTTTGAATGTTCACCGCCGGAATCCGAAGGATCCTTTCGCTGTGGGCGCTGTGGATGCCCCTGTGGTGATTTCTGAGTTTTCGGATTTTGAGTGCCCGTTCTGTTCTCGCTTTGCTAATGAGACTGAGCCGACGTTGATGAAGGAGTTCGTCGACAAGGGTTTGGTCCGCATTGAGTGGAATGATTTCCCGGTGAACGGCTCGAAGGCTGAGGATGCTGCGCGCGCTGGTCGTGCCGCGGCTGCTCAGGGTAAGTTCAATGAGTTCCGTGAGGCTTTCTACACTGCCTCGAAGGATATGCGTGGCCACCCGAACTTCGGCATGGATGATTACATGACCTTCGCTAAGGAGGCTGGCGTGCCGGATTTGAACAAGTTCAAGCAGGACGCATCGAGTGATAAGTACACGCCGGTGATTGAGCAGGCGCGTGCGTACGCGTCCGGTATTGGCATTTCTGGTACCCCTGGCTTCATTGTGGGCGACCAGTTTGTTGGTGGTGCGCAGCCGACCGACACCTTTATCGATGTGATTAACCAGCAGTTGGCGAAGACCGTTCAAAACGATAACGGTGGCGCTGCTAAGAAGAATTCCAAGTAAGGGGATTTGATGGTTTCCATTGGTCTTCTTGGAGCATTTCTAGGCGGCGTGCTCTCTATTCTGAGCCCTTGCTCAGCGATGCTGCTGCCCGCGTTTTTTGCTTATGCTTTCAATTCCAAGACTCAGCTGTTGGCTCGTACCACGGTGTTTTTCTTGGGTCTTGCGACTGTATTGATGCCGCTGGGTGCGGGTCTTGGTTCTGTTGGCGGCTTGTTGAATGAGCACCGACAGACGCTGATTCTTATTGGCGGCTTGGTCATCATTGCCTTGGGCATTTACACCTTTTTGGGTTTTGGCTTCCAGATCCCGGGCTTGAGTAACCTTTCGAGCAATATCAAGCTGGGTAACTGGGTTTCCATGTACCTGCTGGGCATGGTGTACGGCTTTGCTGGTTTTTGTGCTGGCCCGTTGTTGGGTGCGGTATTTACGACCGCTGCTGTGTCCGGTAGTGCCCTGTTTGGTGCCCTGTTGCTTGGTGTTTACGCCCTGGGTATGACGGTTCCGCTGTTTATCTTGGCGGCGCTGTGGGATCAGTTCAATTTGGGTTCTCGTACCTGGTTGCGTGGTAAGACTCGCCAGGTTGGCCCCTTTAAGTTCAACACGTATTCGATGCTTGCTGGCGTGTTGTTCATCGGAATTGGCGTGCTGTTCTTGATGACGAATGGCACGAGTGCTTTGCCGTCGTTGTTCACGATTGAGAACCAGTTTGCTATCCAGGAGGCTGCTGGTAAGTGGGCTGCGAAGGTTTCCAACGCGATGGTGCTGCTGATTGTGGCTGTGGTTATCGAGTTGGTGTTGTTCTTCAAGCTGCTGCGGTCTCCGGCTGTGGAGGCTGAAGAATCCGGCGATGAGGTTGCAGAGCCTGTGGCTGAGCCGGTTGTGGCCGAGTAGTTTTCGGTTGCATTTCGCTGAAAAAGTGAGGTGCTTCCCTTTTGCGGGGAAGGACCTCACTTTTTGTTTGTTTTAGGCTGTTTGTTTTTTAGCGGTCTTGATTAGCGCGAGGAGGATGAGGGTGGCGACTGCTGCACCGAAGCCGAGCATTTGGGGGTAGGTGAAGGTGCCGTCGAGTTTGGTGAGGATGGCGGGGAAGATCATTCCGACGTAGGTGCAGCAGTAGAACAGGCCCATGAGTCCGGCGAGGTCGTTGGGTGGTGCAATCCGTTGGACTTCTGAGAGCCCGGTGAATACGCAGAGCCCGTAGGACAGTCCGAGGAATACGCAGGCGATGAGGGTCAGCGTGATGCTGTGGTTGAGGGGGACAAGGGCTGCCAGTGCCATGCCGATGATGGTGACTGTCATGGCGAGGAGAGGGCCTCGTCGGCCGCCGTCTCCGACGATGGTGGGGCCGGGTTGTTGGATGAGGAAGCCGACGCCGAGGGTGACGACGCACAGCAGTGCGGTGAAGGCGATGGGGTAGGTGACTGAGTCCCGCATGAGGGTGGGGAGGATGGCGTAGGCGGTGAAGCCGCAGCCGAAGACCCAGGGTGCTAGGGGGACGGCGACGGTGAGGAAGCGGCGGTCGCGGGCTGTGGGGACTGCGATGTCGTTGAGCCAGGAGCCTTTGATGTTGAGGTGGGCGCTTTGGCGGGTTTCGGGGACTTTAATGATCAGGGGGTAAAGCGCGATGGTGAGGAGGATGTGGAGGGCGTATGCGAGCTGTCCGGGGATGGGGCCCCATTGGGCCAGGACGCCTGCGACACCGGCGCCGAGTCCGAAGCCTGCGGTGAGGGCCATGGAGGCGCGTTTGGCTCCGGAGGAGGGTTTGGCGGTGGGGTCGAAGCGGGGGGTGGAGAGTTCTTTGAGCCAGGAGCCGCCGGCGGTCATGGCCATTCCGACGGCGAGTCCGGACAGGAAGCGTCCGATGGCCATGAGGGTGGCTGCGTCTTCGCCGTAGGCGATGCAGGTTGAGGCTGCGACGGCGACGAGTGGGGTGGGCAGCATGAGTGCGCGTCGTCCGTAGCGGTCGCTCATGGGGCCGGCGGCGAGGAGTCCGGCGCCGACGCCGATGGCGTAGGTGATGAGCATGGCGTCGATAAACAGGTTGGAGAAGCTGCCGTGCTGTTTGTAGAGGACGAGGAGTGGGGTGAATTCGTTGCCGCCCCAGGCGACGGCGAACATTGATAGGGCAACGGCCAGCCAGGCGTGTTGCTCCCCTTTTCGTGCGCGAACCATGGGCTGTAGTTTAGTTTCCTGCAGGATTTTTTATTGCGTGGGGTGTGCTTTGGTGGTGCGCTTGCGGTGTCGATAGATGAGGTGGCCGAGCGCGCTGCCGCTAAGGGCACAGATGGCGTAGGGGATGGTGAATATTGGGGTGACGCTTTGGTAGTAGATGTATTCTGCGCCGAGGTATCCGAGGGCGACTGCGGGGGCTACCCAGGGGGTGAATCCTGCGATGGTGGCGTGGAGGGCGCTGATGGTGAGCGCTGCTGTGGGATTGAAGATGAGTAGGGGCCCGATTGAGGCGGGGTCGTGTGGGGCTTGGCCGTAGCGTTCGATGGCGAGGAAGGCGATGCCGTAGATGATGGTGAGGGGCAGGAAGTGGCGCATGGGTTGGAGCTTAACCCGGGCGGGGCGTGCGGGTATGCAAAATCCCGCTTGTCCTGGTGTGACAAGCGGGATTTGTTGGTGGAGCCGCCTGCGAGAATCGAACTCGCGACCTTTTCATTACGAGTGAAATGCTCTACCGACTGAGCTAAGGCGGCGCATGCCGTGATGGGCACGTTGTGGGAGTTTACATCACGGGGTGGGCTTGTGGGGAATTTAGGAGGTTTTGCATGCTTTTCGGAGCCGTCCGACCATGGCGTTCATGGCGATTCGTGGGGGGACGTTGTGTCCGAAGGATTCGCGGCAGGCGCTGATGGCGTCGAGGCAGGCGACGAGTTGTTCGAGGGTGTTTTTGGTGGCGAGTTCGGTGGAGAGGGCTTTGAAGTCGGGGTGGGTGAGGTTACTGGTGGCCCCGGAGTTGGTGATCAGTGCGTCGCGGTAGAGTCCGGCGAGGTCGGTGAGGGCGAGGTCGAGGCTGTCGCGGATGTGTCGGGTAGTGCGGCGTTTTTGTTTGGTTTCTAGGTCGGTGATCTCGCTTTTGGTGCCGCCGATGGCGCGGGCGGTGCCTTTGCCTTTGGCGCCGTGGCCGAGAGCGTTTTTGAGGCGGGCGATTTCTGCTTCTTCGATGGGGGCGAGTTCTTCTTTGGCGCCTGCTTCGACGGCTTTGACGATGTCGGCGACTTCTTGGAAGGCGGCGTCGCCGTGGTAGATGAGTTCGGCGAGGTTGAGGATGCGGGCGCGGCGGTTTTGGGTTTTGGGGTCGGTGGCGAGTCGTTTGGCGCGCCCGATGTGGCCGTTGGTGGCTGCGGCGGCTAGTAGTGCGTCTTGGTGGTTAGCGATGCCTTGGCGGACCAGGAGGTCGGCGACTGCTTCGGTGCTGGGGGTGGGGATGTAAAGGTGGCGGCAGCGGCTGCGGAGGGTGACGGCGATGTCGGTGGGGTCGGTGGAGGGGGCGCAGAGGATGATGACGGTGCGCTCTGGGGGTTCTTCGACGGTTTTGAGTAGTGCGTTGGCGGCGGATTCGGTGAGCCGGTCGGCGTCTTCGATGATGATGACGCGCCATTGGGCGACGCTGGGTAGTTTGGCTGCCTCGGTGATGACGGTGCGCATGGCGTCGACCGCGATGGAGAGTTCTTGGGGGATGATGCGGGTGACGTCGGGGTGGGAGTTGCTTGCGGTGTGGCGGCAGGCTTCGCATTCACCGCAGCCGATGGTGTCGGGGTGGGTGCAGACGAGTGCTTGTGCGAAGGCGACTGCGGCGTTGGAGCGCCCGGAGCCGGGTGGCCCGGTGAATAGCCAGGAGTGGGTCATGGCGGAGCCCAGGGGGGTGCCGTTGGCTTTATTGCGGGCACTGGTGGCTGCGGCTTTGAGGGTCCGGCTGACTGCCCCACCGTCGGCAAGAGTGCTGAATACGTCCGTCACGGCCACTAGCCTAGCTGTCAATCCCGTGCAGCCATTAAAGTAGGCAACATGAATCGTTTTTCGCAGGGACTGAAGTGGCTGTTTGGCACGTCGTGGCCGCTGTATGCTGCTTCTGTTCTGCTGTCGAACCTGGTGGGCGCGATCGCGGTGATGTTGTTCCTGCGTTTCGCGGTGCCGTTGCCTGAGCTTGATGGTTTGTCTGCGTCGAATCGTAGTTTGATGTCGGCGGGTATCGCTTATGTTGTTTTTGCGATTGTGGCGGGCGCTGTGGTGACGGCGATGCTGTTTAAGCCGGTGTTGGTGTGGCAGCGTCATCCGGATGATCATGATCCGAACATGATTCGTAATTTGGTGATGCGTATTCCTACGTATCAGGGGATTTTGACGGGCATTGTGTGGGCTGTTGGGATCACGATTTTGACGGTGTTGGCGGCGACGAGTTCGCCGCGGGCTGCGTTGGTGATTTTTTTGACGACGGCGTTGGGGGGCGCGATGGTGGTGTTGTTTACGTATTTGGAGGCGCAGCGTTTGATGCGTCCTGTTGCGGCGACGGCTTTGGCGCGCCGTTTTGAGGATTCCACTCTGGAGCCCCCTGTGCAGCAGCGTTTGGTGTTGACGTGGTTGTTGACCTCGGGGGTTCCGGCTGCTGGCATTATTTTGTTGGTGGTGGGCCAGCGTGCCGGGTATTTCGGTGAGGATCCGGGATCGATTTTGACGGGGGTTATTTGGCTGGCTGTGACTGCGGTGTTGGCTGGTTTTTTGGGCACTGCGTTGGCGATCATGAGTGTGGTGGATCCGATTCGTGAGTTGCAGCAGTCGATTAACCGGGTGCGTCGTGGGGATACTGATGTGCAGGTCGATATTTATGACGGTTCTGAGATTGGTGTGTTGCAGGCCGGCTTCAATGAGATGATGCGCGGTTTGAAGGAACGCCAGCGCGTGCGCGAGCTCTTTGGTCGCTACGTGGGTGTGGAGGTTGCTCGTCGTGCCCTGGAGGAGCGCCCCACCTTGGGCGGTGAGGATCGCAAGGTTGCGGTGCTGTTTATTGATGTGATTGGTTCGACGAGTTTTGCGGTGTCGCATACCCCGGAGGAAGTGGTGCAGGCACTGAATGCGTTTTTTGAGCACGTGGTCGATGTGGTGCACCGCCATAAGGGAATTATTAACAAGTTCCAGGGCGATGCCGCTTTGGCGGTGTTTGGTGCTCCCCTGCCGTTGTCGGATGCGACGGGGCATGCGTTGGCTGCTGCGCGTGAGTTGAAGGCCGAGTTGAAGGGCATGGAGCTTGCTTGTGGCATTGGTGTGGCTTCGGGGCGGGTGGTTGCCGGCCACATTGGTGGTCACGATCGTTTCGAGTACACCGTCATTGGTGATGCGGTGAACCAGGCGGCACGCCTGACGGAGCTTGCGAAGGATACTCCTGGCCGGGTGTTGACCTCTGCCGCGACGTTGCGTGATGCGAATGAGGCGGAGCAGGCGCGGTGGACTGTGTTGAAGTCTGTGGAGCTGCGTGGCCGTAAGGAGATGACTCAGCTGGCTCGTCCGATTCGCCCGACCTTGGCGGATCGTTCCTAGCGCTTCTCTCCTAGTCGCAAACGAGTGCCGGCCCCACTTCAGTGTGGGGCCGGCACTCGTTTGTGTGTAGCGTGGCTACTTTTTCTTACGGCTTCCTGCTTTGACTACTCGCTTGGTGGTCTTCTTGACCGTCTTGCGGGTGGTCTTTTTCTTCGGCTTCGGATCCGAGGCTTCCTTGGCGCGACGCTCTGAGAGCAGTTCGCAGGCGCGGGCGTCGGTGAGGGTTTCCGGGGTGTCGCCCTTGCGCAGGGAGGCGTTGGTTTCGCCATCGGTGACGTAGGGGCCGAAGCGGCCGTCTTTGACGACCATCGGCTTGCCGGAGACGTCGTTGTTACCCAGAGTCTTTAGCGGCGGGGTGGCGGTGGCGCCACGGCCGCGACGCTTGGGTTCCGCGTAGATGGCTTGAGCTTGTTCCAGGGTGATACTGAAGATTTGGTCTTCGCTAGCCAGGGAGCGGGAGTCGTTGCCCTTCTTCAGGTACGGACCGTAGCGGCCGTTTTGGGCGGTGATGACTTCGCCGTCTTTGTCTTCGCCGATGGTGCGGGGAAGGCTGAGCAGTTTCAGGGCCTCATCGAGGGTGATGGAGGCGGTCTCCATGGAGGAGAACAGGGATGCGGTGCCAGGTTTGAGGGTTTCCTCAATGATCTGGTTGATGCGCTTTTCTTTTTGCGCGGCAGCGGTTTTGGTTTCCCAGTTCTTGGGGCGTTTGCCTTCTTCGGCGCGCTGCGCGTCTTCGGCGGCGCGTTCTTCGGCGACTTTCTTTTCGGCGATTTCCATCGCGCCGGCTTTTTCCTCATCGGTGACGACTTCGGTCACGTAGGGGCCGAAGCGGCCTTCTTTGGCGACGATGGTGCGGCCGTTGGCGGGGTTGGTGCCGAGTTCGCGGCCCCCTTGCGGGGTGGCGAACAGTTTTTCGGCGGCCTCGAGGTCGAGCTCGTCAGGGGTCATGGCGTCCGGCAGGTTGGCGCGCTGGTGCTCGGGGTTGCCTTCGGCATCCGTGCCGACGACGCGCTCGAGGTAGGGGCCGAATTTACCGACGCGGACGAAGATGTCGCGGCCTTCAGCATCTTTGAACAGCGGCAGGGAGTTCACGCTGCGGGCGTCGATGTGTTCGAGGTTGTCGCCGACGATGTTTTTCAGCCCACCGAGGCGGGCGATGGTTTCGGCGGTGGAGTCGTCGGCTTTGTCGTTACCGAAGTAGAAGTCGGTCAACCACTGGGTGCGGTCTTCGGTGCCGTTGGCGATCTCGTCGAGTTCGTTTTCCATCGAGGAGGTGAAGTTGTAGTCCACCAGGGTGGAAAACGCGGTCTCCAGGAGGCCGACGACTGCGAACGCAACCCAGGAGGGCACTAGCGCGTTTCCTCGCGAGTACACGTAGCCGCGATCCTGGATGGTCTTGATGATGGCGGCGTAGGTGGAAGGACGGCCGATGCCGAGGTCTTCCATCTTTTTCACCAGGCTGGCTTCGGTGTAGCGGGCCGGCGGGTTGGTGGTATGCCCATCCGCCAGCACCTCATCGACATCGAGCTTGTCGCTCTTGTTCAGCCGCGGCAGGCGCTTTTCGGCGTTGTCGGCCATCGTGCGGCCGTCGGAGGTTTCGTTGACCTCGACGTAGGCCTTCATGAAGCCGGGGAAGGTGATGGTGCGGCCGGTGGCAGCGAAGGTGACTTTGTCGCCGCCGGCGGTGGCGCCGTCGATGGTCACCTTCATGGAGGTGCCCTTCGCGTCGGCCATCTGGGAGGCGACGGTGCGCTGCCAGATCAGTTCGTACAGCTTGAACTCTTCCGCATCCAACTGGCCGGACAGCTGACCGGGGGTGGCGAAGGTTTCGCCGGCGGGGCGGATAGCTTCGTGGGCTTCCTGGCTGTTTTTGACCTTTTTGGTGTACTGGCGCGGCTGCGGGGAGACGTATTCCTTGCCGTACAGTTCGGTGGCTTGGGCGCGTGCGGCCCGCAAACCGGACTCGCTCAGGGAGGTCGAGTCGGTACGCATATAGGTGATGTGGCCGTTTTCGTACAGGCGCTGCGCGATGCGCATGGTGCGCTCTGAGGTGTAGTGCAGCTTCTTGCCGGCCTCCTGCTGGAGGGTCGAGGTCATAAACGGCGCATACGGCTTGCGGGTGTAGGGCTTTTCCTCCACGTCGCTGACGGTGAGGGTGGCGTTTTCGAGGCCCTGGGCAAGCTTTTCCGCCTGCTCCTTGGTGACGACGACGGCATCCTTGGTGAGTTTGCCCTGCTTGTTGAAGTCAGCACCGGTGGCGACGCGCTGGCCATCAACCCCGACGAGGCGGGCATCGAAAGTGCGCGGGTTGGTGTGATCGGCGGCAGGGTTGCCGGTGTCCAGGGTGGCCTTGAGGTCCCAGTATTCGGCGGCGATAAACGCCATGCGCTCGCGTTCACGCTCGACGATGACGCGGGTCGCGACGGACTGCACACGGCCCGCGGACAGGCGGGGCATGACTTTCTTCCACAGCACCGGGGAGACCTCGTATCCGTAGAGACGGTCGAGGATGCGGCGGGTTTCCTGCGCGTCAACGAGGTTGTCGTCGAGTTCGCGGGTGTTTTCGGCGGCGGCAAGGATGGCAGGCTTGGTGATCTCGTTGAACACCATGCGGCGGACGGGAACCTTCGGCTTGAGGACCTCCAGGAGGTGCCATGCGATGGCTTCACCCTCACGGTCGGGGTCTGTTGCCAGGTACAACTCGTCGACGTTTTTCAGCTTCGACTTCAGGTCGGCGACTTTTTTCTTCTTATCGTCGCTGACCACGTACAAGGGGGCGAAGCCATGATCGACGTCGACGCCGAGTCGGGCCCACTTTTCCTTCTTGTACTTCTGTGGCACGCTCGCGGCGTTGCGGGGCAGGTCGCGGATGTGACCAACGGACGCCTCGACGACATAGTCTTTGCCCAAGTAGGGGGCAATCTTTTTCGCCTTGGTTGCAGACTCGACGATCACGAGCCTTTTCACGCCGTTGCTGTTGGTTCCAGCCACTGTCTTTTGCCTTTCACGCTTGCCGTGCGCTTGTTAGATGCCTGTGGTTCCTCGCCTACAGTACACACACGCCCGGCGCGCCTTCCCAAATTGTGGGGGTGGCTGCGTCGGGCGTGTCGGTGTTTGTAGCGCGGTTAGGGGCGCTGTGTGTCCTTAGACGAGGCGGACGTTGCGGGCTTGGAGGCCGCGGTCGCCGGAGACGACGTCGAATTCGACGCGTTGGTTTTCCTCGAGGGTGCGGAAGCCGTTTCCTTCGATGGAGGTGTAGTGGACGATGACGTCAGCGCCGCCCTCTTCCGGTTCGATGAATCCGAAGCCTTTTTCGGAGTTGAACCATTTAACGATGCCTTGAGCCATGGGGTGTCCTTTATGTTGTGACGGCTTTGTTGCTTCTAGTGTGTCACGTTTTGGTGGTTTTCTTTGCATGCAGGGTTTGTTGGGTATTTTTTGGGGTGTTGTGTTGTTGGTTTTTGAGGCGTTTTTTCGTTTGTTGGAGGTGTGGTGTGGTGGCTGGTTTTGGTGATGAGGTGGTGGCTGAGCTGGTGGCGCGGTTTCCGGATTCTTCGGTGACTGCGGTGCGGCGTATTGGTGCTCGTGAGGCGGTGTTTTCTGAGTGGCCGGGGTGGGTGCCGGGGTGGTTGGTGTCGGCGTTGGGGGATCGTGGGGTGGGGCGGTTGTTTGCGCATCAGGTGCAGGCGGCTGATGCGGTGTTTGGGGGGCGTGATTGTGTGGTGGCGACGGGGACGAGTTCGGGGAAGTCTTTGTGTTATCAGTTGCCGATTGCTGCGCGTTTGGCGGCGGATCCGTTGGCGTGTGCGTTGTATGTGGCACCGACGAAGGCGTTGGGTAATGATCAGTTGGATTCTTTTGCGTCGTTGGTGGCGGCGTGTGAGCAGTTGGGTGGGGTGTTGCCGGCGGTGTATGACGGGGATACGCCGGTGGAGGCGCGGCGGTTGGTGCGGGATAGGTCGCGGTTTGTGGTGACGAATCCGGATATGTTGCATGCGGGGGTGTTGGGGCAGCATGAGCGGTGGGGGCGGTTGTTGCGGAATTTGCGGTTTGTGGTGGTGGATGAGTGTCATGTGTATCGGGGTGTTTTTGGGGCGCATGTGTCGTTGGTGTTGCGGCGTTTGTTGCGGTTGTGTCGGTTTTATGGGGCGAATCCGACGGTGGTGTGTGCGTCGGCGACGAGTCGGGATCCGGGGGCTCATGCGCGTCGTTTGGTGGGGCGGGATTTTGTTGTGGTGGGGGTGGATTCTTCGCCGCAGGGTGAGCGGACTGTGGTGTTGTGGGAGCCGGGTTTTTTGCCGGAGGTTGCTGGTGATGATGAGGGTGGTGAGGTGTTGGTTGCGGGGACGCGGGTGCGTCGTGCGGCGTCGTCGGAGTCGGCGTTGGTGATGGCGTTTTTGGTGTTTTTGGGGTTGCGGACGTTGACGTTTGTGCGTTCTCGGCGGGCGGCTGAGGTGGTGGCGTTGCGGGCGCAGGAGGAGTTGGCGTTGTTGGGGCGGGCGGATTTTGCTGGGCGGGTGGCGGCGTATCGGGCTGGTTTTACTCCGGAGGAGCGGCGGGAGTTGGAGCGTCGTTTGGATGATGGGTTTTTGTTGGGGGTGGCGTCGACGTCGGCGTTGGAGTTGGGGGTTGATGTGGGTGGTTTGGATGCGGTGGTGACGGCGGGGGTGCCGGGTTCGGTGGCGTCGTTGTGGCAGCAGGCTGGTCGTGCGGGGCGGCGGGGGCAGTCGTCGGTGGTGGTGTTGGTGGCGCGTGATGAGCCGATGGATGCGTTTTTGGTGCATCATCCTGAGGCGTTGTTGGATCGGCCGTTGGAGGAGTTTGTGTTTGATCCGGCGAATCCTTTTGTGTTGCGGGATCATGTGGTGTGTGCGGCGGTGGAGCGTCCTTTGTCGATGGCTGATGTGGAGGAGTTGGGGGCTGGGGTTGTGGTGGATGAGTTGGTGGATGCGGGGGTGTTGCGGCGTCGGGGTGAGGTGGTGTTTGTGGCGCCGCGGGTTGGGGGTGTGGTGGTGGATCCGCGGGAGTATCACCGGCGGGTGAGTGTGCGTGGGGGTTCGGGTTCTGTGGTGTCGATTGTGGATGTTGCGGATGGTCGGGTGGTGGGTGAGGTGGATTCTGTGCGGGCGTTTTCGCAGGTGCATCCTGGTGCGGTGTATGTGCATCAGGGGGTGTCTTTTGTGGTGGAGGATTTGGATGTGGATTCTTCGGTGGCGTTGGTTAGGCGGGAGGATCCGTGGTTTTCGACTGCTGCGTTGTCGGAGACGGATATTGCGTTGGTGGGGGCGCCGGGTGAGGGGGATGTGTGTGAGTTGGCTGCGGGTGTGTTTGTGGCGCGGGTTGGGGTGTTGGTGAGGAATCGGGTGGTGGGTTATATGGTGCGGAATTCGCGGGGTGAGGTGGTGGATCGGGTGCCGTTGGATTTTGTGCCGCAGGAGTTTGAGACGCGTGGGGTGGCGTTTACGTTGGATCCTTTGGTGTTGGAGGGGTGTGGGTTGCCGGCGTCGAGGTGGCCGGGGGCGTTGCATGCGGCGGAGCATGCGTTGATTGGTTTGTTGCCGTTGTTGGCGACGTGTGATCGTTTGGATATTGGTGGGGTGTCGACGGCTTTGCATGCGGATACGGGGTTGCCGTCGGTGTTTGTGTATGACGGGCATCCGGGTGGGGCGGGGTTTGCGGATGCGGGGTTTGCGCGGTTTGGCCAGTGGGTTGAGATGACGTTGGAGCGGGTGCGTGGTTGTGAGTGTGAGTCGGGGTGTCCGTCGTGTATTCAGTCGCCGAAGTGTGGCAATGGTAATGAGCCGTTGGATAAGCAGGGGGCTGTGGCGGTGTTGAGTGTGTTGGATGTGGGGTGTCGGGTGGTGGGTAAGCAGTAGGTATTGGGGTGGGGTTAGGTGGGGCCTGCGGTGGCGGTGGCGGGGGTGTTGCGGTGGGTGGCGATGATGGTGACGTCGGGGCCGTGGGTGGCGCAGTGGGTGATGGTGGCGTGGTTTTTGGTGGCGACTGTGTGGGCGGTGTGGCAGGGGTTTTGGCCGTATTGGTGGCTGTGGGCGGCGGCGGTGGCGGAGAGGTTGGCGGCGAGTTGGGCGTGGTGGTGGTTGGTGATGGCGGTGGTGGTGTGGGCGATGGCGGCGGTGAGGGTGATTAGTGCGGTGATGGTCAGTGCGGCGGTGATGGTGATGTTGCCGTCGTCGTGGTGGTGGTTCATGGGAGGTTTTCGGCGGGGAAGGTGGCGGTTGCGGTTTGGTTGCCGAGGGGTGCGGTGTGGGTGGCGGTGACGGTGACCCAGTTGTCGGTGATTTCCCAGGTGATGGTGGTGTTGGGTGGGGTGGTGGGGGTTTCGCCGATGGCGAGTGCGCGGGCCGTGGCGCTGGCGGTGTGGGTGGCCGCGATGTGGGCGCTGAGGGTGGCCAGGCCCGCGACGATGATGCCGGTGATGAGGATGAGGGTGGCGGCGGCGATCGCTGCTTCGATGGTGACATTGCCGTCTTCTCCTGTTGTGTTCATGGTGGTGGTACAGGTTTAGGCGGGGCTGCTGTTCAGCGCGGTGGTGATGATGTTTTGGATGGCTTGGGTGACGCTGTTGCCGGTGATGACGGTGTAGAGGACGGCGGCGAGTGCGGCGGCGGCCAGTGAGCCCATGGCGTATTCGATGGTGGACATGCCGTCGTCGTTGGTGGCCAGGTCCTGGAGGGTGCTGGGGGTGTTGGGGGTGGTCATGGTTCTCCTTGGGGGTGTGGGGTTAGGGCAGCATGTTGCTGGCGATGCTGATGACGGTGGGTGCGAGCCCGAGGGCGAAGAAGGCTGGTAGGTAAAAGGCGGCGAGCGGGATGGCGATGAGGACGCCGGCTTTTTCTGCGGTGGCGGTGGCGGCGGTGGTTGCTTGGTGGCGGATGTGTTCGGCAATGCGGGTCAGTCCTTGGGTGATTGGGGCGCCGGTGGTGGCGGAGATGGTGGCTTGGTCAGCGAGTTGGGTGAGGGTGGGGTGGGTGCGCATGGGGGCCCATGCGGTGGGTGGTGGGGCGCCGAGGGCTAGCAGTGTGGCGACGGCGCGCCATTGGGGGTTGTTGCTGGTGGTGGCGGTGATGGTGGTGCTGGTGGCGGGGGTGAGTCCGGCGCTCATGCAGGCGGCGAATAGTTCAATATCGGCGGCGTGGTTGGCGGTGGGTGGGGGTTGGGTGTGGGGGTTGGTGGTGTGTGCTTTGGTGCGGTGGTGGGGGTTGGGGTCGGTGGTGGCGAGGGCGAGTGCGGTGAGGGTGAGGGTGAGGGTGAGCGCGAGTGTGGTCATGGTGTGGCGGCGCGGCTGATGATTGTGGTGGTGGTGATGTGTCCGGCGAGGGTGAGTAACACCCCGATGGTCAGGAGGGCGTTTCCGGTGGTGGTGGTGAGTAGGTAGGTGGTGGGGTGGGCGCCCATGGTTTCTCCCATGGCGATGCCGAGGGCCGGCAGGATGGTGAGGGTGGTGGCGGTGGCTTGGGGGCCTTTGAGGTGGGCGCGGGTGGTGGCGTGGTGGTCGAGGGTGTGGTCGAGGTGGTTGCGGTGGGCTACCAGCAGTGGGGTGGGTGCGATGCCGTGTTGGTTGGCGAGGGTGAGTAGGTGGCCGATGTGTTTGAGGTGTGGGTGGGGTGAGGTGGATAGGATGCGGGGCCCGTGGTCGGGGTGGCGGGCGGCGGCGCCGATGGTGGTGGCGATGGCCGGTGGGGTGTTGTCGGGCAGGTGGGTGGCGGTGTGAGCGAGTGCTTGGGTGGGGTGGGCGCCGGCCCGCAGGTTGGCGATGAGGGTGGTCAGTATTGCGGCGGTGGTGTGGGTATCGCGGTGGTGGGCGCGTTGGGTTCGGTGGTGGCGGATGCTCCAGTGGATGGTGCCGGTGATCAGGGTGGTGTTCAGCGCGATAAGGGGGTTGTGGGTGATGGCGGCGATGCAGGCGGTGGGGATGAGGTGGAGGAGCAGGGTGGGGTGGGGGCGGCGGTGTGTGGGTGTGGGGTGGGTGCGGGTGCGTGGGGGTGGGGTGGTGATGAGGGTGGCGGCGGCGATGAGGGCGAGGCTGATGGCCAGTTCGGTGGTGGTCACGCGAGTCCTAGTTGTTCGGCGGTGGGGGCGCGTGGGTGGGTGTGGTCCCAGACGGTGGTGGTGTGGGCGATGCCGGTGTGGGGGTCGGTGTGCAGGGTGCCGAGTTGGGTGATGCGGCGCCCGCGGGTGGTGTTGGAGACGGCGATGAGGATGTTGATGGAGGCACTGATGTGGCTGTGGGTGGCGCTGCGGCTGAGCCCGCCGAGGCTGGCGAGTGCTTCGATGCGGCTGGGGATGTCGGTGATGGTGTTGGCGTGGAGGGTTCCTCCCCCACCGGTGTGCCCGGTGTTGAGTGCGGTGAGCAGGTCGACGATTTCTTTGCCGCGGATTTCGCCGACGATGATGCGGTCGGGGCGCATGCGTAGTGCTTGTTGGAGCAGGGTGGACATGGTGATTTCGCCGTGGCCTTCGCTGTTGGGCGGCCGGGCGGTCAGGGGTAGGAGGCCGGGGTGGTGGGGGTTGAGTTCTGGGGTGTCTTCGATGCACAGGATGCGGTGCTGGGGGTTCATGTGGTTGATCAGTGCGGCCAGCAGGGTGGTTTTGCCGCTGCCGGTGCCGCCGGAGATGAGGAAGTTGGCGCGCTGATCGACGATGGTTTTGAGCAGTTCTGTGATGTCTTGGGGCATGGTTCCGGTGTGGTGGAGGTGGTCGAGGCTGGCGTGGGCGGTGTTGAGCAGGCGCAGGGAGATGCAGGTGCCGGCGCCGGCGGGTGGGCTGAGGATGGCGTGGACGCGGAGGCGGGTGCCATCGGGCCTGCTGATCAGCCCGTTGGCGTAGGGGTGGGCGTCGTCGAGTCGTTGGCCGCAGTGGTGGGCGAGCCGGGTGGCGAGTTCGCGGACTGCTTGGTCGTTGGGGAAGGTCAGGGTGGTGGGTTGGGGGTGGGGGTTGTCGGTGGTGGCGATGGTGATGTGGTCGGGGCCGGTGATGAGGATGTCGGTGAGCCCGGGGGTGGCGAGGAGGGGTTCGAGGATGCCGAGGGCGGTTGCCCCGGCGCGCAGGCGGCGGATGAGGGCGAGGACTTCTTCGTCGCTGATGACGGGGGCGTGTTGGCGGATGAGCTGGGCGATGGCGGTGGCGTCGAGGGTGGTGGGGTGGGTGGCGAGGTGTTGTTGGATGGTGTGGTAGAGGGTGTCGTTGTTCATGGGGTGGCGGTGATGGTGTGGGCGAGGGTGTTGAGGTGTTTGGGCAGTTTGGTGGGCAGTCCGCCGAGTTCGATGGCTTTGGCGAGCCGGATGCTGGTGGGGATGGTGGCGGTGATGGGGCGGCCGAGGATGTTTTCGGCGTCGCTGGTGGTGATGCTGGACCAGTGGCGGTGGCGCAGGATGATGTGGGGTTGGTGGTCGATGCGGGTGTTGAGGTGTGCGAGTTGGACGGTGGTGGCGGCCAATGCGCGGATTTCGGCGGCGGTGATCAGGACTGTGTGGGTGGCGAGGGTGAGGTGTTCGTCGGCTGTGCGGGTGGGGGTGGACAGGTCGAGGACGGTGGTGGTGGGGGTGTGACTGAGGGCGGCGATGAGGTTGGGGGTGGGGTTTGGGGGGTCGGGTTGTGGGGTGTTGCTGCGGGTGTGGGTGAGCAGGTGGATGTGGTCTTTGGTGGTGGGTAGTGCCCGCAGGAGGGTGGTGGGGTTGGGGGTGGAGCCGAGGTCGTAGAGGTCTTCCCAGCGGGCGCCGGGGGTGTTTTCGAGCCCGAGGGTTAAGTCGATGCCGCCGCTGGTGGGGTCGGTGTCGATGAGGGTGACGGGCCCTTTGGTGGCGTGGGCGCGGGCGAGTGCGCAGGCCAGTGTGGTGGTGCCGGCGCCGCCGTGCCCGCCGGTGACGGCGATGATGGTGGCTTGTTGGTGGTTGCGGTGGTTCAGGGCGCCGATGTCGGTGAGTAGCTGCCGGTTGTCGCTGGGGAGCTGGTATGCGCCGCGGGCGTGCAGGGTGAGTGCGTGGTGGTAGTCGGGTGGGTCGGGGTCGGCGGTGACGTAGAACAGTGGGGTGGTGTGGGTGTGGTGGCTGAGGAGGTCGGCGTTGTCGCGGTCGACGATGAGGGCGTGGGCTTGGGGGAGGTTGCGGAGCAGTTCGGCTGCCCCGGTGGCGATGTGGGTGGGGTGCCCGGTGGCGGCGGCGATGGTGGTGGCTTCTTCGGCGAGTTGGGGGTCGTTGATGCCGATGAGGATGGTGTCTGTGGCGGTCATGGGCCCAAGTGTTGCCCGTGGATGGCTTGGGGTGCGCGCAGGTGGCTGTGTGGGTGTGGATAACTGTCGTTAGGGCGCGACCCCCGGTGGGGTTTGTTGACAGTTTGGATGGTTGGGGCTTGTGTTGTCGCCGGTGGGTGGGGCGGGCCGGTGGGGCCGGTGGGGCGGACTGGGAGGCACTTGGGGTTTGGGGGCTTAGGCAGGTGTAGTGGACGCTCATGGTGGTGCAGCACCCTATGGCCCCAAAACCACATGCCCCATTGCCCTGTTGTTCCATTGCCCGATGGTGCGGCGCGGGAATGCTTGGATGCACGAAGCCCCACGACCTGCTGGTGCGTGGGGCTGGTGCTGGCCCGGGCGGGGCCAGTAGTGGATGGGCTAAAAGCCCATCTTTATGGGGTTAAACGTAAAGGACGGCCCGCGCCTCGGGGGGGGGGTGGTGTTGCGCGGACCGTCTTACCCGGTATCGGGGGGGCGTACCGGGGCGGGCCACACAGCGTATCCGAAGATACCGGGGCCCTGCACCCGGAAGTATGCCACAAGGACACAAAAGTGCGCAAAAAGCACCGTTGTGTAGGCGTTTTTCAGGGTTTGTGGCCGATGGTGCGGGTGCGCGGCAGGCGGGTTTGGGGTTGTAAGTGTGGGCGTGTCTGCGGTTGTGTGGGTGGGGTATGGCCGGGAAGGTTAAAGCCGGGGCTTCACGCGTTGGACTGGGCGGGTTTTGGGGCCGGCTGACAGCGAAACGGCTGCGTGGCCACTACACTGGCCAACTGTGACCGATCGTTTCGCACCCCGCGTTTCTGCCCCGCGTGGAAGTGGCGCGCGCGTGGCCGCTTTTTTCGATCTCGACAAAACGATCATCGCGAAGTCTTCGGCGTTCGCTTATTCTCGGCAGTTTTTATCCAATGGGCTGATCACCCCGGCTGCCGCGGTACAGATGTCTTTTGCCCAGGCGGCCTACATGCTGCACGGGCATTCCAGCGAACAGATGGACGCCACCCGCGACCAGCTGGCCGCGATGATCAAAGGCTGGGATGTGGAGCAGGTGCGCCGCATCGCGCAAGAAACCCTGCACACGGTGGTCACCCCGGCGATCTACCAGGAGGCGCGCGACCTGATTGCGCATCACCAGGCGTTGGGGCACGTGGTGGTGATCATTTCAGCTTCCGCCTACGAGCTGGTTGCCCCCATCGCCCACGAGCTGGGCGTCAGCGACATGGTGACCACCCGGCTGGACATCGCCGACGGGCGCTACACCGGGGAAATCCTGCAATACCTCAAAGGTGATGCGAAAGCCGAAGCGATTCGAAAACTCGTCGACGAGCTGCATCTCGACTTGGATCGCTGCTTCGCCTACTCGGACTCCACCACCGATGTGCCCATGCTGGAAATCGTCGGCAACCCCGTGGCCGTCAACCCCGACCGCAGCCTGCGCAAAACCGCCATAGAGCGCGGGTGGGACATCATGGTGTTTAAAAACCCCGTGCCCCTGTTCGTGCTGCCCTCAAAGAAGAAAATGCAGGTTTCTACCACCGTGGTCGCGGCAGCAGCCGCCGTGGCCGGCGCCTGGTGGCTGACCCGCGACGGCAGTGCCGCTAACCAGCTTGGGCAAGCCTTTGGGCAGCTAAAGCGCCGGAAGCCATAGCGTCGAGATACCCCACCACCACCGCCCGCATCCCCGCCTCATCGCAGGCCCCGGCCAGCATCTGCCGATAAGAATCGGGATGGCGGGAGAGAAAACTTTCCGTGTGGGCAATGTTGTGCGGATCCGCCCCAGTATGCAGCGCCACCACCCGGGCGGCCGCCCGCGCAATGTGGCCACTGCGCGGACCAAAAGGCTTCGCACTCGCAATCAACGCATGGGTGGCCGCCGTCGCAAAGAACCCGTCACCGCCGGCACGAATCACCGCCGGCACCGCCAACACCGCATCCGGGCGCGACACGGGGGTGCCATTGCCCCCGAGCACCACATCCATCCGCGCCAGCACCGCCAACGGCTGCGTGCGCAACCGACGGGCGGCAGCCTCATCAACCATCCCAAACACCTCCAGCACCGACGCCACAGAACCACCCGGATCCAGCTTGCAGCTCGCCTGCGCAGCCTGTTTAGCGGCGTGCGCACTATAAAAATCAGGCCGGCGGATCACCGTCGGCACCCGCGACGCCGCCCCGACAGCATCACGCGCAGCCGCAATCGCTGCGCGGGTTTCCGGGTGGGATGCAATGTTTTCCAGCGGGAGTTGAAAGGCCACCCGGCCACTCTAGTTCACAGTTACCGGCACTTATGGCAACATGTGGGGTAGACATGTGCTGCCAAAAGCAGACGACCAAAACGCAACAACTGCTATCAGTTGGGCGTGGCGTGGCGAACTGGCAGGTCGTTGATGTGGTTTCATCAACATCAATAAACATCAATGAACTTTTTCTTTAACCGTTTCTAGGAGCGTTGACCGTGAGCAACCCGCAGGGCCTTTTTACTGATGGTTCCGGTGCTTTTTCCCCGAAGGTGAATGAGATCCCTCTGGCCGATGTGGACACGCGCGCCTCTGGCCGAGGCTCGGTTGGAGACCTAGTCTCTGATGCCACCGCCCAGATGTCCGCACTGTTCCGTGCCGAAGTCGAACTCGCCAAGACCGAAATCGCCGCAGAAGCCAAAAAGGGCGCACTCGGCGGCGGCCTGTTCGGCGCCGCAGGCGTCATCGCCCTGTACTCCTCCTTCTTCTTCTTCTTCATGCTCGCAGAGCTCCTCAACGTCTGGATCGACCAGCGCTGGGTGTGCTACCTCATCGTCTTCGTCCTGATGCTGCTGGTCGCCGGCCTGCTGGCACTCATCGGCTTCAAGAAAGTCAAGACCATCTCCGCGCCGAAGAACACCATCGACTCCGTCGGCGAACTCAAAAAGCTGGTCCCCGGCAAAGCACAGGCCTCCCTGGACAACAACCACGGCCTCTACACCTAAAGCACGCACCTTTTGAGCGCCTCGTGGGAACCCCCACGAGGCGCTTTTGCGACACCCCACACACCTGCTTTCTCTTCTTTCTCTTCACACCCCTCCCGCCACCAGCGGGACGCTCAGCCCCACCAAAGGGGGAAGCACTCATGGCCAACATCGAGCCCATCCGCCCCAGCGACGTCGCCCACCCCGGGCCCTTCCGCCACGACCTCATCCACGTACGCGGACTAAGACTCCACGTCGCTCACACCGGGCAGCCCACCAACCCCCTCATCCTGCTGCTGCACGACTGGCCCGGCGCCTGGTTCGACTACTTCTGGCTGCTCGAACCCCTCGCCCAACACGGCTACCACGTCGCCGCCCTCGACAACCGCGGCGTCGGACTATCCGACAAACCGCCCAGCGGATACGACACCATCGTCGCCGCCGGCGACGTCGCCTCCATCATCCGCGCCCTCGGGCACGACGACGCCATCCTCGTCGGCGCCGGATCCGGCGGCACCATCGCCTGGGCCACCGCCGCCCGCTACCCCATCAACATTCGCGCCATCGTCAGCATCTGCGGCACCTGGCCAGGACTCGTCAACACTCTCGCCTGGCGCCACCCCTTCGCCGCCTCCGGGCAACTACTCGCCCGCGCCATCAGCCACTTCCCCCCCCTCGCCGCCCGGGCGCTACGCCGCCGCCCCATGGCGCTCAGCCGCTGGATCACCACCCGCGCCGCAGCCACTCCCCTATCCGGGCAACCCCTCCACCACCTCGACACCATCGCACACTGGCGCGGCCTCCACGCCCGCGTCGACCGGGTACCGGAAAAACTCGCCCGCTGGGCAAAAATCCCCACCGAACGACTCCCCCGCCGCTGGGCCACCCACCCCATCCCCGCACCAGCGCTGTGCATCGACGACGGCACCGCCTGGTGGGCCCACGCCTGCGACGCCTCCAGCAACTACACCACCAGCCACCACCGCGCATCCTGCGCCGGCAGACTGCCCTACATCACCGCCCCCGAAGACCTCGCCGACACCATCGCCGACTTCGCTCAGGGACTAACCACACCCCGCTGAAACACTCCCCCAAACCAGCCCCACTCAGCGGGCGAAAGGATTGTCCTTCTCCAAGGTCGCATTCGCGGCACCATGGCCATTGACGCAGGTCTTCGTATCCACCTTGTCCCGCAGACCACTGATATCGCCAATGGAATCGCGCACCTCCTGCGCGGTGAGCACAAAACCCGTGTCCGTCTTATCGATGGAGGCGCCAAAGACCACGCCCACCACCTGGCCCTCAAGGTTCACCATCGGGCCGCCAGAATTGCCCTGACGGATCGTGCCACGCACCGTATACGCCTCCCGATCAATGCGGGTCGTGGCGTAAATATCGGGCCCATTGACCGTCAACTTATCCTTCACACGGCCCGGGGCCGCCTCAAAAGGACCGGAGTTCGGGAACCCCATCACAATGGTGTCCTCCCCCGACACGGCCGGCTCCGGGGCCCACTGCAACGCCGGCAACCCCAAATCCTGAGCAAACAACACCGCAATGTCCTCGGAAGGGTTGTAATACACAACGTCGGCATTTTTCATCCCCAACACCGTGTCCAAACGCACCGTGTTCGTACCAGCCACCACGTGAGCGTTGGTGATGATGTGGGAGTCATCAACCACAAAACCAGTACCCGACAGCCGGCGCGAACACTGAGTAGCATCGCCCAACACGTGCACCACGCTGGGGCGCAGCCGCTCTACCAGCTCCTTGTCCTCCACATTGATGGCAGGAGCCGGAACGTCAGTGCCCGCATGATCAGTAAAAGGACTAATCAGCGGCGGCAAACCGGACTCGGACAACAACGCCGCAAGCTTATTGGGAAGCTGACTGGCCTGCTTCGGCATGTGCCCATCGACAGAGCGCATAATCTGCGACTGGGATACCGCCGTATTCACCCCGGTGATATTGCTCGACGCCAACGGCCCAGCAATCAGCCACAACACCACCAGCGTGGCAAAGGTTTGAAAAACCGCGCCCAACAGCGAATCAATCCGCTGCGAGGACTTAAAACGCATCCGGTCGCGCAAGGCCGCACCAATAGCGCTGCCCGCCATGTGCCCGATCGCGATGAGCAAAATGTAAGCACCCAGCACCAGCAAGATTCGCAGTCCCGGATTATCCGTGGAATTCGCCAGACGTTCGGTGACCAGCATGCCCCCAAACAGGCCGGCGATAACCCCCAGAATCGACAAGGAGGCAGCGATGACGCCCTGGCGCCAGCCGACGGCAAGAGCCGACAGGAGGGCGATGATGACGATGACGTCAATAATGGTGCCGGTGAGCACGATGGCGGATTCTCCTGATGGTGATGCGGTGACAGCTAAGGCCGGGGAATGCGGCCGCGGGATGCGGGCGCGGGGAGTCGTAACTGCTCATTATTGCGCGAGTTGGCGATTTCTTGCGCCAGGCTCCTCGGCGGGTTGTGTCGCCAAGGTTTCTCCCAGCCACTCGTCGCCAAAATGGCGTCCAAAACACCGGCAGTAAAACCCCAGATCAGGTAGTCGTTGATTCGAAAAGCCGGGCCCGTGTAGGAGCCATGAGTGATCGCGAAGCGGTGCGCCGGATCCGCCAACTCGCCGATGGTGCTGGTGAACACGTCATCGGTTTCCTCCGGGCTGGCCACATGGTGCCCACCCGGGGTGTGCCAGTACCCCAACACCGGGTGCACCGGGTAGCCGGTCGCCCGAATGAAGATATTGTCCAAGGTTGCCAGCGGAAGTATGGTGTCGGGGCTAATCCCCGTCTCCTCAAAGGTTTCCCGCAAAGCAGCAGCAACGATGCTGGGATCTTCCGGGTCGACCCGGCCGCCGGGGAAAGCGATCTGGCCGGAATGACTCCGCATGGTCGGCGTGCGGTGGGTCAGCAACACCGCAGCATCATCAGGCAACACGCGCGCGGCCGGATCCCCACTAAACAGCACCATCACGGCGGCTTTGCGGCTCGCGTCGGGATTGTCGTGGGTATTGCGCTCAGTCAAGTGGCTATTGATATGCCCCTGCTGCCCGGCATCGATCACAGGGCGCAGCCACGCAGGCGCGCCCACTAGCGACCAGCTCCAGCAAAAGCCTGCTGCGCGTCCTGGTTAAGATCCGCGAAACTGGTATAGGGCTTGGCATGCACCTTGGTAGTGCCGTCCGGGGAAATAAAGATCGTGATAGGAACCACGTTGGGCAGGCTGAGTTTCGCGGCGAGCTGGCTGTTGGGATCTTTCAGGCTGGGCAGGTCGCTGCCGAGCTCAGAGAGTAATTGGGCGCCGGCACCATCTTTGGCGTCCACGTGCACCCCGAGCACAGTCCAGTCCGGGTGAGCAGCCGCCAGCTCATCAAACAGGGGAAGCTCCGCACGGCAGGGGCCACACCACCAGGCCCACAAGGTCACCACTGTCGGGGTGCTGATCGAGGTGTCAGCGGGGGCAGCCTGGCCACCGAGACAATCCAAGTTCACCCCGGCGATGGTGTTCACCGGGCAATCGGGGCGCTGCGCGACCGGGGCGGCAGGGCTGTCCTGCGCCGCAACCGGATCCGTGGCAGCATCGTCCGCGGGGGTGGCCGGCCGGGTGGTGCTGATGACCAGCGCCAGCAAGACCCCGATCACGACGGCCCCGAAAATGGAAGCGATGATGGTGCGTTTCATGCCTTAAGGGGCTCCCGTCGTTGCTGTTCGTGGTGTTGCCTCATTGTAAGTACTCATCCAGCTATCCCCGTAGCGGGGCCGTGGCACTGGGGCACACCCTAGACAGGATGCAGTTTCCGCAGTCGGGGGTGCGGGCATGGCAGATGCGCCGGCCGTGCAAGATCATGCGGTGGGAAAAATCCACCCAGGTGTCCTCGGGCAGCTGCGCGCACAAATCTTTTTCGATGGCCAGTGGGGTTTTCCCCCGGCTCAAACCCAGCGCGTGGGCAACCCTGGTGACGTGGGTATCGACCGGCATGGTGGGCTGGCGAAACCAGGTGCCCAGCACCACGTTGGCGGTTTTGCGCCCCACCCCGGCCAGCGCGGTGAGGCTGTCACGATCTGCGGGCACCTGACCATCGCAAGAACCCACCAGGCTGGAGGCCATGTTGATGAGGTTTTTGGCCTTTTGGTTGTGCATGCCGACGGGGCGGATGATCTCAGCGACCTCGTCGTGGCTGGCGTGCGCCAGGGCATCAGCGTCGGGGAAACGGGAAAACAGTTCCGGGGTGACGGTGTTGACGCGAACGTCGGTGGTTTGGGCGCTCAGGGCGGTGGCGACGAGCAGTTCGAAGGGGTTGGTGAAGTTCAGCTCGCAGGTTGCCTCCGGGTAGGCCTGCGCCAGCAGGTTTTCTACCACACATGCGTCGGCGGGGTTGTTTCGTGGGGCTTTTGGGGAGCTGGGCATGGCCCCCAGCTTAAGACTTGGGGGTGGTTTTTGGTGGTCGTTGGCGTGGGTAGAATGTGAGACATGATTGCCGCACTGTGTTTGCTCACCCCCGTCGTTCTGGCGGTGTTTGCCATGCGTATGGAGCATTTCGAGGCTGTTGTTACCCGTTCCGGGCAGCCCGTTGTTGAGGTGCGTGCGGACTAGAAAATGTGGCGAAGTCGCGACTGTTTCGTGGCGCGAACACGCTTTCTATTCCCTCGTGACTTAGAACATAGTAGAGTGGTGAACAGCACAGCTTTTTAGCATTTCCGGAAAACGGTTTTGGTTATACAATTCGCCGCTTTTCGCCGCTTCCCCCCAGCGTTTGTGAGGGGTTCTGCCTTGCGTGTGTCACAACACCGGGGTGGGGTTGTGTCCACGTCGCATGGTGCGCGTGGTTGTTTAGCGATTCATCCAAAAAGTTAAGCCTGTCTAAGGAGTCAATTGTGGAAGCCGTTCAGGAGATCCTGTCGCGTGCCGGAATTTTTCAGGGTGTTGACCCTGCGGCGGTGAGCACGTTGATTTCAGAGTTGGAATCGGTTCGCTTCCCGCGTGGCGCGGTCATCTTCGAAGAGGGTGAACCCGGCGACCGTCTCTACATTCTGACTTCCGGCAAGGTGAAGCTGGCTCGCCACGCCCCGGATGGTCGCGAGAACCTCCTGACCGTGATGGGCCCCTCCGACATGTTCGGCGAGTTGTCCATCTTCGATCCGGGCCCCCGCACCTCTTCGGCAGTGTGCGTGACCGATGTTCACGCCGCCACCATGAACTCCGAGATGCTGCACAAGTGGATCGCCCAGCACCCCGAGATTTCCGAGCAGCTGCTGCGCGTCCTGGCGCGTCGTCTGCGTCGCACCAACGCCTCCCTGGCGGACTTGATCTTCACCGACGTACCCGGCCGTGTCGCTAAGACCCTGCTGCAGCTGGCGAACCGCTTCGGCTCCCAGGAGGGTGCCGCATTGCGCGTGAACCACGACCTGACCCAGGAAGAGATCGCCCAGCTGGTGGGCGCTTCCCGCGAGACCGTGAACAAGGCGCTGGCGACCTTCGCGCAGCGTGGCTGGATTCGCCTGGAGGGTAAGTCGGTGCTGATTTCTGACACCGAGCACCTGGCGCGTCGCGCCCGCTAACTTTTCGCCACACAGGCTTTGCCCGTCTCCCTCTGGGAGGCGGGCTTTGTGTTGCGGTCTTGTCGGCTGGGCCGGTTTCTGCTTTTTGCGCACGAACACCCCACCGCGGTGCGCGTGCTGCGCGGGTGCGGTGGGGTGTTGTGTGGGGCGCGGTTTAGGCGTCCGGGTGGTTTTCCAGGTAACGCATGGTAACGCGGGTGGATTGTTCGGCCGCGTCGCGCAGAACCGGGTCGACGTCGGTGTAGATGAAGTCGACGATTTCCTTCATGCTGGCGTCCTTGCCGAGCTCTTTGAGAGCCTGCTTGACCTGGTCGAGACGCTGGGCGCGCCGATCGAGGTACTTGCGGGCCAGCTGGGAGGTATCCGGGTGCTCTGGGCCGTGGCCGGGCAGCAGGGTGATGTCCTTGCCACGCTCTTCCAGGGTGCCGAGGGTTTCCAGGTAGTGGCCCAGATCGCCGTCGGTTTCGCTGATCATGGTGGTGTGGCGGCCGGCGATGGTGTCACCGGTGACGATGCCTTCCAGCGTGGATTCGCCGGGGGTGCCGGACCAGATGAAGAAGCAGACGGAGTCTTTGGTGTGGCCGGGGGCAGCCATCACTTCGATGGTGGGGGTCACACCGTCGAGGGTGATGAACTGGCCGTCTTTGAGCGGCTCGGCGTCGCGGCAGTAGGACGCGTCGCTGGCGGCGATGGGGGCACCGGTCAGCTGCCTGAAGCGGGTAGCCCCGTCACCGTGGTCGTGGTGGCGGTGAGTCAGCAAGATGAGGCCGACTTCGTCCGACTTGGAGTGCAGGACGTTGAGGTGACCTTCGTCTTCCGGGCCCGGGTCGATAACGATGGATTTCGGATCGCCTTCGGCGCGAATAACCCAAGAGTTCGTGCCGTCGAGGGTGGCGTATCCGGGATTGGGACAGAGGACAACGGCTGCTGACGGGGTGACCTGTCGCAGCTGACTGTAGGCGGGGTGCTCCATGGTTTTTAAGTGTAGTTGCTTTGCTTGCCGACTAGTTGGCAATTTCCACGATTATTTCGACTTCGACGGGGCTACCCATGGGCAGGGCGGCCACGCCGACGGCAGAGCGCGCGTGCTGGCCGGCTTCCCCGAAGACTTCCTGGCACAGTTCGCTGGCGCCGTTGATGACGGCGGGCTGGCCGGTGAAGTCAGCGGGGCTGTTGACGAAGCCGACGACCTTCACCACGCGGGTGACGTTGTCGATGCCGACGAGCTGATCGATGGCGGCGAGCGCATTCAGGGCGGCCTGGCGGGCATAGCCCTTGGCGTCTTCTTCGCTAACTTCGGCGCCGACGTGGCCGGTGGCGGGCAATTTGCCGTCGACAAACGGCAGCTGGCCGCTGGTCCACACCTGGTTGCCGACCTGGATGGCCGGAACGTAGGCCGCTACGGGAGCGGCGACGGTGGGCAGGGTGATGCCGAGCTCCGCGAGACGCTGGGTGGCGCTCATTGCTTCGGCCGCTTCAGGTAGGCCACTGAGTTGTCCGGGTTGGGGCCGGGGGTGACGGCGACGAGTTCCCAACCGTCTTCGCCCCAGGTGTCCAGGATTTGCTTGGTCGCGTGCGACAGCAGCGGCACGGTCGCGTATTCCCATGTAGTCATGGCGGCGATTCTACTGGTTTTCACCCCGCAAGGTGGTGGGAGCAAACCCACCTGTGGGGGTGGCCGGTCCTGGAGCGGGGCAGGAATTAAGTGAAGACCCATGCCGGCAAAAGGTGGCATGGGCCTTCATCGCAAGGCACCGCACGCTGGAAACCCTGATGTGGGTCGCGGGGCGGAGCCTTCAACACGCCACCGAAGGTGGCCTGTATGGGATGCGGCTAGTGGGGGTTAGACGCCGAGGAGTTCGTCGCCATGGCGCTCAAAGTAGGCGGCCCAATCGGTGACGTCAGGGTTGGCGCGCAACAGGGCGCGGCGCTGACGTTCGGTGAGGCCTCCCCAGACGCCGAACTCGACCTTGTTGTCGAGGGCATCTGCGCGACAGAGGTCGACGACAGGGCAACGGCGGCAAATTTGTGCTGCGCGACGCTGTGCTGCCCCTCGGACAAAGAGCGCGTCGGGATCACCATCGCGGCACTTTGCTTGGGTTACCCAGTCTCCGCGGGTTTTTGCGGGCTCGACCGTGGTGGTCGATGCGGAGAGGTAGGGGTTGTTTTTCGTGTTGGTGAGTGAAGCGGTCATTGCTTCCCTCCTAACGTGGGCGGCTATTCACGAGACGAATGTAAGTGTATTCACATACATGCACCTATGTCGAATAAGTCACACCATTCCGGGTGCACCTTTTTGCATACTTCCCTACCCCCGCCGCCACCGCGCGTCTGCAAAAAGGTCATGACCAGCACGAAAGAAAAAACTTCCTGCTGAATGACAGGTTTTCTTCTCGTAGTACCTATCACGTCTATCTCGTGATAAAGGGAGCCGAACCCCTCGATCAGAAAGGGACTTTACCCCCTTCCAAAAAGCTTTGGGCGTTTTTTGCCCCACTTTTTGAAAATGGCTACCCCCTCGCTTCCCCCAATCCTGATTTTTTGCTCACTCAACAGCGCATCCCCCCGCACAACACATCCCCAATAACGCATCTATGCAGCAAGAACAGGCCCCACTGCCCCACCCCCACCCGCTGAACCAATTCACCCTTTTCTCTGCCCCACGCCACCCCGCACCACCCTGCACCACCCCGCACCACCTCGTCCTGCCCCTCCACCCCACCCAACCGCACAATTCCACCAGCACCCCACTATCACCCCGCTTCCAAATCAACCAGCCACCCAACAGGCCACGACACACCCCTACCCCACCACCAACGACGACCTAATTTTCCTCCGCGACGGCGCTAAAGGTACTTTTTCTCAGCTTCGCCACGTAGGGTTGGGGCGTGAGTTTTCTTCGTCGTTTGAGCATCATCACTGGCACAGTCGTGACCGCCGGCCTGGTAGGTGCCGTCGGCCTGGCGCCTGCGGCCACGGTTGCCGGCGTCGGCATTTCACGCACCCAGGAAACAATGGAGTCCAACCTGGCAGACCTCACCGACGGCTCTGCCCCCGGCGTCACCACCTTGCTTGATGCCAATGACGAACCCATTGCCTGGCTGTACAAGCAACGCCGCTTCGACGTCGCCCCCGACCAAATCGCGCCAATTATGAAGCAGGCCATCGTGTCCGTCGAGGACCGACGCTTCTACGAACACCCCGGCGTCGACTGGCAAGGCACTGCCCGCGCCATGGTCAAAAACATCTTCTCCGGCTCAGTCCAAGAAGGCGCATCGACCATCGACCAGCAATACGTGAAGAACTATCTACTTCTCGTCGACGCGGAAGACGAAGCCGAACAGGTCGCAGCCACCGAGCAATCCATCCCCCGCAAGCTGCGCGAAATGCGCATGGCCAGCGATTTGGATAAGCGGCTCAGCAAAGACGAAATCCTGACCCGCTACCTCAACATCGTGCCCTTCGGCAATGGTGCCTACGGCATCGAGGCTGCCGCCCGCACCTACTTCGGCTCCCACGCCAGCGACCTGACCCCGCTGCAAGCAGCCACCCTGGCCGGCATTGTGCAATCCTCGTCGGTGCTCAACCCCTACACCAACCCGGAAGGCGTCATCGAGCGCCGCAACACCGTGCTGGACACCATGGCCGAAACCGGCGCCCTGCCGGTGGAGGAAGTGCAGGCCCTCAAGCAAGAACCGCTCGGCGTGCAGGAAGTCCCCACCGGGCTGCCCAACGGGTGCATCACCGCCGGCAATAAGGGATTCTTCTGCGACTACGTCATCGACTACCTCGCTAAAAAAGACCTCCCCAAAGACAAACTGTTCACCGGCGGCTACACCATCCACACCACCTTGGATCCCGCCATCCAAGAAATGACCCACAACGCGGTCACCGCCCAGGTCTCCCCCACCACCCCCGGCGCCGCCGAGGTGCTCAACGTAGTACAACCCGGCGCGGACACCCGGCGGGTGCTCGCGATGACTTCCTCCCGCAACTATGGCCTGAACCTGGATGAGGGCGAGACGGTGCTGCCGCAGCCTTTCACGCGCGTCGGCGCGGGTGCTGGTTCCGTGTTTAAGGTGTTTACCGCTGCCACCGCCATTGAGCGCGGCATGGGTATCGACAACATCCTCAACGTGCCGCCCCGCTATAACGCCCAAGGCATGGGTGAGGGTGGCGCACCGAACTGCCCGCCCGGCTACTACTGCGTGGAAAACGCGGGCGTGTACCGCCCCAGCATGACCCTGCGCGATGCGCTGGCCCAATCCCCCAACACCACGTTCGTACAGCTGATCCAGCAGGTCGGCGTGCCGGCCGTGGTGGATATGGCGGTGCGGCTGGGACTGCGCGACTATGAGGATCCGGGCAGTTTCGACGGCGAATCGTCGATCGCGCAGTACATGATCGACCACAACCTGGGCTCTTTCACCCTGGGCCCGACTGCGGTGAACCCGCTGGAGTTGTCCAACGTGGCGGCCACCCTGGCCAGCAATGGTGTGTGGTGCGAGCCTTCCCCCATTGAGCGGATTACCGACCGCAACGGCAACGATGTTCCCATCGACTCCCCGCCTTGTGAGCAGGTCATCGATGAGGGTGTGGCGCACGCCTTGGCTAACGCGATGAGTAGCGACATGGTTAACGGCACCGCCAGCGAGGCCGCTAAAAACATGGGGTGGGGCGCGCCGACCGCCGGTAAGACCGGCACCACCGAAACCCACCAGTCGGCGGCGTTTATGGGCTTCAACTCCAACTTTGCGGCCGTACCCTACATCTACAACGACGGCACCACCGTCGCTCCCTTGTGCACCAGCCCGCTGCGCCAGTGCCAGGAGGGAACCCTGTACGGCGGCATGGAGCCCGCCCGCACCTGGATCGGTTTGGCTGAAACCCTCGGCTGGCCGGCCGAGGGCATCATCCCGCCCTACGATCCGATCTACAACACCGGCACCGCCACCCAGGACATCCCTCGCGTGACCGGCCTGGCTGAGGCGGATGCCCGCAAGCGTCTCGAACGCGCCGGCTACCGGGTGCGCACCGAATTTGTTCCTGGCAATGGCATGCCGAAGGGGCGCGCCGTCGGAGTGAACACGGCGGGCGTGACGATGAAGGGGCAGGAAGTTGTCCTGCAGCTATCGGACGGCACCAAACCGCCCACCCCCACCCCGACGCCGCGAGTTCAGCGCCCCACTTCTACGCAGGCGCCGGCCCCGGCCAATGATCCGGTCGCGGATCTGGCATCCGCGGTCGATGAGGCAGTCAACCAGCTGCTGCAAAACACCGGCCAGTAAAACCACGTTCCACACAACAGCAACTCCCACTGCCCGAAGATCAACTTGGGGCAGTGGGAGTTGCAGTTTGTGCTTGGGCCAGACGTTAGGCCAGGGCTGCGCGCACGGCGGTGGACAGGCGCTTTCCATCCACAGCGCCGGCAGCTTTGGCGCTGGCGGCCTTCATGATTTGGCCCATCATCTTCATCGACGGGGCTTCATCGCCAGCAACTTCCTTGATGGTCTCTGTGACAAGTGCCGCCACATCCTCATCGCTCATCTGTGCCGGCAAGTAAGTCTCCAGCACATCAGCCTCGGCGTTTTCCTGCTCCGCCAGCTCGGTACGACCGGCCTCGGTGTAGATGGTGGCGGATTCGCGACGCTTCTTCGCTTCGCGGGCAACCACCTTCAGGAACTCATCTTTCGTGATGGAGTGGGCGGCCCCCTGGGTTTCCTCCACAATGATGGCGGACAACAGCATGCGGATGGTGCCGGTGCGGGTCTTATCGCCGGCTTTCATAGCCTGCGCCAGGTCGGCGCGCAGCTCGTCACGAATCTCACTCATGGTTGCTTAGCGTACCCCGCCATCTACCATGGTGTCTGTGAACACCGTGAAAAAATCCCTCCTCACCGCCGTTTCCTCCGCAGCCGTCGCCGGCGCCGCCACCGTCGCGTGGGGCAATCGGGAAACCTCCCAGTTTGAACTACACGAGGTCACGGTGCCGGTACTGAACCCCGGCGCGCTGCCTGCGGGCTCTCAAGGGCTGCGGGTGCTGCACATCTCTGATCTGCACATGATCCCGGGGCAGGATAAGAAGCAGCAGTGGGTGCGGGACTTGGCACAGTTGGAGCCTGACCTGGTGGTCAACACGGGGGATAATTTGGGCGACAAGGACGCCGTCCCGCTGGTGATTAACGCTTTGGATCCTTTGCTTAACCGCCCTGGTGTGTTTGTGTTTGGCTCTAATGATTATTTTGGGCCTCGGCCGGTTAATCCGGTTGGCTACCTTTTGGGCAAGAAGCGCAAGGTCAGCGAGGAGGCGTTGCCGTGGCAGGGCATGCGGGCCGCGTTTGTGGAGCGGGGTTGGGAGGACGCGACGCATCAGCGGGTGGAGTTTCGGGCCGGCGGAGTAAAGATCGCGGTGGCTGGGGTGGATGATCCGCACCATGATTTGGATGATTATGGGCGGATTCAGGGTCGACCTAATCCGGATGCGGATATTGCCATTGGGTTGTTGCATTCGCCGGATCCGCGGGTGTTGGCCCAGTTTGAGGCCGATGGGTACGACCTGACGTTGTCGGGGCATACCCATGGTGGCCAGTTGTGTTTGCCGGGCCAGCGGGCGATTGTGACTAATTGTGGGATTGACCAGAAGCGCGCCAGTGGGCTGCATCGTTTTGGGGATATGTGGATGCATGTGTCCAATGGTTTGGGCACTTCGAAGTATGCGCCGGTGCGTCTTTTTTGTCGTCCGTCTGCGACGTTGTTGACGTTGACTGAACGTAAGGTTTTGGCGCATTAGCGAACGAGCTACCGCCGGGGATGCGGGCGTGAATATGCTTTCTGCCTGGTGTTTTGCAGCGTGGTCTGTGCGTGCACTATAGTCTTTCGGGTAGCCGTAAGGCTTCGATACCGGGATATGGCGCAGCTTGGTAGCGCGCTTCGTTCGGGACGAAGAGGTCGCAGGTTCAAATCCTGTTATCCCGACCACCACATCAGGGTGATGAGAGTTTTCTCATCACCCTGATTTTTTGTTGTCGCCCTGGAGCAGGGGGTTAATCCGGGGGCTATAGCCCGCGGTTGGGGTTGTGTTGCATTGAAAGATCCCGCCCCTTTCGGTGGCGGGATCGCTGCACGGCGTGGATGTTAGTGGTTTTTAGGCTTGGTCGTAGTCTTCGTCTGCGACGCCTTGTTCTTCGGCGAATCCGTATTCGTCGACGGGTACCCGCACGAAGCGTCCTGCTAGTCCTGCAAGAAGTGCAGTGGCGACCATGACGGCTAGTGCGATCACGAGGTGCATTGTCTCGCCGTTGTTGCCGACGGTGACGAGTGCTTCAACGGGGTAGTTGATGGGCATCAGGCTGGTTGCGATTGCCCAGGCGGTGGTGGTGTCTGAGGTGGCGGTGCCGGTCCAGACGTGGCCGACGATGGCGATTTGCAGGATGAGACTTATGAAGAGGATGACGCGGCCGAGGGTGGGGCCGAATAGTGAGATGGTGGCTCTGCCGGCCAGTGTGGCGACAATGGCGGCGGCGAAGGTCACTAGTGCTGCGAGGACGATGCCGGTGGGGTCGAGGGTGCTGGTGGTGGCGATGAGGGTTGCGACTCCGACGGCGCCGACGGCCGCGGTTCCGACGATGGTGGGGGTCAGCCCGAAGCGGTTGATGCGGCTCCAGGTCCAAGGGCGGGCGATAGCGAACAGGCTTACCCCACCGAGGGACACTAGTGCGGTAATCAGGAAGGCGATAAGGGGGCTTAGGGCTCGAGCGGGCGCGTCGGGTTCGGCGGCGTCGGCGCCGGTTGCGGCGATGGGGGCGGGGGCGGGGAGTGCACGGGCGACGGCGTCGACGTCGTCGCTAGTGCGCTGGGCCATCTGGTTGACTTTTTCGCCGCCTTCGGCGAGTTTGCCGATCCCGTCGATGGCTTCGGCGGTGCCCTCGTTGAGTTGTTTGGTGCCTTGGGTGAGTTTTTTGGTTCCTTCGGCGGCTTTGTAGATGCCGTCGTGGTAGGCGTAGCCGGGCACGGCGAGCTGGTTGGCGAGGTCGCGGGTGCCGGAGCGGAGTTGGTCGAGTTGGTCGGCCATGTCGCCGTTGATGCCGAGCTTTGCGGCTTCCGTGCGTAGCTGTGCGAGTTGTTTGCGCCATTCGGGGGCGCGGGGATCACGGGACTGCGCTAGCTGCTGGTCGATGTTGTCGACTGCGCCGATGACTTGAGCCTGGATCATGGTCAGCCCTTGGACTTGTTCGACGGCGTTGGATACTCCGTCGGCGATGCGCACCGCACCGTCGCCCAACTGCCCGGTTCCCGCCTGGAGTTGGACTAGTCCTTCGTTGAGCTGTTTGGCACCGTCGTCGAGTTCGGTGATGCCGTTGGCTAGTTCTTCGGTTTTGTCGTTGAGCTGTTTGAGTCCCTCATTGAGCTCGTTGGTGCCGGTAGTGAGGAAGCCGGCCTGCGAGGCTGCTTGCCCGGCGGCGCGGCGAGCGTCGACGAGTTGGGTGCTGTCGGTTGCCAGCGGGCTGGGGGCCGCGACGGCGTGCTCCGGGTTGGTGTTCCAGGTGGTGTGAATCTCCTGGTGGGTCACGTGGGTGGCGATTGCGCCCCCGAGGGTGGGGGCGAGGAAAGCGGCGGCGATGATCAGTCTGCGGGCATAGCTTGGGCGGGAGGGGCTCATACTCTAAAGAATGTAGGAGGTTGATCACTGTTCAGCGAGTAGGCACACCGTGTTTTGCCAGGTAACGTAGGGGGCATATGTGTTTTAAATCGTTGAGTGCTGATGAGTCAGGTGTGGTTCTCCTGTGAGTGTGTTCTACGTCCTTGCCCTAGCGGGGGCTGCTTTCGTGCTGTCTCCGCTGGCTGTTGCCCTTTTTGATCGGCGCGCCGGCTATCCGATCGCGTTGACCTATGTTGCTGCGGCGGTGATTCTTTTCCGGAAGATGCCGCAGATTCTCAATGGCAATGCGGAAACATTCCGCCAGGTGTGGGTGAAAAGTTTCGTCGCCCCCGGCATGGATGCGGCTTTTGCTGTGCGTGCCGACGCGTTGAGCGCATTTTTTGCGTTGTTGGCGCTGTGCGTGGGCGCGGTGGTGTTCACCTACTCGGCGGCTTACCTGCATAAGGGCCGTGGGCATGGCAACGGGAACTTTTATGTGATCATGTCGGGCTTCATGCTCAGCGTGCTGTTGTTGGTGCTTGCCGACGATGTGGCGTTGCTGTTTATCGCTTGGGAGCTGGTGTCTATTGGTTCCTTCCTGCTGATTGCGCGCGCTGGTTCCGGTGGCGAGGCCGGCAGTTACCGCACGTTGATCCTGACCTTTACCGGTGGTTTGTTCCTGTTGATCGCGTTGGCGGCGTCGGCGACTGCCGCCGGCACCACCAGCTTGTCGGGCATTCTCGATTCGCAGTTTTGGGTGCAGCGCCCGATGCTGGCCACCGCGTTGGCGGTGCTGTTTGCGTTGGCGGCGTTTACCAAATCGGCGCAGTTGCCGTTCCACTTCTGGTTGCCTGAGGCGATGGCTGCCGCTACCCCAGTGAGTGCCTTCCTGCACGCTGCTGCGGTGGTGAAGGCTGGTATTTATCTGCTGCTGCGTTTCTCCACTGTGTTCCACGACAATCATGTGTGGAACGTGATGCTCATTGCGGTGGGTATGACGACCGCGGTGATGGCTAGCTTGTTCGCTATTCAAAAGACTGATTTGAAGAAGCTGACGGCCTATTCGACGGTGTCTCACCTGGGGTGGATTGTGGCCACCATTGGTGTGGGTACTCCTTTTGCTTTCGCTGCGGCGTTGGTGCACACCGCCGCGCACGCGCTGTTTAAGTCCAGCCTGTTCATGCTGATTGGTGTGATTGACCACCAGGCCGGTTCGCGCGATGTGCGCCGTTTGGGCCCGCTGGTGGCGAGGATGCCGTTCACTTTTGGCTCTGTCATGTTTGGTGTGCTGTCGATGGCTGCGGTGCCCCCGATGCTGGGGTTCGTGTCCAAGGAGGGCATGCTTGAGGCGTTTGAGGAAGCTCCCCTGCCGCATGCCGGCGTGGTCATCTTGCTGTTGGCTGCCGGTATTGGTGCGGTGCTCACCATGACCTATTCGGCGCGTTTGGTGCTGGGTGCGTTTGTTGACGGCCCGCGCGACATGTCGGAGGTCAAGGAAGCTCCGGTGTCGTTGTGGCTGCCTGCCGCGCTGCCGGGCGTGTTGTCTTTGCCCGCGGTGTTTTTCCTCGGCGCGTTTGATGAGCCTTTGGATGCGATGGTCGGTGCTGTGACGTCGACGCCGCACGTGCATTTGGCCCTGTGGCACGGTGTGACGGTGCCGCTGATGATTTCCGTGACGGTTCTCATCGTCGGTGGCATTGGTGTGCTGCTGCGCCGCCACCTGTACGCGCTGGTCGACGAGCACGAGTTCCTGCCGTTTAGCGGTAATTCCCTGTTGCAGCGGATGCTGAAGGTGCTGGATCGGTGGGGTCGGGTGTGTGCCCGCATGGCGGCGTCCTACTCCCCTTCCCGCCACATGACTTACCCACTGTTGGTGGTGCTGGCGTTGGCTGCGGCTGTGGCTGTCGGCCCGGGCATCGATGGGGTGGCTGCCGCTCCGCGTATCGCTGGCCAGGAGCAGTTCGGCGACGCCGTGGCGTTGCTCATCATTGCGCTGGCTACCGTCGGCATCGTGATGACCCGCAACCGCATGTTTGCCGTGATTTTGCTGGGCGTCATCGGTGTCGGCGTGACCTGGCAGATTTTGCTGCTGGGCGCGCCCGACGTGGCGTTGACGCAGTTCATGGTGGAGCTGCTGGTTGTGGTGGTCATGATGCTGGTGATCCGTTTCCAGCCGGCCAGCTTCAAGCAGTCCGGTAAGAAGCGCACCTTGGTGACCGCCAGCCTGGCGGTCGGCATGGGTTTTGCGGCTTTCGGCGCGGTGTGGTTCCTGATGGGCCGCAATGAGCGCCCCGAGCTGGCGATGTGGTACTTGAACAATGCCCCGGAGATTTCTGGTGGCGACAACATTGTTAACACCATCCTGGTGGAGTTCCGTGCCCTGGATACCATGGGCGAGCTGACCGTGTTGGGTATGGCCGGCGTGGTGATCGCCGCCGTGGTCGGCTCTATCCCCCGCCACCCCTTCGAGCGCGGCACCAACCCGCCGACGTGGGGGCTGTCCGGTATTAACTCCATTCCGATGATGCAGTTGATCCGGGTACTTATCCCGGTGTTGCTGTTGTTGTCGGTGATGATCTTCTTCCGCGGCCACAACTCCCCCGGTGGTGGCTTCATTGCCGCCCTGGTTGCGGGTGCCGCGTTGATGCTGAATTATCTGGCCCGACCCACCGATGGCCCGGTGTTGGGCAAGAGCGTTCCGCTGCTGCTGACCGGGGTTGGCGTGCTGGTGGCTTTGGCTACCGGTTTCGCCGGCATGTTCCACGGTTCCTTCCTGTACGCCATCCACGGCCATGTGCTTGGCGAGCACCTGTCGAGCTCGATGATGTTCGACGTGGGCGTGTTTATGGCGGTGATCGGCATGCTGTCGCTGGGCATTAATTCCCTCGGCGGGCATCAGCGCCCCGGCGCGGAGCGGGATTTGTTGCCGTTTGCTCGTGATGGGCGCAACCCGCTGCCGGCGCACCCGGTGGAGGAGTACCGACCGCACGGGTATGCGGATTCCGATGGCCGTCATGGTGCGCGCAGTTTGAATGGCGCGCAGGTCCGCGTGTCTGATGACACCCCTGGCCACGATGCTGACGCGAGGAGCGTGAAGTAAATGTTTATGGCGTTATCGATTGGCATCTTGGTTGCTGGTGGCACATTTTTGGTGCTGCAGCGTGGCATGGTGCGCATTGTGTTGGGCATGGGTTTGATTTCTCATGCCGCGAACTTGACGATTTTGGCGGCCGGTGTGAGCGCGTGGCGGGGTGAGCCTTTTGCGGGGCGCACCCCCATTGAGGATGCTGCTGATGCTTTGCCGCAGGCTTTTGTGTTGACGGCGATCGTGATCACGATGGCGACGACGGCGTTCATGTTGGCGTTGGCGGCGTTGGGCCGCAGCGATGATACGCGCAGTGTGGAGGACCCGGATACGGAGTCTCCCCTGGAGACCCGTGGCCGTCGTGCTCAGTTGTTGGATCCGACGTCGTTTCGTGCTGCGCGTCGTGCGGCGAGGGCCGCGCGCGCTGGGGAGGCTCACCACTAATGGATATGTTGTTGCCTTTGTTTGTTGCTGTGCCGCTGGCGTGTTCAGCGGTGGCGGCTATCGCCCCGTGGCGGGTGGTGCGTGATGTGCTGGCGCTGCTGGCGCCGGCCGGTATTGCGGTGGGTGGCGCGGCGTTGTTCGTCTACACCCAGTCTGGTCACACGACGGTGGCCCACAATGTGGGCCTGTACACCGGCGGTGTGTCGATTCCTTTCGTCGCGGATGCGTTTTCTGCGGTGATGTTGACGACGACGGGCATTGTTGCGGTGGCGGCGAACTGGTTCGCCATTGTCGTCGGTGAGACCCGGGCGCGTTTCTATCCGGCGTTGGCGCTGATGCTGTCTGCCGGTGTGTGTGGCGCCTTGTTGACGGGTGATTTGTTCAACCTGTTTGTGTTCATTGAGGTCATGTTGCTGCCGAGTTATGGCTTGATCACGATGACGGGTACGTTCTCCCGCTTGGCGGGTGGCCGTACTTTCGTGTTGGTGAACTTGTTGACGTCGACGATTCTGTTGGTGGGTGTGGCGTTTGTGTACGCCAATGCCGGCACCGCGAATATTGCGGCGTTGGCGGGTGCTGCGGCGGGTCATGGCCCGGTGACTGTGGCGATGGGCCTGGTGGTGATCGCGTTGGCGATTAAGTCCGGCTTGTTCCCGGTGCACACCTGGTTGCCGCGCACTTATCCGGGTACTTCGCCTGCGGTGATGGCGCTGTTTTCTGGTTTGCACACCAAGGTTGCGGTGTATGCGTTGATGCGCATCATGGTGGTCATTTTTGACCTGGATCCGCGGTGGAACACCGTGATCATCGTGGTGTGTGTGGCCAGCATGCTGGTGGGCGCGTATGCGGGCCTCGGGGAGCACACGATTCGCCAGGTCATTGGCTACCAGATGGTTAACGGTATGCCGTTCATCCTGGTGGTGTTGGCGTTTACGGCGGGGGATGCTCGTCGTGCGTTGGCGGCCGGTATTTTCTACATGATTCACCACATGATCACGGTCGGTGGTTTGGTGTTGACTGCTGGTGCGGTGGAGGAAACTTATGGCACCGGTAAGTTCACTCGCTTGTCTGGTTTGGCGCGCCGCGATCCGCTGGTGGCGACGGTGTTTGCTGCCGCGGCCTTTTCGATTGTTGGTTTGCCGCCGTTTTCTGGCGTGTGGGGCAAGCTGTTCATCGTGATGGAGGTTGCCCGCGAGGCGGACTGGAAGGCCGCTTTTGTAATCGCTGTGATTGCGGTGGCGTCTTTCGGCGCGTTGCTGTCGATGATGCGGCTGTGGCGCGAGGTGTTTTGGGGTAAGGATATGAATCCGGAGAAGGTCCCCGAAACCCTGGTGGTGGCGACGTCGAAGCTGTTGCCTGGTGCAACGTTGACGTTGTTCAGTGTTGCGCTGTTCTTCCTGGCTGGTTTCTTGGTGTCTGCCACGATGGCGGCCGCCGGGGGCATGCTGGATGTGGATGGTTATGTGCATGCGGTGTTAGGTTCCCACCCCTTGGCGGCTGCTGCTGCCGCTGGGCATTAATGGCTGTGCTGAGCATGGCTGATGTGAAGAGTTGATGGTTGCTATGACGAACAAAGAGATTGTGTCCAGTTCTGGGCCCGCCAAAGCTTCGGGTGTGGGGAAGGTTTTCCACGCTGTGGGCTATGGGGTGTGGCTGTTTGGCCAGGTGTATGTGGGGGCGTGGGAGATTTTGCGCCGCACGTTGAAGCCTTCTGTGGGTTATTGCCCGGTGGTGGTGCGTTATCCGCTGCGGGTGCGTAGCCAGAAGCTGATTGCGGCGTTTTCGACGTCGATTACGATGACGCCGGGCACCATGTCGATTGGTTTGCGCGATCCTGATGCTGAGGGGGTGCCGCGCACGTTATTGGTTCATGCTGTTTTTGGTGAGGACCCGGATGAGGTGTTGGCGGGTTTGCGTGACATGGAGGAGCGTCTTGCTCCGGAGATTAAAGGAAGGACGGGCGCGTGATGAGTGTTTTTGAGGTCATCATTGTTGCCGCCCAAGCAGTGGTCGCTGTTGCGATGATTGCTGGTGTGGTGTTGATGTTGCGGGTGAAGGACTCTGGTTCCCGCGCCATTTTGTCCGACCTGGTGTTTTTGGGGTTGTTGGCGTCATATGTGTTGTGGTCGTTGACCCATGAGACGCAGATTGCCTACGAGATCATGTTGCTGGGCACTTTGGGTTGCCTGTCGACGATTTCTTTGGCCCGGATCCTGTCGAATGGCCGGAGGTAAGCGGCGATGAGTATTTCCGAAATGTTGACGTTGGTGCCGGTGCTTGCCGGTGTGGTGGCGTTTGTGTTGTGTGCGGTCGCGGTGTGGCGCGCCCCGGATGCGTTGTCGCGCGCTAATGTGCTGTCGATTATTCCGGGTGTGGCGTTGCCGCTGATGATCATGGGTAAGTTGTTCCATGATTGGTCGACGGTGGGTTTTGATGCGCATGATTTTGTGCGCGCTGTGCTGTCGATTGCTGGTTTGCTGGTGGTTGTCAGTGTCGCGTCGTTCACGATGGGCCGTTCCATTTACGGCGTGTCTGTGGAGGATGCGCGGATCATTAAGCGGGAGCAGGCCGCTCGGGACAAGCAGCAGGATGCGCCGGAGGAAAACACCCCGGATGGTGGCGATCAGCAGGCGGCCAAAGGTGGCTCCCAGCCTGAGGGTGCTAAAAAGCAGCAGCCTACTTTGTCGCCGCAGGAGATCGCTGAGCGGGTGAAGAAGAAAAAGAAGCGCAAGATGAAGTAGTTCTAGCGCATGACGCGGGCCCCGCGACCTGGGATGTTTTCCTGGTCGCGGGGCCCGAGTTTTTTGGTTTTTGTGGGAGCTGTTAGGCCAGTCGCGCTTCGGCGTCGAAGTCGCCGCGCACGGCCTTGGAGTAGGGGCAGAACTGGTGTGCCTGGGCGACGAGTTCGGCAGCGTTGTCGAGTTCGTCGGCATTGTCGAAGGCGACGGTGATTTCGCCGGACAGTCGGAAGCCGCCGTCGCTGTCATCCTTGTTGAGGGTGACGTTTGCGGTGACTGCGGGCGCAAATTTTGCGACGTCGACGCCGGCGTTTTTCATCATCAGTTGCAGGGCGCCGTTGAAGCAGGAGGCCCATGCTGCGGCAAAGAGCAGTTCCGGGTTGGCGGCTTCGCCTGCACCGCCGAGTGCTGCCGGGGGTCGTACGTCGAGTGCGAGATCGCCGGCGGGGGATTCGACGCGACCGTCGCGGCCGCCGCCGGTGGAGGTGACGGTTGCGGTGTACAGGGCTTGTGCCATGTGGTTCTCCTTGAAGATTTTAGGGTGTGCGCCTGGGTGACGCGGTTGTTCGTTCGGCAGATGCTGTTCCCTGAAAAACTTAAGGGCTTTTGGGGTATCTGCGCGGGTGGCACCCCAGTGTAATGAAAGTGGGCTGCGCTAAGGCGCGGGTGGTTTTATCGGGTTGTTTCGTCCTGGTTGGATTGCTCTAGCCATGGGGTAAGTCCGGCTGGGTCGTCGGCCCATGGGCTGGCTGGTGTTGTGGTGCTGGTAGCTGCCTTGGTTTCGACCGCAGGTTTTTCGGGATGGCGGAAAGCTGCGGGCGGCTCGGTGGTGGGTGCGTTGTCGTCGGTGGCTAGGGGCAGCTCGAAGCGGAAGACCGGCAGTGGCGGGTGGAGCGGAAAGTACGGCTTGGTCTGCTTGGTGGGTTTCGCGAGTGCGGTCTCGGGGTACTGCCCATCGCGCGTGGGGCGTTGTGTGGGGCCCTGTGGGCGCGGTTGGGCTGTGGTTGCTCCCCTGGCAGCCGTGGGGGCTTGTGAGGCTTGTGCGGTGGTTGTGGCCGGGGTGCGGCGCCTTCCGCTGATCATGGTGTCGACAAGATCAGCCGGCGGGGTGTCGATGGTGGGCACGGGGATGTCGTGCACGTGTGGTTGGCCGGTTTTGCCCGCCAGGTTCAAGCGCTGTACGAGGGGCACGCTGTGCGCTGTGGCCGCGGGATCTGTGCGGTCGGCGGAGGTGTTGGTGGGCTTTGTGGTGTGGCCGGGTCGTGTCGCGGTTGCGGCGGCAGGTGCTGGTTGGGCAGGCGCGTGTCCGGCCGGGGTGTGGGGCTGTGCGTGGCCTGGTTTTGCTGTGTCCTGTTTGGTGGGGGCAGACGTGTCCGTGGTGGGCGCGGTTGCTGCGGTGGCCGGTGCCACTTCCGTGGCGGGTTTGGTTGCGGCTGGCCTGGTGGCCAGGGTGTAGGGTTCGGCGTCGTCGTCGGGCAGGAAGGCTGGGGGAAGCACGTCTGGAACCAGGTCGGTTTCTTCTTCCCAGTCCTGACCGAATCCCACGACGGGGGCGAGGTCTTCTCGCTGCGGCGCGGATAGTTCCGCGGCCGGTGACTGGGGATCCTGCACGCCAGCTGGTTGTGGTGATGGGCTGGTAACTGCGTGCGCTGCAGGTGCAGGCGCAGGTGTGCGGGGCGGGGATACTGCCGTGGTTTCTGCGTCGTGGGTGGCTTCCGGCTGCGCGGGCAGGCGCGGCTCGGCGGTAGCCGGTGCGCCGGTGCGGGGTGCAGGCGGGGGTGTGCTCGCCGGGGTGCTGTTGGGACTCGTGTCTGCGCCGATGTCTGCCGGGGCTGTGGCGGGTGCGGGCTGCACAGTTGGGTTCGCCACGACGGGTGCTGCGGTGGGGGCAGGCGTGGGCGGGGTGTGAGGGCGGGCAGGTGCTTGGACCTGGGTGGGCACCTGGGCGGGCGTCTGGGTTGCTGGCGTGGCGGACAGCGTGGTGCGGGCGCGCGCTGTGGCGGGCTTCTGCCGGAAGGTCATCACCAGGCCGGTAATAATGACTAGTGCAGCACCCAGGGCAACTGTCCATACGCCGATGCCGCCGGCGCGGGGGATTTCCCCGGTGCGGGGATCAGCGACGGTAATGTAGCTGCCTTCGACGGTGTAGATCCCGTCGGGGGTTTGTTTGACCGCCAGGCGCGGGTCGCACACGTTTTTCTTCCGTGGGTCGCAGGAGGTGTATACCTCTTCCCCACCGACGATTGGCACGAAGTTGCCGGGCTGTTTCACCAGGATCTCCAGCGGCTGGAGATTTAGCGCGGTGTCTGTGGCTGAACTGTTGAGCTGTTTGAGCCAGTAGCGTTGGCCGACGGTGACTTTCGCGTCGGTGGCGAATTCGGTGTGGGGGTCGATCGGGTCGTAGGAGGGGTCGTTTTTATCGGCGATGCCAACGTATCGGCCGATGGGTTCGACTCCCCGTGTGGGTTTTTGGTCATAGAGGGCGAAGCTGCCGCCGGGGGCGGGTCGCCCGAAGGCGTCCTCACTGATGATGTGGGGTGCGGGAATTTGGGTGTTGGCGGCGTATGCGGTGGGCAGGCCAAACAGCGCGCTGAGTGCTATGGCAGCACACATTCCACCGATGCGCCGGCGCGCTAGTGGGGTGGTGGGGCCAAACACGGTGGATGTCCTCTCGGGGGCTGGTGAGGCTTGCACCCCGGCAGTGTTGGGGGTTTCTTCCCGGGGCACGGTGGGGGTGTGGGCATACGCGAAAAGCTGCGGCTGCGACAGGTTTTAATTATGCAGTGCTGCCAGGAGATTTAGCCGCCGTAAACATCAAGCACACGGCAATTCTCATGAGGATTTAAGGTTAGCAGGTGTGCGACTATTTCGGGTGGGATAACACCCCCGCGCACACCTAGCTATGCCGAAAGCCCCCACTCTTCTCGCATTGGGGTGTCCCTTGAGGGATACGACGAAGAAGGTGGGGGTTTATACGCCAACCGCCCGCAGGCTGTGGGGGCCTGCGGGCGGTGTCAGACGCTTAAGGTCTTAAGCGTCAGGGGCGCTGTGTATTAGTTGCGGCGCGGGTTTGCGCGGAACATGAACATCAGGCTGACCATGATCAGGACGCCTGCGCCACCTGCCAGGGTCCAGTGGCCGATGCCACCAGCCTTGGGCAGTTCGCCGGCGCGGGGGTCGGCGACCTTGAGCACGTTACCGGTCAGGGTGTAGGTGCCACCATCGATGGTGCGGGTCTTTTCTTCCTCGGAGCAGTCCGGCTTGGAGTCTGGGCAGACGCCGGGGGCTTCGTTCATCCCGTCCATGGGGACGTAGACGCTGGTGTCCTTGGCGATGAACTTCAGCGGGACCGGCAGCAGGGTGTACTCGGAGGACGGCGACTTCAGCTCCTTGATCCAGTAGGTCTTGCCGCGCTCCAGCTTGGTTTCCATGGTGAACTTGGAAGCCGGCTTGGTGGTGGCGTCCCACTTTTCGGAACCGTCAGTGCCCTGGAGAACCTCGATGGGTTCAACGGCGCCGCTGGGGTCCTGGTCGTAGAGGGCGAAGACTGCGCCGGCAACGGGGGTGCCGTTGATGTCGGTCTTCTCAATCGACGGGCCAGGAACCTTCGGGGACTCGCCCGGGGTGACGGGCACACAGGCGTCGTTGTTGTCTTCGCCGTCGGTGTCGTCTTCCATGGTCACTTTGTTAAAGGCGCCCAGCTTGGCGTTGCCGCCCTTTTCCACGTTGCACTCGCCGATCTTTTCCCATTCTTCGGGAAGAACATTGTCGGCGGTGGCGTGCACCTGGATGAAGTATTCGGCGGAGCGGAAACCTTCAACGCTTTCGGTGAAGGGGATCTTGTAGCCCTTTTCCTCGGCCTCGAGCGCCGGGGCGGAAGCCAGGTCGGCTTCAGTCTTGGCGATCTTGACGGAGTCAATGTTCCACGGGGAGGGCAGGGACGGGTTGTCGTAGATCTCCGGGTGGGTGCCGGCCTTGGAACCGTTGTTGGTGACACGCACGCGGTAGGTGGTGGTCACCTCATAGCCGGTCTGAGTGGTGCCAGCCTTAATAGGAGCACCCTTGGCAGCCCAACCGTCATCGGTCTTGGCTTCCTTCTGCACCTTCCAGGTACCAGGCAACTCGATCGGGACACAGGCAATGTTGTCCTTTTCCCAGGTCTTGTCGTTGTAGGTCTGGTCCTCACCAACCAGGGACACCTGGTTAGCGATACCGGAGGTCTTGGTGGTGACACCAGGGGTCAAAGACTCCGGGTTGTCCTCACAGGTACCCAGCTTGGACTCGTTGGCCTGGGCATTGGTCAAGTTGGTGCCGGGCTGGTCCGGGTTTTCCTTACCGGAATCAGCGGTGTCCAGCTTCAGCGGGATGGTGATGGTGAAGGTGTGGGTCGCGTCCTTGGGCAGGTTCACAACCTTGGTTGCGATCTCAGCACCACCGGCGAGCTGTTCTTGGCTCAGCTCGGTGACGAGGCCTTCGGCTGCACCGTTGGCATCAGCAGTGTCGGCGTTGTCGTCGGTGACGGTCGCCTTCTTGCTGCCGTCCCACACCAGGCCTTCCGGCACGGTGAAGGTGTCGGTGATGGCACCGGTGGTGACGGGCTCGTCAGAGTCGGTGTTGTTGGTCACCACGATCTTGTAGGAGGTGGTGAACTCACCGTTCTTCGGAACCGCGATCGGCTTGCCGATGTGCGAGTTGCCGTCGGAAGGATCGGCCGCGAGCTTCTCAACGTGAACCTTGGGCAGAACCACCGGGATACACGCAACGTTGTCCTTGATGGAGCCCTCACTGTTGTAGGTGTAGTCCTCACCAATCAGGGTGGTGCGGTTGGCAACGCCCTTAGCGGTGGTGGTGTGCTTGGTGCCATTTTCGGTGGACTTGTCTTCACACTCGCCGAGGGTGGCCAGCTGCTGCTTGCCCTCTTCGGTGGTGGGGGAAGCAGTGATCCGCAGCGGCACAGTGACGATGTAGGTGTGGGTGCCCGGGCCCATGTCGGTGATGCCCTCAGCAATGTTCAGGTCGAAACGCTTGCTGTTGACACCACTGCTGATCTCGTAGTCCTCGAGTTCAGCCTCAGTGATTTCGGACTTCAGGCCCACGGTAGTGCCCTGTTGCACGCCTTCGGCCTCTGCGACGGTGGCGTTGGCGCCGGTGCGCCATTCCATGCCGGCGGGGATGCCGAAGGTATCGGAGATGGCGCCGACGTTGCCGGCGAAGTTGGAGTCGTTGGTGACGACAACCTTGTAGACCATGTCGACGTTGCCGTCGGCGTCAGCGACGACGGGCTTGCCCTTGTGCGGGTTGTCCTCGGTAGCGTCGTTGGCGAACTTCTCGATGTGTACCTTGGGCGTACGGGTGTTGGTGACCGTACAGGTGACGGTTTCGTTGGCCGCAACCTTGATCTGGGATTCGGGCGCGTTCAGCTCGCCGCCGTCGCACTCCCATGCACCGAACTGGTAGTAGCCGGTGGTTTCACCGTTGTCCTTGGGGGACTCTGCCAGCTGGTAGGTACCGGGGTTCACGGCAGCGGTCGCACCGTTGGTGCCGACGACGCCGGAGGGGTCGTTGGCGATGTTGGATGCGGACAGGTTGAACTTGTCGAGATCCTCGGGTGCAACCTCGGCGCCAGTGCTGCTGTCGATGATGCGCTTCTTCAGGATCAGCTTGCCCTTGGGATTGACGGGAACACACGCGTCGTTGTTCTCGTCGCCGTCCTTGTCGTCCGTCATGGTGACGGAGTTGAAAAAGCCGGTGCCGGGCTGGCCGGCGCCTTCAGTGTTGCATTCTCCGATGGCGGACCAGTCGATGCTAGCGGGGTCGTCGGCCTTCACCTTGACGGTGATGAGCCAGGACTGGCTGTTGTTGGTGCCGCCGAGTTCGCCGGCCTGCAGGGTCAGTTCAGTCTTGTTTCCCTGGTCGGAAACGTTGTCGCTGGCCTTGCTGAGGTCCTTGATCTGAACGTTTTCGACCTTGAAGCCTGCGGGGACAGAGATGTTGTCGGTGATGGCTTCAGGGGTGCCAGCCCCGGAACCCTTATTAGTCACAGTGACGAGGTACTGGACGGTGCCGGTACCATTCTGAGCGATAGTGACGCCGTTACCTGCAGACTCGCCAGCCTTCACGACCGCACCGGTGGAGGGGTCGATGGCAGACTTCTCCACGGAGAATTCCGGGGTACCGCCTGTAGGGGGCTCCGGGACGTCGTAGTTACAGGAGGTCAAATCGCCAATACCACTGGGGCCACCATTGTTCCAAGGAACTTTGGTCAGTTCCCCAGTCTCGGTGTCAACTCGCCAAATGTTGTTGCCAGAACCCGCATAAAGCTTTCCGTCCTTACCGAAGGCAAGGCCGTTGACGGAGCCGGACTCAGGAGAACCCAACTTAATAGCCTTTGTGGTACCCACAGGGAGCTTATAGAGCTGCACACCGGTGTCATCAGTGTTGCTGGCGTTCGCCGTGAAGTAGGCGTTACCCGCCTTATCAAACGCGATATCACGCACGTAGGAGTTCGGCGTCAAGTTAGTGGGCTTATAGGGGTACTCAACCGGCCTAGTAGAGCCGCTAAGAACGTCCAGGGAGTACCAAGTCTTCAGCTTGGTGTTGGCCATGAAGATCAGCTGGTCGTTCTGATCGAATGCGGCAGCGAAGGGCTGCTTATTCTTTTCCTGATCGAACTTAAAAATGGTGCCAACAAAGTTGTTGGATCCATCGTTCGCATCGTAGTAGTACAGGCCGTGACTCTTGGTCAGGTAGTAGATGCGGTTGTGATATTCCTTGGCGTGCGGAATAGCGATAGCCTCGGTGCCAACTTCAGTGGTGCCGACAAGCTTCGCAGCCAACTTGCCGTTAGGCAGAAGGGTCGCTTGACCAAGTTTCACAGTGGCCTTGGTGGAGTCACCGTTTGAGTAAACGAGGTCTTCACACAGGTCCCTTGGGGCAACCTCGCCGGGCAGCGTAAAGCTGTCAACGGCCAGGTCGGTTTCACTGGTGTTCACACGGGCGATATCCATGTTCACGCCGAGCTCACGCTTTGCAGTGAGGTCGGTGGAGATACCGTTGCCGGTACATGCGCCATAGGTCACACCACGGTCGATGGTGACGACGGTGCCGGCCGGCAGCCATGCTTTACCGGTCCAGGTGGCGGGATCGTAGGGGAAGTTGACCGAGTCGACCCAGCGGGTGTTCGGGTAAGCAGACGCGTTGCCCGGGGCGAAAGGCTTGGAAGGATCATCAGGATTGTACTTAGACATATCCATGATCTCGCCGGTGATGTCGCGACCATCAGCGGTTTGGATGTTAATGGTGTTCTTCGTGTAGTTGAGAACTTCAGCCTGGGATGCAGGCTTCAGCGCACCATTGTCGGGCATGACCTTGTACTTGCCCTCAACGTCGCCGAACTTGATGTCGGCGAGCCATGCACCGGAGTCACCGATTTCATACTGGTAGACCTGGGAGCCTTCACAGTCGGCGATGGTGCCGTTGTTGCCCTGGAAGCCGATGTAGCCGCGACCAGCGTAGGAGATGGTGGGCGTCACGTCGACACGGGCCTGCATGGAACCGGTGACACGCATACCCGGACCAGCCTGAGAGTCAACGACACCGGGGTGGGTGAAGGTGACGGTGGTGTCGCCAGTGAGGTTGTCGATGGTGGCGATGTAAGAATCGCCGTCCTTTTCGACCTTGCTGACAGTGGCGTCACCGTCGACCTTGAAGCTGTCAGCGGTGACATCGCCCTTGAAGGAGCCGACGCCGCCGGCACTGACCGAGACCTTGGCACTGTAGGCAGTGCCAGGCTCGTTCAGACCGCCGATGGTGGCGGTGCCGTTGTAGGTGAACTCGGCATTGGGCGCGGGCTCGACACCCTCCGCGAAGGAGTGGCTCATGGTGGTCGCCACGGTGGGGCTTGCGCCAGAGTTCGGCTCAATCTCGGCATAGGTGTAGGCCTGCACGGTGGCCGGGCCGACGACCAGTGAGGCACCGAGCGCGACACCAAAAGCACTCGCCAAGGCGAGGGAGCGCCGCGCGATACCGCGCATCAGGTGAGTTTTCCTCACAGTGTGTACTCCTTGGGGAAATAGTTATTTACAGACTTTTTAAACTACACGTCACAACTCAATATTAAAAGTTCCTGAGTTCCTTGGCATGCGCTGGACATATAGACAAACCTTGTTATAAACATTCACTCACCCTTTAGCGCCCTCACCTGCACTTTTCCATTAAGAAGTTCGCTACAAAAACATAAGAATTTGCTTTACCGCACGTCGATACGGGAGGGGGTATTGATATTCCCTATTCCGCCAATGGTGCCCGTTCGGACATTCACCCCTTTCACCAACCCCATACGGGGGTGATTCTTGATGGTCTTGACAGGCTTCCAAGGCTGCACAAGACCTGTAAAGAGTGCCCACATCTGCCCGTTTACTGCGTTTTTTGTGACTGGTATCCCATCTAGCTGGGAAAAATTAATTCATCACGTATACCCGCCCGGGGTATTTTGGCGATTTTTAACATGCACGAAATGCCGTTCATCGCCTGCAGCAGTTCCCAGGTAGAGGCGCTTTTCACCGTTCGGCGGTGGACAGGACCCCTAGCTCCTGACACCTTGCACGCACGCGTCGTATTCTGCGCCGATTTGAGATCTCTTCTTAGAGTCTCAGCATGTTCTCATCTCAACTGGCACCCCTTCCCGGCGTCTCTCCCCGATCCCCGGGGGTCGCGGGTTCGGGTTTTCCTGAGCCTCGGCAGGAGCCGCACTGAGTTCACGGAAAGGCGCTAGCGCGCTGGGTTGGTACACAGGCTGCGGGAGTGAAGGTGCGTCGGGCGTGACGGGTGTGCCGGGTCGGTGATGCCGCCGTGCAGAGCCCGGAGCTTTTCCACACCGATTCGCTTCTTCTTGGTGCCTGCAGTGGGTAAGGGTTTTTGTCCTGGCATGGCAAAAGCCCTAGGCGTCCACGTGGTGTGGATGCCTAGGGCTTTGGGTTGCCTGATGGCGCCGGGGTGGCGCTCATCTTTGGGGTTGATACTTACTTGGCTGCGGTGAACAGTTCCTTGACGCGTGCGCCGAGGTTTTCGTCAACGTTGCTCCAGTAGGTGTAGCACTGCTGCTCGACCTGTGCGGAAACGCCAGCCATGGCGCGGGCGATGTTGCCGGCGAGACGCTCGCGCTCCTCGTCGTTGAGGACCTCGCGCACCAGGGTGCCGGCCTGACCGAAGTCGTCGTCCTCGGAGTGCTGCACGTAAGCGCCGCGGGTGAAGTCGGTGCCGTGGGTGTCCCACAGGCCGAGGTCGCCAGCCACACCAAGGGTGACGCCGGAACCGGAGTTGCTGTTATCGTCCTGCACACCGTTGTCGCGACCGTAGCCGTTCGGGGAGTAGACGCGCTGGGAGGGTGCCTGGAAGTCGTAGGTCATGGCGCCATCCTGGGCGTAGGAGTTCACCGGGCAGATGGGGCGGTTCACCGGCAGCTGATCGGCGTTGGCGCCGATGCGGTAGCGGTGAGCATCTGCGTAGGCGAAGCCACGGGCGATGAGCATCTTGTCCGGGGAGAAACCGATGCCGCGCACCAGGTTGGAGGGAGCAAAAGCTGCCTGCTCGATCTGGGCGAAGAAGTTCTCCGGGTTGCGGTTCAGGGTGAAGTGACCGACGTGGATGAGCGGGTAGTCCTTGTGGGACCAGGTCTTGGTCAGGTCGAAGGGGTTGAAGCGGTAGTCTTCAGCCTCGGCGACCGGCATGATCTGAACCTTGACGTCCCAGGTCGGGAAGTCGCCGCGCTCGATGGCGTTGTACAGATCCTCGCGGGCGTGGTCGGCGTTCTTGCCGGCCATCTCCTCGGCCTCAGCGTCGGTGAGGAACTTCCAGCCCTGGCGGGTCTTGAAGTGGTACTTCACCCAGAAACGCTCGCCAGCTTCGTTCATCCACTGGTAGGTGTGGGAGCCGAAGCCGTCCATGTGGCGGAAGTCGGCCGGGATACCGCGGTCACCCATCAGGTAGGTCACCTGGTGGGAGGACTCAGGGGTGCGGGTCCAGAAGTCCCACTGCATATCAGCGTCACGCAGGCCGGTGCCGGGCATACGCTTCTGGGAGTGGATGAAGTCGGGGAACTTGATGCCATCGCGGATGAAGAACACCGGGGTGTTGTTGCCGACGATGTCGTAGTTACCTTCGGTGGTGTAGAACTTCAGGCTGAAGCCACGGACGTCGCGCCATGCGTCCGGGGAGCCCTGCTCACCGGCGACGGTGGAGAAACGTGCCACCATCGGGGTGACGGTGTCTTTCTGGAACAGTGCCGCGCAGGTGTAGGCAGAAACGTCCTCGGTGACGGTCAGCTCACCGAAGGCGCCGGAGCCCTTGGCGTGGACGACGCGCTCCGGGACGCGCTCACGGTTGAAGTGAGCCAGCTTCTCGATGAGGTGGAAGTCGTGCAGTGCAACGCTGCCCTGCTGACCGGTGGTGATGGAGTGGTTCTCGCTGGCGATCGGAGCACCATTAAGGCCGGTGCTTGCGCCGTGGGCGACGGGGCAACGACCTGCTGCGACGATGTCGTCGACAGTGATGTCTTTAGCGTCCTTGGAGTGAGTCATGTTTTTCTCTTCCCTTCTGTTCGAGAAAAAGCCGATGGGCGTCGGGTGAATGTTTTAATCCAGTCAGTCTCGTGCGTGACACAAGCGGATGAAGAAGACGAAAGCAATGAAGCGCCGCATCGCGGGGGCTGGTCCGCGGTGCAAGTCTTACCCGACTTAGGTTTTTGCCTATCGACTGGCGGATGATTCATAGCGTACACCATGAAAGGCAAACCCGCAAAATAGATTATTTTTATTTGTAGAAAACCTATTTTTGCTGCTTATGGCAAGGTTTACCTCTATCCGCCACCTTAGTGACATTCACTTCCGACCGCCACGACAGGACAAAACCGCAGCACAGCACCCTCCCCCACCCCGCACAGCACCCTCCCCCACCCCGCACAGCACCGCCACCAGCCATAACCCAGCACCAAAAACCTGTCCCGTGCCTGCTAGAATGCTAAAACTATGAGCCACCATTCCGAAGAGCATGACGCACACGTCACCGCTCTGGCACTGCGCGCAGGTCGCGGTGACAAAGAAGCCCTGACCGAATTCATTCGGTTGACCCAGGGCGATGTGTGGCGACTCCTGGCCCATCTGGGCGGCGCGGAAATCGCCGACGATCTCACCCAGGAGACTTATTTGCGCGTCATGGGCGCCCTGCCACGATTCGCAGCCCGCAGCTCCGCGCGCACCTGGATTCTCTCGCTCGCCCGCCGAGTGTGGGTGGACAACATCCGCCACGACATGGCGCGCCCCCGCAAGTCCGGCACCGAGGTCGAAACCATTTCGACCTCCACTCCGGGCAGTTTCACCGATTGGGTGGACGCCCAACTATTGCTCGACGATCTGGACCCAGACCGCCGGGAGGCCCTCATCCTGACTCAGGTGCTGGGCTACACCTACGACGAGGCAGCCAAAATCGCCGGCGTACGCGTCGGCACGATCCGCTCCCGAGTAGCCCGGGCGCGCGCCGACCTCATCGGCGCCCAACAAGCCGGAAACACCGGCCGCAAACAAGCCTAGGCAGCTCCCTCAGACATCTCGCCTGCACACCCCGGCTCTCCCCACCGCGCGGTTGGCACGCAACGCTTACAGCCACTTCCCCTTCTTGCGAGGTGGCTGTAATTTTTTTGCCATCTACAGATGAAACCCCGGGCCTGCACGGGAATCACAGGACCGGGGTGTTCATCGCATCACCGAGCGAGTTGGCTACTCGGCGAAGTCTATGGGGTGCACGCCTTCAATGTTAGGCGCGTGAGCGTCGCACTGCAGGAGTGCGGTAGGCCATCACCAGGCTCATCATAATCAGCAGGGAGGCTCCCGCCGCAAGAGTCCAGTGGCCGATGCCACCAGCCTTGGGCAGTTCACCCAGGCGAGTATCGAAGACGCTGACGCTGGTGAGCTTAATGCGGTAGCTGTCTCCCAGCACCGACTTCTCATCCTCGCTGGGGGCCAAGAACTTTCCAGAGCCCTTATCCCAGACCTCGATGCCGTCCGCGGTGAGGCGGAACTTCATCGACTCAGGCAGCAGCTGGTAAGCCTCCTTCTCGTTGTAAGGAGCCCTAGTCTCCTTCAACCAGTAGACCTTGTTGAACTGCAGCGGGCCGGACTTGAATCCAACAGCCTCCTCAGCCGGGGCGGCCTCATCGACGACATTGCCGTCGACAACCTGCTTCGGTGCCAGCACCATGGCGGTACCGGTATCGGGGGAGCCGTTGTTATCCGGGTAGATAGTGAACTCGGCACCCGGAAGCTTCATGCTGCCGTCGAGGTTGAACTTGATGACATCGATGGTGCCCTCGCCCGGCTTCACCGGAACACAGGCATCGTTGTCGTCCTTACCGCCGGTCTCACCAGGCAGATCCACCCGGTTGAAGAAACCCTTACCCGGGGTACCGGTCTCAGAGGTTTCACACTCGCCGGCAATCTTCTTCTGCTCCTCAGTGATATCGGACTCCGGGGAGGCCACCACACGGAAGAAGTAGTAGTGGTTCATGCCGGGCTCAAGCTCCTTGACAAGGGCCTTTCGCGAACCGCAGTACACGTCGGTGGCTTGCTGCGCACACTGCTCAGCATCCTCGGTGATGGTCACGACACCATCCTTGGGCACCACGCTGGTGAACTTCTCATCAGCAGGAACATTGGGATCTTCGCTGTCAGCCATCAGCACCGCAGACGCCTTGTAGCCATCCGGAATCGTGAGCTTATCGGTGAACTTCGGGCGCTTCTGAGCCTGCTGGCCGGTGTTGCTCAAATCGATGCGGTAGTTGATGGTGACATTGCCATCCTCATCGGGATTGACCTCGGTGCCGGTACCACCAGCAGGGCCGTAGCCGCTCGGGTACTTGCTGTCGGTGGTCGCCGGAGACTTCTTGATGTCCCAGCCTGGCTTGTTCACCGGGATACAGACCTCGTTGTCCTCGGTCGGCTCCTTCGGGTCGCTAGGCAAAGTAACCGTATTCAGGAAGCCCTTGCCCTCGGTAAAGCCACCCTCGGAGGCTTCACACTCGGCAACCTTCTTCCACTGTTCAGCGGAAGCGTCCTCCGGACCACGGGCAACGACCTTGACGTAAATGAACGTCGAGGCTCCGGGCTCCAAGGCATCGGTACGGGGGCAGAAACCGTCGGCGGGCTTCTCACTTGCCGCGCACTCAGCACCAGAGTGGATTACCAGGAGATTGTCCGCGCCCACGGAGATGTCCTGGCCTTCGCCGGCGGGCACCTTGGTGCCGTTATCACCGGCGGAGCCCTGCTGGACGAGGACCTTTTCGACGGTGAAGCCCTCAGGGATGCCCAGGGTGTCTTCGACCTTCGGGGTCTGGCCAGCGGCCTTACCGGTGTTGCTGATGGTCACGCGGTAATTGGTGACGACGCGACCATTTTCATCGGCGATGACCGGGGCACCAGCGGTGCCGTCGGCGTTGAAGCCGCCCTCGCTGTTGGCAGCGGCCTTCTTGATCTCCCACTTCGGGTGCTCAATCGGGACACACACCTCGTTGTCGTTCACCGGATCGCCGGGGAACTTCGGCAGCTTGACGCTGTTGACCAGAGTCTTGCCGGGGGTGAAGGTGTTTCCACTCTTTTCACATTCGCCCAGGTTGTCCCAAACGGTCTGCTTATCGAGCGGCGCCTTAACCGTCACCGTTACGTAAACGTAGTGGTGGCCATCGGCAGGCAACTTGGTGACCTGCGGGCAGAATCCGGCACCAGTGTCGGAATTCTGCTCACATGCCTCGCCACTGTTGATGATGAGCTTGCCATCCTGCAACGCGATTGCCTTGCCCAGATCTTCAGGCTTGGTCGACTGAGCGCTATCGGTGACTTTCACATCCACCAATTCGAAACCTTCGGGGATCGAAGGAACATCCTCAACCTCGGGGGTCTTCTGCTCATTGTTCGACGTGTTGTGCACATCCAGGCGGTAGGTGGTGGTCACCTCACCCTTGGCGTTCGGCTTGACTGCCGAGCCGGCAGTGCCCGGCTCGTTGAAGCCATTGTCGCCTTCGGCAGACTTGGAGATCTCCCAGGAGGGGAACTCCACCGGCACACAGGCGTCATTATCATCGGTCGGCTCGTCGGAACCGGGCAGACGAACGGCGTTGAACAGACCCTTACCCGGGGTGCCGTCGCCGGAGTTTTCACATTCGCCGGCGTTGACCTTCTGCTCCTTATTGGCCTTATCCGCGCGGGCAGTGACCTTCAGGTAGTAGTAGAAGCTCTTGCCCGGCTGAGTGCTCTGCGGGCTGTAGGTAGGTCGGCACCAGCGCGGCGCGTCGTCACCGTCGCGGTAGCTCGCATCCGGATCCACAATGTAGGGGCACTTTGCGGGATCTTCAGAGATGTAGAAGTCCAGCAAATTCGGGTTATCCGGGTTCTTCATCAACCGTTCGAGATCGAGGTTGTAGTAGTTACCCGAGTTTGGCTCCGGCTTGGGCAGCGGGCTGTAGGCGAGCTCCGCCTTGGTCAGGGTGAAGCCTTCGGGCAGAGTGAAGGTCTCACGAATGTCGGCGTTGCGGGCAGCAACCAGCGACTTATTGGTGACCTCAATGCGGTACTCGGCGGTGATGTTTCCGCTGTCGTCCGGAAGCACGGTCGCACCGGTGGTACCGGCGGGTGCCCACTCACCGTTTTCGCCACGCGCCTGCTTAGCGCTCTTCCATTCAGTCGAAGGAGTCACGGGCACACAGGCTCGGTTGTCCTGCTCCGGGATCGGAGTGGAGGTCATGTCCTCATCGACCAGCTCGACGCGGTTGAAGATACCGCCACCGGAGCGGGTGTGGCGCATACCGTTGGTCACGCGATCCACGCAGGCTTCCAGCTGATCCTTGTGGATGTCGTACTGGGTTTCGCCGCTTTCGGAGGTGGTGGTGTCCGCCTTGAGCGGGATGGTGATTTCGAACAGCTGGCTTCCACGAGCCGGGAAGTTCTCAATTCCAGAAGTGATCTGGAAACCGTTGGCGAGCTGGTCCTTCGTGGCAGTCTGCTTGAAGTTTTGGATGTCGCTCACGCGGGGAGCATTGTTACCGGGCAGCGCCTCGATGGTGGCGGTCTTGTTGCCGTCCCACACCATGCCGCTAGGCACCGTGAAGTAGTCGGTCAAGGCCCCGGAGGTACCGATGCGGTCGGAACCGTTGGTGACGCGCAGCCAGTACTTGACGGCTACTTCACCGTTACCGTTGATGACTTGGGTTTCACCAATGTGCGGGTTGTTCTGACCAGCGGGGTCCTTGTAAGCGAACTTCTGCACGTAGAAGTTTGCTGCATCGTAGTTGTTGATCACCTTCACGGCGATCTCGCTGCCTTCACGCACGGTGAATTCAGCTACCTTGCCGAGGTTGCGTTCCCGAACTTCACGGGTGACCACGCCATAGCCGCCGTAGGAGACGAAGCCATTGACGTTGTCAGGCAGCTCATCGAAAGCAGTTGGCTTCTCGTACAGCCAACACTTAGAGCCGGCGGGAACAGTGTCGATATTGCGCGACTCATTAGCGCCAACGCCCTGAAGTTCACCTTCGTAGTCGGGGTTGTCAATTGCGCCAACCTGCCCGTCCTTCCAACATGCATAACCCATGTCGAAGGTGCGGTCTTTAATCCCGGGAAGATCCTTGCCGGAGCCCTTCAAAATCTTGGAAACGGAGAAGCTGCCGGTGCGGGCGGTGTAGTTGCGCACCGTACAGGTGATCGCACCGTAGTCCTGAGTACTGGTCACCAGGGAGAAACCGTTGGTGACGTTTTCTACCGGAACTGGCTTACGAGTCACCCGACCGTAGTTATCGGTGACGTTTTGCCAACACTCAGCATTTTTTCCGTTGTCCACAGGGAAGATGCTGTAGCCGGGCTGCTGGGTCTCAGCGACGACGATCTTGTTGCCCTTGGAGGTCTCCCAGGACACGAAACCATTGTTGTTGGTGCGCTTAGCGTCCGAATCGGTGGGAAGAACTGCCGGGCCGGACGGAGTGAACTCCCAGTTGACGCCGCGGGACTCGGTCTCACCAAATTCGTTCACGATGAGCTTACGCACAGAGACCGTAGGGTTACAGGTCTCAGAAGCAGCCTTCACCAGCGCTTCCTCGAGCTCGCTGTAGTTACGAATGGTGAGCACAGCATCGTCGGAGGAAACACTCGACAGCATGTCGCGGGCAGTGGTCGAATCGTAAACTGCGTTTCTCCGGGAGGTAGTACCGAAGCTCCCGAGGTAACCACCCCAACTGGTCTGGTCAATGTAGGCGTAGCCATCGCGATTTAGAAGGGGAGCCGTGGCGAAGCCATCGCGCAGCAATTCAATTTCACGCGGCATGCCCACACCAATCGGCACAATGCGGGCGCCCTGGTCCTTCAGCTTATTTGCGGCTTCCATTGCCTTGTAGACATCGGTGTAGTTAGCGTCCAGGCCACCGGCGATGGTGTTGGTGAATGCCGGGCGCCTACCTTGCGAGACCGTTGGGCCGTTGAACCGGTAATCACGCACTGCAGCCGAAGCGGGGTCGGTGGCGGTGGGGCGACCATCGGTGATGAAGAAGACGACGTCGTAATCCACTCCGGAGTTGCGCACCTCATTCAGCGCGCCTTCCCAGTTGGTACCGCCGTTGAAGTTCTGGTTGGAGTAGTAGCGACCGATGTTGTCGATCGCGGTGTTGACCAACCTCACGCCAGCTGCACTATCGATCGGAGCGTCGACCACTGGGCGCCCGTTCACGGTGGCGGTGTATGCGTTCGTCGCAAAAGAAAACAGACCGACAGAGGATGCGGTGCCTTCGAGGGCGGACACCAGCGATTTCGCGGCTCGCTGTGCCTGAGCCTGTTCCCGACTATCCAGGGATGCAGAAACGTCGAAGACCATACCGATCTTCAGGCCACAGGCCCGCGGCAGCGGCGGGTTGGGGGATTTTGGTGGAAGTTCAAACTCCGGTGATGGCGGGAAGTCGATGCTCTGAATGCCGAGCATTCCACCTTCTTCGGGATCTTCCCCTTCGACCGCGACGCCGTCTTCATCGACGACGACCTCTTCCGGCGCCATCTCAACGGTGGCGACCTCCGCCTCGGGTTCAGCAGTGTCCGCAGAGGGCTGCGCGTCCTCCTCGGCCGGCTGCGTCTCGGTGACGACCTCGGTCTCAGTGACTACGGCTTCGACGGCGGTTTCTTCTGCCAGCGCTACTGGGCCCCCGCCGACACCAAAGAGTGCGGCGACGGATAGCAAGGCTGCAGCGGCGCGCGCGGTGCGGGCCACTGGGCTACTGCTTCGGGTGTGTTTCACGTTTCTCCCCTCCCACTTTGCGTGGAAGACCCTATAACTGTGGTCAGTTTTCTAGTTGCCTAAAGGGTAGGGGAGCTGCTACATGTCAACAACTAGGACATGAATATATTTTCCATACCAACACATTTATGCTGGTCACAGATTCACAAAGAAAATACCCCCACCCCCATAGGGGGGTGCATTCCCTGTGACACACTTGGGTAGATTAAAGCCTTTTCTAAGGTTTCACAGACAACATTTAGAGGGAAACTTGGACTCAAAACCTCCAAAATCCACTCACCCAGCACATCGCCTGGCCAATCTTAAACATAAATGCACTGGTTAAATACTCCTTTTTAAGTCCCGTCCCTGACCGGGCCGGCGCCGTCACTAAAACATGAGCCTTCTATCATGTGCAAAATATTGCCTAGGTGGAGTGTTTGAACCTTGATTTTCCCTGTGCAGCACCCCTAAAGCTAACTTTTAGCCCTAAAAAACTTCTTACTGCAGCTAACTTTGTTAAGTCGCCTAATGCCTATTATTTACCCAAAAACCTATTAACACTTCTTCTACTTGCGCATGCCGGGAAGCCCTCCCCTCCCCTACTCCCCAAACCCACGCCCTCTTTTCTTACCCCGCACCAGTCGGCGCACAGAAGCTTAGATTCAAGCCTCCATTGACAAAAGCTTCCCCTCGCCACAGCGGAAAAAGTGGCGAGGGGAAGCTTCGGAGGTTTCAAGCCGGCATAAGCCAGCTTCTGGCCTACTTAACGAGTAGCTCTGCGATCTGGATGGTGTTCAGCGCAGCACCCTTACGCAGGTTGTCGCCAGAGACCACGAGAACCAGGCCCTTGTTGTCATCGACAGACTGATCCTGGCGGATACGGCCAACGAGGGAAGGATCGGTTCCAACGGCATCCAGCGGAGTCGGAACGTCAACGACGCGCACCCCCTCAGCCTTTTCAAGGATGGCCACGGCCTCATCCGGGGTGATTGCCTTGTCAAACTCGGCGTGGATGGTCAGGGTGTGTCCGGTGAACACGGGAACGCGCACGCAGGTACCCGCAACCTTCAGCTCAGGCACGCCAAGAATCTTGCGGGATTCGTTGCGCAGCTTCTGCTCCTCATCGGTCTCCAAGGAACCGTCGTCGACGAGAGAACCAGCCATCGGCAGGGCGTTGAAAGCGATGGGCTTGACGTAGGGACCGAGATCGCTGTTATCCAGCTGCCCGCCCACGTGCGCCATATCGGTGGCCTTGTCGCCAACTTCCTGAATCTGACGGTAGAGGGTTTCTACGCCTGCGAGACCAGATCCAGACACGGCCTGGTAGGAGGAGACGTGGAGACGCACCAGGCCGGCTGCGTCGTGCAGCGGCTTGAGCACCGGCATGGCGGCCATGGTGGTGCAGTTAGGGTTCGCGACGATGCCCTTAGGAATGTTGCGCAGGGCTTCCGGGTTTACCTCAGACACGACGAGGGGAACCTCGTCGTCCTTGCGCCATGCGGAGGAGTTATCCACCACGGTCGCGCCCGCAGCAGCAAACAGCGGGGCATATTCGCGGGATGCGGCGCCACCAGCGGAGAAGACAGCAATGTCGATCCCCTTGAGGCTTTCCTCGGTCTGCTTGGTGACGTCCTCAACGGTGATCTGCTCACCGCGGAAATCCAGGGTGGTGCCGGCGCTACGCGGGGAGGCGAAGAATCGGACGGTGTCAGCCGGGAAGTTACGCTCGACGAGAATGTCGCGCATCACGCGGCCGACCTGGCCGGTTGCGCCGACAACTGCAATGGTGGTCATGGCGAAGAAATGCCTTTCCTTGCGGATTTAGTGCTTTTTCTAGAGCATACCTGCGCAACAGTGCTGCTTTTGCTTCAGGTATCCCTTCCGAAAGTGGCTGCAGGTGGGATACAGCCGGCTGCGGAGTGTGCGGGCAGAGTTCTGCCCCACCTGCTCACAAAGAGCTGGCGGGGCAGTCGGCTTAAATTAGCGAGGCAGTAGGCCAGCGCTGTGCAGCCACTGACCCAGCAGGGCCAGCAAGCCACCGACGGTGAGCAGGGAGAGCAGGAAGCGCAGCGGAGACTTCTCGTCCTTCAGCGCAGTACTTCCCTGTTCCTGCGGGGCTTTAGCTTGCGGGGTGGCCGTCACGGTCACGGTGGTGGTTTGGGTTTCACCAGCGGCACTCGGAGCAGGCTTCGGCGCCGGAGCGCCCTGCACGACAGTGACGGTGGTGGTGACAACCTTCTGGGGCTGAGCCGGGGTCTCCGGCTTGCTTGCCACTGGCCTCTCCGGCTGAGTGGGCTCCGCGGGCGCTGCCGGAGTTTCAGGCTGCGCAGGCTTTGCCGGCTGGGTAGGCTCCGCGGGCACTGCCGGAGCTTCAGGCTTCGCCGGCTGGGTAGGCTCTGCGGGGGCTGCCGGGGGTTTCGGCGCGGAGGTATCCGGGAATTTCAGCTCGAGGGCCACCTTGTTGAGTCCACCTTCGGCCAGGGCAACACCGGCGGGGAAGCTGTCCATCTTCAGCGGATCGGCCTTGGTGACGGTGAGGGTGCGGGCAAACTCAGGAGTCTGATTTTCGGCGAAGGACATCTTCATAAAAGCCTCTTCGACACCGTAATCAATGACCTGGTAGGCGCTGTATTCAGGGTTTTTAAAGCCCGGCTCGCCCATTTCTTTCACCAGGTCGTTGAGTCGGCCACCGCCATCGGCAAAAAGCTTGGTGCGGTCGGTGAGACTCTTCGGCACCTGGTTGGATCCCTCGGAGTCGAATTCGTCCTTTAGCGCCTGGTTACCCTCGCGACCGCGCTGCAGGATCTTGGCGGCTTGCTCGGTGGTGCTTTTATCGATGCCCACGTTATCGATGTCCAAGCCGCGGGCTTCTGCGTCACCTTCTACTGCCATGATTGCTAGGGAAAGACGTGCCTTTGCCAGGTAGCACTGGCGCTCAGACAGCTCGGCGGCTGCGCGCTGCTGCTCAGTGGCGTTGAAGTAGTCGGCGTATTTCTGCTCAAAGGCGCCGGAGTGGTAGGCGTGGCGCAGGGCGGAGACCTGCAGCAGGCGGTTCATGTGGGGTTGGTAGGCTGCTGCATCCTCGGCGGGCTTGACGAAGAACATGCCTTCGCGCACGGCAACGTCAGTGCTGGCAGCGTTGGCGACCGGCAGGGTCGGGGCGACGGTGATAATGCCGGCGGTGGCCAGTGCGGCGGCGGCGATGGTGCCTGCGAGTCGGCTGCGCATCGGGGTGTGGTTCATGTGTTTCTCCAACGGTGAAGCTGTGCTGTACCCAGGCGGCACTATGGTTTGGCTTGCCTGGCTTAGATGGACATTTGTCATCCTAAGCAGAAAGCAAGCCTAGGTTCACCTATGTTTTCACCCCCTTACCCCCCACCCTGCAACTATGCGCTGCAAGGAATGCGAAAACCGCCCCGCACCTTATTGCATAGCAAAGGTGTGGGGCGGTCGGAGAAACTGCGAGGAAAGACCCGGAAAGTTAGCGGCCGGTTCCCGCGTACACGGTGGCTTCCTCGTCGCCACCAAGCTCGAAAGCTTCGTGAATTGCCTTGGTGGCAACCTTCACGTCAGCCTCGCGCAGCAGCACGGAGATGCGGATCTCGGAGGTGGAGATCAGCTCGATGTTCACGCCAACATCGCGCAGCGCTTCGCAGAACACGGCGGTCACACCGGGGTGGGACTTCATGCCGGCACCCACCAGGGAGACCTTGCCGATCTGATCGTCGTACAGCAGGTTCTCGCACACGCCTTCCGCCTGGAGGCGCTTGAGCAGCTCCATGGCACGGGGGCCATCGGCGCGGGGGCAGGTGAAGGTGATGTCGGTGCGGTTGTCCTCCAGGGAGGACACGTTTTGCAGCACCATGTCGATGTTGATCTCGTTATCGGCGAGAACTCGGAACACCTTGGCGGCCTCGCCGGGGGTGTCAGGGATGCCAAGGATGGTGACCTTGGCTTCGGAGGTGTCGGTGGCGACACCGGTCAGCGTTGCTTCTTCCACGGGGATATCCTCCATTGAGCCGGCCACCAGGGTGCCGGGATCGTTGCTATAAGACGAGCGAACTCGGATCGGAACATTAAAAGCGCGAGCGTATTCCACGCTGCGGAGCACCAGGATCTTGGAGCCGACGGCAGCAAGCTCCAGCATCTCCTCAAACGACAGCTTTTCCAGCTTCTTCGCATTGGGGACGATGCGCGGGTCGGCGGTGTACACACCGTCGACGTCGGAGTAGATCTCACACACGTCGGCATTCAATGCCGCCGCCAAAGCCACCGCGGTGGTGTCGGAGCCACCGCGACCGAGGGTGGTCACGTCACGGCTTTCACGGTTCACGCCCTGGAAACCAGCAACGAGGCAAATCTTGCCTTCGTCGAGGGCTTCCCGAACACGTTCCGGGGTGACGTCAACAATGCGGGCATTGCCGTGACGTTCCGTGGTGATCACACCAGCCTGGGAACCAGTGAAGGACTGCGCCTTGGCGCCATAGGACTCAATCGCCATCGCAACCAGCGCGTTGGAGATACGCTCACCGGCGGTCAGCAGCATGTCCATCTCGCGGGCGGGCGGAATCGGGTTGACGGCGGCCGCCAAATCCAGCAGCTCGTCGGTGGTGTCGCCCATAGCGGAGCACACCACAACGACATCGTGGCCTTTCTTCTTGGTGGCGACAATGCGTTCCGCGACGCTGCGGATTCGTTCGGGGCTTTCCAGAGAGGAACCGCCGTATTTCTGCACAACTAGGGCCACTGTGGGTAAGCCTTCTTTCTTCGCGTGCCTGATATCAACGAGGAAAACCCACCACACTGCGCCACCAAAAGCCCAGGAATAATCCCCAGACCACCCGGCGCGCCCCTGGGAGCTCACCTGGCGCTGGCGCGAAGCTTGTTCCTCTAGCCCTTGTGGGCGTGTGGTGGTTTTCGCGCCATTTTTTGGTGCTGCATATGCGGTGTTTTATCAGTCGCTATCGTAGCCTACCGAGCGACCGGTTTTAGTGTTTAGCCCCACCCCCGCACCGTGTGGTCCTGTTGTTGCCGTGCTGGGGGGCTGGCTGTGCGGTTGGGCGTGTCGGTGGTGTGGAATGTGAGTTTCTAAGCATTTTCAGCCGTTAGGGCCGGTTCTTTCGCGCGTTCAACACGTTTGTCTATTACCGTGGTGCGGGTGCATTCCAACTTCCTTGCTGCTGCTTTCGCATTCGCCTCCGCAATGACTATTGCGTGGGGCACTGTGGTGCGGCATCGCATTGCTGAGGAGGCTCCTGATGATGGGCATCAGGCGTTTTTGTCGGCTATTCGTCGGCCTTTGTGGTGGGCTGGCACCTCGACGGCTTTGATTGCTTATGGGCTGCAGATTGTGGCGCTTGGTTTCGGCACCTTGTTGGTGGTGCAGCCGGTGTTGGTGTTGAAGTTGATGTTGACGTTGCCGATGTCTGCCCGGTGGGATGGGCGTCGTATTTCTCGTCAGGAGATGCTGTGGGCGACGATTTTGACGGTTGCGGTGGGCGTGTTGGTGATGTTGGGTAAGCCTTCTCCTGGTTTGGCGCAGCCTCCGTTGAGTCGGTGGATTCCGTCTTTGGCGGTTGGGGTGGTTGCTCTTGCGGTGTTGATTAAGTACGCCTCTAATCAGATTCCGCGTGAGAAGTCGTTGTTGTTGGGTATTGCTACTGGCGCTTTGTTTGGTTATGTTGCGGTGCTTTCTAAGGCGACGGTTGATATTTTTGTGCACTTTGGTTGGTGGGGTTTGGCTACGAACTGGGAGCCTGTCACTTTGGTGTTGGCGGCGACGCTTGGCACGGTGATTCAGCAATATGCTTTTAATGCGGGGGCGTTGCGTAATTGTTTGCCGGCGATGACGATTTCTGAGCCGATTGTGGCGTTTACCCTTGGTTATCTGGTTTTGGGTGAGAAGTTCCAGGTGCAGGGGGCTGGTTGGTTTGCGATGGCTGCGGCGTTGGTTGCGATGATTGCTGGCACGGTGGTGTTGTCGCGCAAGGGTATTGCTTAGTCGCGGGCTTGGTTGTGCGGCCTGTGTGCAGGCTTTGTGGGTGGTTTTTGGGGGTGTGGGGTTTAGATGGCCCAGGGGAAGACGGTGAGGAAGTAGGCGCTCATCCATGCACCGAAGGCAACATATGCGGTGGCGATGGCGACTTGTGCGGGCCTGCTGCGTTTGTGGGTGATCTCGCCTACGAGGGGGATGAGCAGGAGGTAGGCGGGTAGCAGGAGGCGGGGTCGGGAGTGCATGATGCCGTCGGAGAGCAGCATGTTGGCGGCTACGGCGGCGCCGAATAGCCAGATTTCTACTGGTAGGGTTGCCCGTTTCACGCTGGGCCAGGTGGCGGGGACGGCGATGGCGGCGGCGATGATGATGACGGCGGAGAGGTAGTAGCCGATGATGGAGGTGTTGTCGAAGGATACGCGGGCTAAAAAGCGTAGGGTGGCGGCGCCGAAGTCGAAGTAGGAGTGCCAGCCTTGGCGTTGGATGGTGAAGTAGCCTCCGGCGTTAGCTAGGTGGTGGTTGGCGTAGGCGAGGTAGCTGGCGATGCCGACTGGGGAGATGGCGACGGCACCCCAGGCGCGCCAGAGGTTTTGGCCGCGGGTGAAGGTGGTGTAGAGGGCGATGAGGACGAGGACCGCGACGAGGTCGACTGCGGTGAGGCGTACCAGCCCGGCAAGCATGGTCAAGGCGCCGGCGGTGAGCCATTTTCGGTCGATGATGGCGACGAGTGCCCAGGTGGATAGCGCCATGAACAGTGCTTCTGAGTAGGGCATGATCATGGTGATTGCGAGCGGGGCGCCTAGTAGTAGTATTCCTGCCCCGATTTGGCCGGTGCGGCCGAGTCCGCTGCGGGCGGCGAGGGTCATTATCCCTAGGCAGGCTACGAAGGAGAGGATTTGGCTGATGGTTGTGCCGAGGGTGAGGTAGTCGGCGCCGCTGATGGTGTGCAGTGCGCGCAGTAGTGCGGGGAAGGCGGGAAAGAAGGCCAGTGCACGTTCGTGGGGTGGGCCTTCGATGGGGGGTTGGGTGGGGTGAAAGTAGCCGCCTTCGGCGATGCCCATGTAGAACTTGGCGTCCCATTCGGCAAGTGCTGCGTTGATGCTTTTGCCGGTGCGGTGGCTAAATAGTGCCAGCACCCCCAGTTTGATGGCGCCTATGAGGGCTGTGATGAGAAAGGCGTCGACGGCCCGGGTGCGTGTCGGCATCGATTCTTTGGTGGGGGTGTTGGTGCGGGCGGGCATGGTTGTGCACTTTAGGCGGTGTGGCGTTTTTTCGCTGGGAGGCGGCACCGCGCACCCCACACACCCCCATTTTTGGGATACCCATTCCACCCTATGGGCAATTGTGGTGTAAGCTACACACCATGTTGATGCAACACCTCCTCCGGCGACTACTCGCCGGGCAAGACCTTCGTCGCCGCGGCGGGACTCCAACCTTCTAGGTTTTCCTAGAAGCTCCTCACTCCAGCCCCACCCGAGAAAACCTCTTTTCTCGTGGCCGGCCCCCGTCGCGGTTAAGCGCCCCGGCGCGCTGTGTGCGCGCCCCGTGTGGCGCAGGTGTTGCCGGCCAAACCTTTTCCCCTTTCACCGGGCGTGCCCCGTGCGCCGTGCGGTTTCCTTTTCTTGTTTTCGCCGTATTCCACCCCCGTTCGCGGGTGAATGGGGGCGGATGTGCTGCGGGTGGTCTTGTCAGCGACCAAGATGTTTCAGGGAACCGTGGTGGCTGTCGTTGGTGCGGGCGTGGAGGTTTTGTTTTGTGCCTTGTTGTATCCCTCAAGCGCGGCCGCGCTGTTGTTTTTTCTAAGGATTTTTTCTCATGACCAGCCCTGATACTTTTTTCTCCGCTCCGGCTTCCATCACTACTCCTCGTGGCCCTCGTGCCGAGGGGCAGGCGGCGTGGAATCAGCAGCGTAATTCTTCGATGCCGGTGAATCGTTACCAGCCGTTTTTTGAGGAGGTTGAGAAGATCAGCCTGCCGGATCGCACCTGGCCGGATAAGACGATCACCCGTGCCCCGCAGTGGTGTGCGGTGGATCTGCGCGATGGTAACCAGGCGTTGATTGATCCGATGTCCCCGGAGCGTAAGCGCCGCATGTTCGACCTGCTGGTGGATATGGGCTACAAGGAGATCGAGGTTGGTTTCCCGTCGGCGTCGCAGACCGATTTCGATTTCGTGCGCCACATTATTGAGGAAAATCGCATTCCGGACGATGTGACCATTCAGGTGTTGGTGCAGGCGCGTGAGCATTTGATTCGCCGTACTTTTGAGGCCTGCCAGGGCGCGAAGAATGTGATTGTTCACTTCTACAATTCGACGTCGATTCTGCAGCGCAGGGTGGTGTTCCGCAAGGATCGTGAGGCCGTGAAGAAGCTGGCGACCGATGCTGCGGAGTTGATCAAGGAGATCGCGAAGGATTATCCGGAGACGAATTGGCGGTGGGAGTATTCGCCGGAGTCCTACACCGGCACCGAGTTGGAGTACGCCAAGGAGGTGTGCGACGCGGTGGTTGAGGTGATGGATCCGTCGCCGGAGAATCCGATCATCATCAACTTGCCGTCGACGGTGGAGATGATCACCCCGAATGTGTACGCGGATTCCATTGAGTGGATGAGCCGCAATCTGAACCGCCGCGATTCGATCATTTTGTCGCTGCACCCCCACAACGACCGGGGTACTGGTGTGGCGGCCGCGGAGTTGGGCTACATGGCCGGCGCGGACCGTATCGAGGGCTGCCTGTTCGGCAATGGTGAGCGCACCGGCAATGTGTGCCTGGTGACCTTGGGCCTGAACATGCTGACCCAGGGGGTGGATCCGCAGATTGATTTCTCCGATATTGATTACATTCGCCGCACGGTGGAGTACTGCAACCAGCTGCGGGTCCCGGAGCGTCATCCCTATGGTGGCGACTTGGTTTTCACCGCGTTTTCCGGCTCGCACCAGGATGCGGTCAACAAGGGCCTGGATGCGATGGCGGCGAAGGTGTCTCCGGGTGCGACCCACAGTGCGGTGCCCGCGGAGGCAATGCGCAAAGAGCAGTGGGAGGTTCCGTACCTGCCGATCGACCCGAAGGATGTGGGACGTTCCTACGAGGCTGTGATTCGGGTGAATTCCCAGTCCGGCAAGGGTGGTGTCGCCTACATCATGAAGACGGATCATGGCCTGGATTTGCCGCGCCCGATGCAGGTGGAGTTCTCCTCTGTGGTGCAGGCCGTCACCGATGCTGAAGGTGGCGAGGTCGAGTCGAAGCAGATGTGGGACATTTTCGCTGTGGAGTATCTGAACCACACCTCCCCGGTGGAGCAGATCGCCATTCGGGTGGATGCTGCGCAGACGGAAAATGATCACGCGACGGTGACTGCCAGCCTGATTGTGGGCGGGGAGGAAAAGCAGGTCACTGGCCAGGGCAATGGCCCGTTGGCGGCGTATGCGAACGCGCTGGAGTCTTTGGGCATTGATGTGGAGATCCAGGAGTACATTCAGCACGCCCGGACCGCTGGCGATGATGCTGAGGCTGCGGCCTACATTCTGGCTGAGGTCAATGGCGCAAAGAGCTGGGGTGTGGGTATCGCCGGTTCGATTACCTACGCGTCCTTGAAGGCTGTCACCAGCTCCATCAACCGCGCGTTGAGCTAGCGTTGTCGTGGCCGGGCGTGCGCTTGGCCGGGTTGCGCTGGTACGTGCAGCATGTTGTGCAGCTCGTTGTGGGCTGTGGGCTGTGGGCTGTGCATTGTCGCCCCGTTCGCGCCACTGCGGTGGTGCGGGCGGGGCGTTGTGCGTTGCTGCTTGCGCATTGCGTGTGGGTGGTGGGTGGTGGGGAAACGCTGTGCGCGGATCGCGGGGTGGGCTTTGGCGGGCAGGGGTGGGGTTTTCTTCGGCTGGTCTGGACCGGGTGGCTGTGTTGCCGTTTCCTTTTCGCGGAAAAGAAACTAGGGTTTGTCGGTATGTATAGGGGCAAAGCTTTATGCGCGCGTATTAAGGAGTGTTGTTCTCCCGTGCCGCCACGGCCGTGGCGTCACGCTGCGCGCGCCGCGGTGGGGGCGATCGCCGTGGGGGGCGTGTGCCTGGTGTCCGCGTGCGGTGCATCTTCTCCCGCCCCGTCGCTGACGGCCCGCGAACCGGCGCCTTCCTCGGCGGGTAAAACGGTGCGCACCATTGAGCCCCTATCGGATGACCAGTCGCATGGGCAGTGCGATCCAATGCTGCCGAATCCTTTGCTCAAAGAGTCCTCGGTGCCGGTACTGTCGCCGAAAGCTATCGGGCCCGCGGTGTTTAGCTACCGGATTGTTTCTGACGAGTTCGATCCGTGCAGCCCACTGAGTTGGGTGGTGTTGGGCGGCCATGCGGTCAGCAAGGGCCAGGATGGGAAAGCTATTGCCGACACCGACCGCGAAGGGGTGGTGTGGTTCCGTTATGGCACCCCGGTCAATGATCCGCACCCGATTTTGCTGCCCCGGGTGGGTGGGGTCACCCGGCTGGATAATCACTCGGCGAGGGTGACGTATTTCGTGACAGACGAGGACCCGGAAGCCGCCACCACCAGCGAGGCCCCGGATGCTGAAGAAGCAAGCAGTGCGGAAACCCCGACAGCGTCGATGCCGGCCCCGGAAGGTTTCACCGCGGCCGACGTGAAGTTCACGACCGCCTTTGCCCCCGGCGATCGGGTGACGATTGAAAACAATGATTTGCCGCGGCGGGCGAACTATCAGGCAGTCCAGATCGACGTGGGCCAATTTTTGACGGGCACCACCGGGCAGCCTTCCGGCTCCTAGCTTGGGTGCGTCACCGGCTGCGGGTGGGGCGCGATAGGTAGGCTCTAATGCGTGCAGCTTCACTCCCCTTTCACCGTCGTGACCTTGTTGACCACCGGCATCCACCCATCGACCTCCCGGGTGGTGGGTGTCGATGCCTTGCGCTTTGATAGCCACGGCCAACTGATTTCCGACTTTTTCGCGGTGGTCAACCCCGGCGAGGACATCGGGCCAGTGCATCTGCATTCCCTCACCCCGGCCCAGGTGGGGCGGGCCAAGAAGTTCGCCTCGATTCAGTCCGAACTGGCGGAGCTCATCGACGGATCAACGTTGATTGTGCACAACGGCCCGCGCACCTGGGGATTTTTGTGCACTGAGGCGCACCGGGCGGCGGATGCCGCCCGCCACCGGCGGCGGGGCCGCAGGCGGGTGCGCCCCCAGAAGCGTTTCGCCCCAGATACCATCGTGGATACCTTGGCGAGTTTGCGCCGCCAAGGAATCGAACTGAGCGACACCCGCATTGCCGGCTGCGCCCGCAGCCTAGGCCTGGATGTGGACCCGACCGCATCTGCCGCCCGCGCCGAACAGTCCGCGCAACAACTCGCGCGAGCCAACACGTGGATGGTGTGGTGGCTGTTTCGGCGGGCAACCGCAAAACTCGACCCGGAACATCCTTTCGCCGGCACCGAAGCGGTGCCCACCCCCCAAGGCATGCAGCTGCTGCCCGCAGCAGCGCCCGCCCCACCTGCGCCGAAACAAGCCCCGGCCGCACCGCCCGCACACCGGATGCCAACCCCCGCAGACCTGGCAGCGCAGGCAGTCAAACCCCAGCAGCCAGTGTTTGTGGCGCCCGCCCCCGAAGCGAACCCCCACCAAGCCACACACCCCGTGTCACAGGTGCCGCACCCGGGCGGCATCCTAGGCCCCGGCACCTTATCCATCCGGCACCCCAACGATTTAAGCCGCGACAAGTTCGGATTGCAGCGCACCACCCGCCGGGTGAAAGCCGCCACCGCCAGGCGCCGCTTCGACAACCCCGGCATCTTCGACGGCCAGCTGGTGCAGGGAATGGAGATCGTGATCGCCCCCGAAATCACCGTTGATCCCAACGATGTGGTGGCGGCGATCATGGACAACGGGATGGCCTACTCGGAGAAACTATCCCGCCAAACCTCCCTGGTGGTGTGCAACGTCACCGACCCGGACAAACTGCAGGGCAAAGCCATGCACGGGGACCGCAAAGGGATCCCGCGGGTCAGTGACGTGGAGTTTTTGCAGTTAGCTCGTAATGTTGCGCCCGGGAGGGAAGCGACAGCCACTACACTGTAAAAAATGTTCGACGTTGCACAGCGCGCGGTGAAAGCCGCGCAACAAGCCGCAAAGAAGGCGGGTGATTTCGGCGCACGCGTGCTGCCGGAACCTGCACAACAGGGCCTGAAAAAGGCCCGCACCCAAGTGGCGGTCAGCGCCGCGCAGGCCGCGACGTTCGCCTCCCAAAAAACCGGCCGCGGAGCCGGCGGCATGATCGGCGGCCTGGTGGCCGGCCTGATTGACCCATCCCTGATGGAAAACCTCGCCGGATCCCGCCCCACCATGATCATCACCGGCACCAACGGCAAATCCACCACCACCCGCATGGCGGCCGCCGCGGTGCGCACAAAATACTCCGTGTGCACCAACACCGGCGGCGACAACATGGACGCCGGCATTATCTCCGCGCTGCTCGCCGGGCGGTCTGCCTCCCACATCGTGCTGGAAGTCGACGAGTTGCACGTCCCCAACGCCGCCGACAAACTCGACGCCAGCGTCCTAGTGCTGCTGAACCTGTCGCGCGACCAGCTCGACCGCGTCGGCGAAATCAACATGATTGAACGCCGCCTGCGCGCCGCCGTCGCCACCCGCCCCACCATGACCATCATCGCCAACTGCGACGACGTCATGGTCACCTCGGTCGCCTACGACCACCCCAACGTCGTGTGGGTATCCGCCGGCGCCGGCTGGGTCGGCGACTCCACCTCCTGCCCCCGCACCGAATCCCACATCGTGCGCGACGGCGACGACTGGTACGCCACCAAAAAACTCGCCGACGGCCGCGAATTCCGCCGCCCCACCCCCGACTACACCGTCGACGAACGCGGACTCATCCGCCACACAGACGGCCACGTATGGCCCTTCGAGCTGAAACTGCCCGGCCGCGCCAACCGCGGCAACGCGGCACAAGCCATCGCCGCAGCCATCACCATGGGCATCGTCCCCGACGACGCCGTCCACGCCGTATCCGAGGTCGACTCCGTCGCCGGACGCTACTCCACCGTCGAATACAAAGGCCGCCGCGTGCACCTCCTGCTCGCCAAAAACCCGGCCGGCTGGCAAGAAGCCCTCTCCATGGTCGACCGCAGCGCCGATGGGCTCGTCATCGCCGTCAACGGCCAAGTCGCCGACGGCGAAGACCTCTCCTGGCTGTGGGACGTCCGCTTCGAAGACTTCGACAACCTCGACGTCGTCGCCGCCGGCGAACGCGGCACCGACCTCGGAGTGCGCCTCACCTACGCGGACATCACCCACACCCTCGTCCACGACACCCTCGCCGCCATCGAAGCCTGCCCCGCGGGACGCGTCGAAGTGCTCGCCAACTACACCGCCTTCCGCGACCTGAAAAAAGCGCTCGCACGCGCCACCACCACCGACGACCAGACCACCCCGGAGGAGAAATAATGCTGCGCATCGGACTGGTCCTGCCCGACGTGCTCGGCACCTACGGCGACGACGGCAACGCGCTAGTGCTTCGCCAACGCGCCCGCATGCGCGGCATGGATGCCGAGATCATCCGCATCACCTACGGCAACGCCGTGCCGGATGACCTCGACGTCTACACCCTCGGCGGCGGCGAAGACACCGCCCAAATCCTGGCCACCGCCCACCTCGCCAAAGACGGCGGACTCAACCGCGCCGCCGACAACGGGCGCCCCATCCTGGCGATCTGCGCCGGCCTGCAAGTCCTCGGCCACACCTTCCGCGCCGGCGGCCGGACCATCGACGGTCTCGGCCTGATCGACGCCACCACCGGCGGGCTCAACAAGCGCGCCATCGGTGAAGTCGCCACCACCCCGGTCGCAGCCAAAGATTGGGCAGGACAACTCACCAGCCCGCTGACCGGCTTCGAAAACCACATGGGCTCCACCATCCTCGGGCCCGATGCTCGCCCCCTGGGCACCAAAACCCGCGGCATCGGCAACACGGATGACCCCGCCCACGCCGGCGCGGAAGGCGCCGTCCAAGGCAGCGTCATCGCCACCTACATGCACGGCCCCGCACTCGCCCGCAACCCCCAACTAGCCGACCTGCTGCTGGCACAGGCGCTGGGTAAAAAGCTCTCCGATCTAGAACCGCTAGAGATCGCCGAAGTCTCCAAGCTGCGCAGCGAACGCCTCGGCAAAAACGCCGACTAAGACTAAGCAGCCCAGAACGCACAAGCCTCCCTCGCCCCACAGTTCGTGGACGAGGGAGGCTGTTTGCTGCGCCTACAGCGTCAGGCGTCCCGCCAGCGCGCGCGACAAGGTGAGCTCGTCGACGAACTCCAAATCGCCGCCCAAGGGCATACCAGAAGCCAAACGGGACACCACCAGGCCCGGAAAATCCTTCAACAGGCGCGACAGATAGGACGCCGTCGCCTCCCCTTCGGTGTTCGGGTCAGTCGCGATGATCACCTCACTGATGGTGGGGGTTTCCGCGTACTGGCGACTATCCGGGGTGGAATCAGCCAACTCCTTATCCGGCAACACCCCACCGATGCGCTGCAAAAGGGTCGAAATCGTCAGATTCTTCGGCCCCACACCGTTGAGCGGATCGAGAGCCCCGCCCAGCACGTGGTAGCGGCCGGTGTACTCGCCGGTGCGCTCAATGACCTGAATATCCTTCGGCTCTTCCACCACACAAATAGTGGTCTTGTCGCGGCCCGAATCCGCGCACACGCGACAGACCTCGTCGCGGGAGATGTTGCAACAAATCCGGCAAAACGCCACCCCGCCTTTGACCGCACCCAGCGCACGGATCAGCCGATCGATGTCTTCTTCCTCCACGGTCAGCAGGTGGAAGGCAATACGCTGGGCAGACTTCGGCCCGACGCCAGGCAGGCGGGAGAACTCATCAATGAGGTCTTGAACTGGCCCTTCAAACACGGCCGGGCTCCTTTGCAATAAAAGTGGTGGGGACAGTCGCTGAACATGACAACAGTCGGGCACCGCCACGCACCACAGTGATGCGGGGCGTGCGCCCGACTGGAAAGTTTCGCGCCACCCCGCCTAAAGGCATTCGGTGGCGACGCAACAGGGGTCTTCTTAGAAGATGTTGCCCAGCGGATCGTTCAGGCCAGCAGACAGCGGGCCCATGGTCTCCTCGGCGAAGGCGCCGATCTTCTTGTGGGCGTCTGCGAAAGCGCCGGCGACGAGATCCTGCAGGGTCTCAACGTCCTCGGGGTCAACGACCTGCGGGTCGATGCTGACGTCGGTGACGGAGCCATTGCCCTGCATGGTGATCTTGACCAGACCATTGCCGGCCTCACCGGTCATGGTGGTGTCCAGGATGGCCTGCTGTGCTTCCTGGAACTTGGCCTGCATCTCCTGGGCCTGGGCGAGGATCTGGTTCATATCGGGCTGAGTCATGGAGTGTCAGACACCTTTCATGATGTTTCTCGTCGGGGTGTAACCCCCGGCGAGGTAGTGATTCGTTCTGCCCACCCACTGTAGTCAATGTGAGACCGTCGTGGGCGAGTTGGTGGGGGTGCGGCTGTGGACAACCCTAAATCGGGCGGGCACCCAGGTGTTCGGCCAGAAGCTCCATCGCGACGGTGGTGGCATCGCGGTGGTCCAAACTGCCGGGTTCCGCACGAGCCGCCGCCAGCATTTCTTCCTCTTCTTCCTCCTGGGTGCGCGCTACTGGCGCCTGGTAGGCGGAAGGGTTGTTCTTGGCTGCCGCCGCAGCCGCCATAGCGCGACCCATGCCATCGGGCTTGCGGGGCTGCGCCTGAGGCTGTGGCTGTGGCTGTGGCTGAGGTGCCGGGGCCGGCACTGCCGGCTGGGCGGGCGCTTGCTCGAGGGCGTGCTCTGCCGGGTCGGCGGGCAGGCCATCGCTTGCCGGCGGGGGAACGTCTTCTGGGGGTGGTTCGGGTGCCCCACCAAAACCATCGTCGTAGTCCGGCAAGCCGGGCTCGGGGGGCAGCGGAACCCCGTCGGAAAACTCAGGCCGCTCCGCCAGGGCTTTGCGACCGCGGGCGGCCGCGATCTCCCAGCGGGCCAAGGGACGACCGTCTTCGGCCACCGGGGTTTGGGCTTGGGGTTGGACCACCGGCGAAGACTCAGTAGCGGCTGGCTTTTCCGCCGGCGCTGGCGGAGGAGTCGTCGCGGGTTTATCCTGCTGCATCCCACCCAGCGGGCGGGGCGCATCCCACCCAGCGTCGGCCTGTGGGGCCGGGGGTTCTTCCGCGGGCTGATCAGCGGATTCTTTCGCCGATTGCCCACCCAGTGGTGCTGGGGTGTCCCAACCACTGTCAGCAGTGTCCTGCGCCTCCGAGGCTGGCGGGGCTGGATGGGTATCCGGAGTGTTGTCGGCTGCCGGGGCAGCGGCGTGTTCTACTGCCGGCTGGGTTGGCGCTGCGGACTGGTCCGGCTGAGCGAGGGATTGCTGCGGCGTATCGCTAGGTGTGTGCGGGGTGTGCTCCTGCTGGTGTGGCTGCTCCGGGGCGGGCGCATCTGCTGTATCGGCACTGATGCCGGCGACGGCTACTGGGGTTGCCATGACGTGTTTGAAGCCCGGCACGGCCTGGGCTTCATCGGTCTGGAAAGCCGCGGATCCTGCAGGGATGCTGCGCGATTGCTCGGCCGTGTCGGCAGCCGGGTCGGCGTTGTCTTCGGCGGCGTGCACCGCATCTGCCACAGCATTGTGCGGGACAGCTACCTCCGCCTGTGTCATTCCGACCATGTCAGTTCCGGACTGCTCCCCCACCGCTTCGGCGCCCCCATCGGGGCCGGAAGCTGCGGTGGTTTCGACCGGCTGTGCAGCCGGCTGCTCGCCCTCTGCTGCACTGGGCACTAGGGGCTCTGCCGTGTTAGCAGGTTCGGTCGCATCTACTGCTTGCGCCGGGGGTTGTGCGGAGGCGTCCGGCTGGGCGGTAGTTGCGGGGTTCGCGGCCGGTGCGAACCCCGCTTTTTTAGGGTTTAGTCCCACCTCGCAGTGAACGCGCATATCACGGCCGAAGATGGCCTTGATGACGTCAACCAGCACCTGGTTGTTGGCCTCGGCATTGAGCCGGGCTGCCAGGGCGCCGGTGTTATGTCCAATGACCACGGTGTTGTCGCGTACTCCCAGTACGCGCGCCTCGGTGAGCATCACGCCTGCCACGGGGCTCTTCTTGGACACCATGCGGCGCACCTCGATCCAGCGGGCTGCGATCGCTTCCGCGAGCTGCTCTTCGGTCGCGCCACTTGGGGCGGCCTCCACGCCGGAGGGTGCCGGCGTGGGCTGCGGGTCTTGCTGCGCGGCAGCTAGCGCCGCGGCTGCTGGCTCGGGTGCGGGCTGCGAGGCCTGTGGTGCCTGCGGTTGCGCGGGTTGGGTGGGCTGCGCCACCGGTGCCGGCTGAGCTGGAGCAGGTTGCGCCTGCTGGGCGGGCTGTGCGGGCGCGGGGCTGGCAGGAGCCTGCTGGGTGGGGGCCTGCGGCTGTTGGGGTTGGGGCGCTGGAGCCGGTTGCGGTTTGGGTGCCGGGGCGGGTTGCGTCGCGCGGGCGGCAGCTTGAGCGGCGGCTTGGGCGGCGCGCTGGCTGGGTCGGACGTACACTTCGCCCTTCGCGGTAGGGGCGGGTTGGGTCGGGGTGGCGACTGCGGGCTGCTGGGCGGTGGTGGCCGCGGGCAGAACGTGGGTGTGTGGCAGCAGCATGCGCGCGGCGATGATTTCGAGCAGGAGGCGCGGGGAGGTGGCGCCGCGCATGTCGGCTAGGCCGTCGTTGACGAGGCTGGCGAGGTGGGCGAGGTGGCCCGGCGCGAAGGCGTGGGCTTGGTCGGTGAGGGTTTGTTGGTAGTCGGCGGGGGCGTCGACGAGGCCGAGTTCGAAGGTGTTGGGGACGGTCTGCAGGATCATGAGGTCGCGCAGCCGGTCGAGGAGGTCGGTGGTGAAGCGGCGGGGGTCGTGGCCGGCTTCGATGACGGAGTTGATGGTGGTGTAGAGCTTGTCGGCGGCGGGTTCGGCGAGGGCGTTGATGGTGGAGTCGATGAGGGTGGTGTCGGTGACTCCGAGGAGGGGGATGGCCATGTCGTAGGTGAGGCCGTCGGGGCCTGCGCCGGCGAGGAGTTGGTCCATGATGGATAGGGAGTCGCGGGGGGAGCCGCCGCCGGCGCGGATGACGAGTGAGTAGACGTCGGGGTCGACGGTGACGCCTTCGGCGGCGCAGGTGCGTTCGAGGAGTCCGCGCATGTCGCCTGGGGTGAGTAGGCGGAAGGGGTAGTGGTGGGTGCGTGAGCGGATGGTGCCGATGACTTTTTCGGGCTCGGTGGTGGCGAAGATGAAGATGAGGTGCTCTGGGGGTTCTTCGACGATTTTGAGTAGTGCGTTGGAGCCCGCGTTGGTGATCATGTGGGCTTCGTCGATGATGAAGACGCGGTAGCGGGATTCGGCGGGTGCGTAGAAGGCGCGGTCGCGGAGTTCGCGCATGTCTTCGACGCCGTTGTGGCTGGCGGCGTCGAGTTCGGTGACGTCGAGGTTTCCTGGCCCGCCGGGGGCGAGGGAGATGCAGGAGGGGCACACGCCGCAGGGGGTGCTGGTGGGGCCTTGGACGCAGTTGAGGGAGCGGGCCATGATGCGGGCGGAGGAGGTTTTGCCGCAGCCGCGGGGCCCGGAGAATAGGTACGCGTGGTTGATGCGCCCGCTGTCGAGTGCGGTGGACAGGGGTTTGGTGACGTGGTCTTGTCCGACGACGTCTGAGAAGGTTGCTGGACGGTACTTGCGATAGAGGGCCACGTCGCCAAACTTTACCGGTCGGGTGGGGTGGTTTGCACTTAGTGTGGTGGGTTAGGTGGTGGCGGTGGGTTGGGTGTGGTGGTCCATTTCGCGCAGGAGGTAGGTGTCCATGATCCAGCCGTGTTGTTGGCGGAGTTGTTGTTTGAGGGTGGCTAGTTCTTCGCCGATGTCGCGGGCCCAGCCGTGGCGGAGGGTTTGGTGTTCGGTGCCGAGGTAGGCGCCCCAGTAGATGTAGGTGTTGTCGCCGGCGACGTCTTGCCAGGCGGTGCCGCCGTCGAGCATGACGATGATGTTGCGGCGGTTGTTGGGGGTTTCGTTGGGGAGGTTGCGGCCGGTGGTGATGTGGATGGCTTCGCCGACGCGGTTGATGAGGATGTTGTGGGCGGCGGTGAGGGCGTGGATGGCGGTGATGCCGGGGATGGTGTGCACGTGGGCGTCGAGGTGGCATTCGCGGCGCATGCGTTCGATGATGCGCAGGGTGGAGTCGTAGAGGCTGGGGTCGCCCCAGACGAGGAAGGCGATGGTGCTGTTGTCGGTGGTGTTGGTGCGGATGGTGTCGGCGAGGAGTTGGGCGCGGGCGCTGTGCCAGCGGGCGACTTCTTGGCGGTAGTTGGTGGGGTTGCGGTCGCGTTCGGGGTCGGTGACGGCGTGGATGGGGGTGCCGGGGGCGTGGGTGTCGACGATGGTTTGGCGCAGGGCGAGGAGGTCTTGTTTGGTGTCGCCTTTGTCGAGGGCGATGACGGCGTCGCTGTGTTGGAGGGCTTCGATGGCTTCGAGGGTGATGTGTTTGGGGCTGCCGGCGCCGATGCCGATGACGTTGATGGTGCGCATGGTGGTTGTTGCTTTCGCCGGGGTTTAGTGGGTGCGGTGGAGGTCGTTGAGGTCGATGCCGCGGGTGATGATGTTTTGTTGGAGGGCTTCGAGTCCGTCGCTGTGGAGGAGTTCGAGTTCTGTGTCGGTGATGAGGATGAGTTGTGCCAGGAGAGTGACTTCGCCGACGCCGTCCGTGCGGCCCATTTCGTGGGCTTCTTTGGCGATGCGGGGAGCACCTTGTTCCCACAGGTAGGGCATGATGATCAGCCCGTGGCGGGGGCTGGTGTTGGTGGTGGGGGTGATGAGGTTTTCGTAGGTGGTGCCGGGTTGGGGCATGTCGGTGGTGTGGGCGCGGGTGGAGATTTCGGTGAGGGCGGCGTCGAGGTGGTCGCCGGCGTTGTCGTTGGCGATGGTGATGATTTCGACGTGGGCGTCGAATTCGCGGTGGGGGTTGTCGCCGTCGAGTCCGAGGTGGGCGGCGGTGGTGCGCATGCCGGTGGGGTGGTCGCTGAGGTTGCAGGTGGCGTAGACGAGTTGGTTGTTGAGGTTGTGGACGCGGCAGGTGGTGGTGCCGAGGGTGCGGTAGACGGGGGCGGTGAGGCCGGGGATGTCGATGCCGTCGTCGGTGGTGGTGTGTGGCAGGAGCAGGTCGTACCAGTGGGTGGTTTCTGCGATGTTCATCGGTGCTCCTTTTTCGGCGGTGCCGGCCGCGGTGATGGGGGCCGCGTGGCGTCGTGTGGGGGCGCGCATCGGGTGCGTGCTGGTGGTTGCTTTCTAGGGTACGTCCCCTGATGGTGGTGGTGTCGCACCTGTGTTGAGCTGGGGTTTTGTGGTGCAACCACAAGCGCCCGCATCCGGGGTGGAGTGCGGGCGCTTGTGTGCTGTAACAACGCTTATGAGTTTAGCGCCTTTTCGCAGGCTGCGAGCAGTGCGCAGGTGCATACGCCGTCCATGGCGGTCTCGAGTTCGGAGATCGGCGGCAGGGAGGGGGCGAGGCGGATGTTGCGGTCGTTGGGGTCTTTTTTCAGGGGGAAGGAGGAGCCGGCGGCGGTCAGGGCGATGCCGGCTTCCTTGGCCAGTTCGACGGTGCGGGCGGCGGTGCCGTCGACGACGTCGAGGGAGATGAAGTAGCCACCTTCGGGGGTGGTCCAGGTGGCGATGCCTTTATCCCCGAGGCGTTCGTTGAGGATGTCGAGGACGCGGCTGAACTTCGGGGCGAGGGAGGCGGCGTGTTTGCGCATGTGGGCGCGGACGCCGTCGGCGTCGCCGAAGAAGTTGGCGTGGGCGAGCTGGTTGACCTTGTTCGGCCCGATGCCGCGGACGTTGGCGTGGCTGGAGTACCACTTGAGGTTGTCGGCGGAGGAGGCGAAGAAGGACACGCCGGCGCCGGCGAAGGTGATCTTCGAGGTGGAGGTGTACACCCAGAAGCGGTTGGGATTGCCGGCCGCGGCAGCCATGCCGATCACGTCGTAGATCTCCGGGAAGGAGGGGGTGAGGGTATGGACGGCGTAGGCGTTGTCCCAGATGATGCGGAAGTCCGGTGCGGCGGTGTCCATTTCTGCCAGTTCGCGGCAAACGCGCTCGCTGTAGGTGACACCGGTGGGGTTGCCGAACACCGGCACGTTCCACATGCCCTTGACGGCCGGGTCCTTGACCAGTTCGCGGACCGCATCCATGTCGGGGCCGTCTTCCAGCATCGGCACGGGGATCATTTCGAAGCCGAAGTGCTCGGTGATGGTGTGGTGGCGGTCGTAGCCGGGCACGGGGCAGATCCACTTGATGTCGTCTTCGACACCCCAGGGGCGCGGGGAGTCCTGGGTGCCGAAGGTGTAGGCGAAGGAGATGCAGTCGAACTCGATGTTGAGCGAGGAGGCATCGGCGGCGTACACCAGGGACTCGTCGATGTTGAGCAGGTCAGCCCAGATGCGGCGGATGTCGGTGATGCCGGTCAGTCCGCCGTAGTTGCGGGTGTCGGTGCCGTCGGCCGCCTTGTACTCGGCGCCCGGCAGCGCAAGCAGCTCATTGGACAGGTCCAGCTGCTCAGAGGAGGGCTTGCCGCGGGTGAGGTCAAGCTTGAGGCCCTTGGAGACGAGCTCCTGGTAGGCCTTGGTCATCTCCTCGTGGAAGGCTGCAAGTTCTTCGCGAGAAAGGTCGTTGATGGTCATCTGTGGCGCCGCCTAAAAACCTTGGGGGTAGGAATACGCCCGCCGCGGGATACGCGGGGCGTGGTGGCACGACGGTGCCGCCACACGGGCGTGTGTTACGCCTGCCACTCTAGTGGCAAAAGTTTCGTTTGCATACCACTACATGGCACAAAGAGTCGAAAAAGGAAACGCCCACCTTTCAACTCCCCCGCACACACCCCAGGCGCCCCGGCGGACAACCATAACCGCCGCATCGTAGCGACGGTGTGGATCCCAGGTGGGGGCGACAAAGAAAAAACCTCATCCCACGTGCATGTGGGATGAGGTGAAATAGTTTAGGGACCCCGCGCACCCGTCAGAGCTCGCTGACCCTTGCTGCATTCCTGCCCTGGGGGAGTTCACAAGATAAACGCCGCACGGGGTCTAGGTCGAAACTATAGCGCATGGGGCGGGCCGGGTCGAACCATCGCCGACTAGCCCCCGCACATCGCGCGCCGGCACGGGCTACCGCGCCAGCTGTGAGCACCTACCCGCACGCTTCGATGCGGGCTGCGCCGCCGGCCGGGCTTCGCTGGCGTGACCTGGCACTACTTGCTTGCCACTGGGTTTGTCACGCACCTTCCATATGGGACCGCTCGGGCGTGGACGGCGGGCCAGTTTGCACAGCCCGGTGTGGGTGTGTAATCTCTTAAGCCGAACACAGCCCGGGTTTTCCCCGTGTCTGGTTACTGTTCACTGGAGGATTCGACTAGCGGCCTATGTCGCACGCCTGGAACGCGTGTTGGGAGCAATCCCTCAGGGGTTCAAATCCCCTATCCTCCGCAGTTGTCATGTAGCGCGACATTGTTCCAGACAATGTCGCGCTACATTTCTATTTTCTGAAGCCTTGTAGCCGGTCTAGGTTGGGGTGGTAAGTCTTCGATTCGTTAAGTTCGAAGCGCGCTATTTGTTCGGCTGTGCGTGGGTTCAGTACTCGGATATGGGGGCCGGTACAGATCGCGATGACGGAAATGCCGGAGTGTTTCCGACCGATTCCTAGCTTTCGGAGTTTTCCTCTCCATCGGAGGGTTATTTTCCCGGTGGGGTCGACGATGTCTCGTCGTAGCCTGTTGTCGCTTCCAAGGGGTACGCCTTCGGGTTGGGCTTTGGGTGCGGCGTTGTAAGCCTGGTGTGGTGTTTTTCGGTGTACGGCTCTGTGGGGACGTTGATTGTTGTAATACTCACGGATTTCTGCAAGCTGTTGGTTGAGTTCGCCGAGGTTGTTTGCGGTTTTTCTGGCTTTGAGAAATCGTTTGAGTGTCTGGTGGAAGCGCTCGATTTTTCCTTGGGTTTGGGGGTGGTAGGGCTTGCCGTTTTTCTGTTTGATGCCCATTTCTGCAAGGAGCTGTTCGAATCCGTTTTTTGCTTCTGCCAGGTAGATTCGGGTGGTGAAGACTCGCCCGTTGTCGGTGAGTGTGGATTGGGGAAAGCCGTAGGTGTTGCCTACTTCGATAAATGTGCTGATCAGGGTGGGGGCATCAGCTCGGGTGCATGCTTTACAACACAGCAGGTAGCGGGAATGGTCATCGAGGATTGACAGGATCGGTACTTCTTTACCGGAGGCTAATTGCCAGCTGGTGAAGTCAAGTTGCCAGGTTTCATTGGGTAGGTCGGCTTCGAAGCGTTTCCATGAGCTACGTGGCCTTTTGTGGGGTTGGTCGGTGACGTATCCATGTCGGCGCAAGATTCTGTGGACGGTGCTTAATGCGGGTGGGGTAAGTCCTTGGGTTTCGAGGTGTGCTGCGATGGTGGTTGCACCTGCATCTGCGCCGATGGTGGTGAGTTGTTCTCGAATGTCGCAGATGGCTTTTTCGATGTGATCGGGAGTGGCGTGTGGCCGATTTTTTGGTGCGCGGGATGCAGGTTCGAGGGCTTCGAGTCCGCCGGTGCGGTATCGCTTTAGCAGGGTGCGTACCCAACGGGTGCTGACTCCGAATTGTTCGGCGACTTGCTGTTGTGTCAGGTGGGCTTCAAGGACCATCTCGACGATGAGGCGGTTGGTGTTTGCGTTGTTGACCATGTGTTCATGGTGGCCGGAACTATGTCGCGCTACATCGGTTGTGGGGGTTGGGTGAATTTTTTGGTGTGGGGTGTTTTGTGTTTGGGGTGTGGGTCTGGGTGTTGGTGCTGGTGGTGGGGTGTGGGGGCGGAAGTATGTGGTGAGACATAGCGGAACTATGTGCTGCAATCAGACACCCTATCCTCCGCAGTTGCGATGTAGCGCGACATTGTCTAGACAGTGTCGCGCTACATTTCTATTTTCTGTCGCGGATCTCGGCCCCGGTGGCGGATCTTCCTACGCGCCGGCAGGAGTTTTGGCGTTTAGGCCTCAGCGCGGGGTTTGGTAGCTAGGCCCGAAAAGGTGCGTTTTGGATATTTCGTCGCGTCAAGGTGTGTTTGGCTTGGATGGTGGACTAAGCCCAAACACCGGATACATAGCCAGACGCGTTTTTAGTTGTCGTTGTTAATATGTCCCGCACGCCCCATGAGGATCAGGGTTGGAACAGCGATTATAGAAATAAAGATAAAAGCTGAGACGACCCAAATAAATCCCGCGTATTCGAGTAGCAAACCGGCAAGTAGCGACCCTATTACCATCCCTATAGGCGGCAACATTTCAACATAGCCCCTTGCAGACGGGTGAGTCTTTCCAAATAGGCTCGACGCCACCATATTGGATGCTGCCGTGTATGAGAATGCCCAAATCACACCTGCAACAATCATCAAAATGGTCAAACCAGTTTTCCCAACGTGGTAATTGCTGACCAACACCCCAAAGGTCCCAAACCCGCCAAGCCCTAATGCCCATGTCGCAATTCGGCGGGGAGTGTATCTTGCCAGAAAAAGAGGCACTATCACGATGGGCAGATACATAGCCACCATGTGCACCTCGGTCAAGTGCGATATTTCGCGACCACTTAATCCTTGTTGCTGCGCCTCAAGCGGAATTGCAGTCATGATAAGGGTCATTACGACATAGCCAAGCATGCCGATTACTCCACCCAGATAAAGGGTTGAGCGATCGTCAAAATCGCTGATTTCACGTTCGACCCGCTCACGCGCTCTAGAGTGTTCAGGCAGCATGAATGAGGTGAAAAGTGTCAGAATTCCTGCCATGATCACCAGCTGATACGCCTTATAGAATTCACTGACGGATCCTGCAAGGATTCCTGCTGCCCATGGCCCTAGAATCGAACCAGCTATTCCACTCAGTAGAACGAGACTCGTATCCCAGACGTTAGGGGTGTCCGAGTAGTCCTTAACCAGCAGCCTATGGAAGTTTGACAGGCCCATAAAGATACCGACGAGAAGCATCCCTGCGTAAAACAGCGGTGGGCTATGGGTGTAGGCCGCATAGGTGGTCGCAAGCCCGGATAGAATACAAACCGTTCCCGCACCCAGGTAGGTTTTCCTGGGGCCAATTCTTTGCAACCACGGTGCACCTACTCGAGCAGCGACTATTGTGCCGAGAGCTATCAGCACATAAGCTGCAGTTCCGCCTATCGAGCTTCCGGTCAGATTTTCCCCTGCCCGCACGGATATCGACAGATCTACACCTGCAACAAACAGCCCCAATGCATAAGCAACCCCAAAACGGATGGTGTTGAATTTGGGGGAGCTTTTTAATTTCATGGGATAACTCACTGGGTGTTGATAGTGGTGGTATCGAAATATACATCTGTCATACCCGTTGACAGCGTGAAGCGATTGAAGCGACTCCGCTCAGCGACGCTGATTTCAGGTTCAATCCGCATGACAGGTTTTCCATGAGGGTTCCGCCTAACGACTGCTACGCCATGGTATGGCAATAGGCGAGAACTCTTCTTGTATTCCGGATAAACTCGGAGCCCCAGTACGGGCTCTTTCTTTTGGTGAATGGTTGCTCGAATAGATCCGGGGAAACGGGTTTCGTCCCAGTGAAGTTCATTCAGGGCGAATTTCAAGGCTCGATAATCCACGAATGCGCGTTCTGTGCGCACGAGGACCTCTTACCCAAACTCTGTTGAGAAATCGTCGATCGTAGCCACGATTGGTGGCTACCTTCTTCCAAGCCCTTTCCTGGATCCTCGCTCAAGATTGTCCATGCTTGCAGATATGCCTGTTCGAATTCGTTTAGAGAGTGTCAGATGGTTTGTGTGTGACGTGTTAAATCACCACCCATCGAGGAGGATGCTCCACAATGACCACCATGACCACCCGCGACCCGCAAGACAAAGCCCGGCTTAAACAACTAGAGAAGCGACTGATGTCCAGCCCTGAACTCGCCGAGATCCTCAAAGAGTTCGCCACATCATCAACCGACATCAACGACATGGTGCGTTCGATGATCCAGACCGGGATCAACACCGCACTGCAAGCCGAAATGGACGCCCACCTCGGTTACCAAGCAGGAGACCGCACAGGCAAAGCCCGCCACGGCACGGCCGACAATCACCGCAACGGCTCCTACAACAAAACCGTCCAGTCCCAGTACGGGCCTATCGACATCACCGTGCCCAGGGATCGCAGCGGCAGCTTCACCCCACGGATGGTGCCCAAAGGAGCCCGCAGGATCACCGATGTCGACGACCTGATCATCTCTCTGTATGCCGCAGGCACCAGCCTTCGTGACATCCAGCACCACCTGGCCACCACGTTGGGTGTGGATTTGTCGCATGAGACGATCTCCCAGATCACCGACCAGGTCCTAGATGAGGTACTTGCCTGGCAGCACCGGGACTTAGAGGAGTTCTACCCGGTGATCTACCTGGATGCTTTGCGCATCAAAATCCGTGATGGTGCCCGGGTCGTCAACAAGGCCTGCTATATGGCGGTCGGCATCACCATGGAGGGTACCCGGCAGATCTTGGGGCTGTGGATCGCAAACAATGAGGGCGCGGCGTTTTGGGCCCAGGTCTGTGCGGAGTTGGCTAACCGTGGGGTCAAAGATGTGTTCATCGTCTGCTGTGATGGGCTGAAAGGTTTCGAACAGGCGGTGCAGGCCACCTGGCCTGATGCGATGGTGCAGACCTGTGTGGTGCACCTGATCCGCACCGCACTGCGGTGGGTGGCGGCAAAGGACCGTAGCGCGGTCGCGGCTGCTTTGAAGAAGATCTACACCGCTGCAACGGCAGAGCAGGCGCTTGCGTTTTTGGACGAGTTTGATGCCAGCGACATGGGGCTGAAGTATCCGCAGGCGGTGAAGGCTTGGCGGGATGCGTGGGAGCGTTTCATACCGTTTTTGCAGTTCCCGCCGCAGGCGAGGAAGGTTGTCTACACCACGAATGCGATCGAGTCGATGAATGCGCAGTTGCGTAAAGCGACAAGGAATCGGGGGCAGTTTCCTAATGATGCTGCCGCGGTCAAGGCGTTGTGGTTGATGATCTGCCACATCGAGGACCGGCAGGCGGAGAAAACGAAAAAGAAGGCCGGGCGTGCCCGTGCGGGAACGAGCCGGTTTGTTGAGGGGGTGCGTGTGACTGGGTGGGTTGCGGCCATCAATCAGCTGTCAGCACATTACCCGGATCGGTTCGAGCCTTACCTGTAAGCCGAAGTTCACACACAAAAAACTTGACACACTCTTCGTTTAAGCGGGCTTAAGGGGAGTTGGGACATATCGTGGACGTTCAAGTGATTCAATCCTTGAGTATCTACATATTCACGCAAAATCTTGAAATAGAGCGAGGACACAGCAGGGTCGGAGTCCAACGGGCGAACGTAAAATAAGGCACCAGAAATTAAGTTATGCAGGTCACATTCGGGGTGGGTAGTGGGGGTGGTTCCAAAAGGATACTTTCAGCATGCATTAACGTTCGCAAAACCCAAGCGCACGACCGCAAGATAGAAAATCCCTCCACCAGCTTCCCTGCCCCACCCCATAAAGCATCGATTGAGACTCTCAGGAAAAACCCCTATGGTGGCAACTGCCCCCTTGATAAGTGGCACGCATCACGCGAAAGTCCTAATCTCACCCAGCCTCGGTTGGGAGCTTTTCCGAACCCACCTCCTGTTTCACCGCACACTTCAGCTGGTCACACACAGCCAAGAACACCGGGACAGCAACCGGCGCCGGCGTGGCAAGCGGAACCGTCATCGAATTACTGGGCGGACTCTTTGCAGAGGCCACCGCCCCGCAGGCGCCCTCGGCGGCACAATCGAAGGATTTCCCAGTGATGTAGGAGACAGCCTCGTCAACTGTTAGGAGAAAAAATGAAGGACTGGATAACGGTCATAGCCACCAGCTTGGCTTTTCTCGCCATCGGATTCGCCCTCTATTACGCAATTAACCAGTGGACTCCAATAACGCTCGACAAGAGCATCTCCGCTATCGCGATAGCTGTGTTCGCAACCACTCCCCTCGCCGCATTCGCAGGCCTTAGCGTCAGCAAAAAGGCCAAAGAGCGCCACTAAACCGCGAACGCGATAGCGTCAAAGGTGCCCGGAAGTAAAACAGGCTTCCGGGCACTTTTCATGCACACGCCACGCCCAGCCCTCACGACACACCAACACACCCACCCGCAAAAGCAAGCGGAAGAAAAAGGGAGGTGCCACACTGCGCCAATGGGCCCGGTTTGACTCCGGCCTGAAGCGGGCAGGCTCAAGCGGTTGCCACAACATGTGCGAGTTTGACCCAGACCCTAACGGCCACTGAAAAACTTCAGGTGGGTGAGAGAAGAAAACCACGCCACTTCCACCAGTTGTCGCTAACAGAAGCATGGCTACAAGGCTTTCATAGCAGGGATTTTGATGGAGAGCCGGCGGGTCGGGAAAACTGCCGGCCCGCCGGATAGCGCAAGCGGGGCACCCCACCTGAAACAACCCTCCCCAGCTGGGCTCGCGCTTGTAGGGTGAGGTTATGGAGCACCAGCACCCCCGAAAGCAGGACAACCCCACCCCAGTTGATGGTTTTCCCGAAAAGACGGGCAAACGCTCAGCGGGGCAAAAATGGGCGATCGGTTGCGGGTCGATCTTTGCCGTCACCGGCGTGATTCTTGCCGGTCTCGGATATGTCTACGGCCCGGCGATCACCGCAATGACCACCGGGCAACCACGCTATGTGATCAAGCCTTCCCCACAGAAATATGCGGCCGATGTGTTAAGGATCGCCGATTACATGGCCATTGATAGCGACAGCGAGAACTACGCGCGGGTCAAAGAGGAGATCAAGCCCCGCATTAAAAGCGCCAGCTCTTATGAAGACCTTTATGAACCGCTGAACCAGGCGATGAAAGCCGCTGGTGGCAAACACTCGTCTTTCCTGCCACCGGAAAAGACTGAACCTTCCACTGCGGAAAATAGCGTGGCCCCCACTGTCGAGTCTTCTGGAAACATCGGGATCGTTCGACTGCCCTCCCTGGGCAAAGGTGAGTTCGGGCAAACCTACGCCGACATTGTCACGCAAGGGCTTTTGGAGCATGCCCAGTGCGGGGCCATCGTTGATTTACGGGGTAATGATGGTGGCGATATGGGGCCGATGGTGGCTGGGGTCTCCCCGCTGCTTCCCGACGGAGTGCTGCTGCGCTTCGTGGGTGGCGCCTTCACCTCAACCGTGAATCTCACCGGCAATAGTGTTTCCGGCGGCGGGTCCCCGACAGCAACCTCGGGAGGCAAGCGTGATGTTCCGGTGGCTATTCTCACCGATGGCGACACAGCCTCGTCGGCAGAAGCCACACTGCTCGCCTTCCGCGGACTCGACAACACCCGCAGCTTTGGCACCCCAACAGCCGGCTACGCATCAGCGAACTCGCTGATCCTGATGCCCGACAGGGGTGGCATCCAACTGACCGTGGCCAACGACGAAGCCCGCACAGGAGAGGTGTTCAGCGATGACCCCATCCCGCCGGATGAACTCGTCGACGGCGATCCGGCACAGGTCGAAAAGGCTGCGCTGGCATGGCTAGCCAGCACCGGCTGCACGCCAGCCCCACATGACTAGAGCCCAGCGGCCTCGTTCTGGGACACCGTGGCCGCTCTGAGGATCTAACAGAGTCCGCGGCCGCACCCATCGAAAACCCCTGGTCATTTCGCCACGCTTTGGCACAACCACCTACCAACACCCACTACTACAGTGGACTCATGACAGTCACCGATCCGCATCCCGAAAACATGGTGTGCGCGGCGGGCGAATCAACCGTTGCTGTTGAAATCATCACCGCCCGTGATGTCCCCCTCGGCGGCCCGCGCGCCATGACCGTGCACCGTACACTTCCCCAGCGCCGACGCAGCCTCATTGGGGCGTGGTGCTTCATCGACCACTACGGCCCCGACCCCGTATCCCACACCGGCGGGATGGACGTGCCACCACACCCGCACACAGGACTCCAGACAGTGTCCTGGCTCTTTTCCGGGGCGCTTCAACACGACGACTCCAACGACATCCACGCCATCGTCCGCCCAGGAGAAGTCAACCTCATGACCGCAGGGCGGGGTATTTGCCACTCAGAAGTCAGCACCAGCGACACAGATCAACTGCATGGGGTTCAGCTATGGACCGTCCTGCCGGAGCACGCCCGCAACGGCGAGCGACGATTCGACCACTACGCGCCCCAACCCATCAAATTACAAGGGGCAAGCGCGCTAGTTTTTCTCGGCTCTTTATTCGGATCCACCTCCCCCATCGAGACTTTCACCCCACTTGTCGGCGCCGAAATCCAACTCGACCCTCACGCCTCACTCGCGATTGACGTCGATGAGACATTTGAGCACGGAATCCTGGTGGACACCGGCGCGATCACCGTGGAAGGAACCCCGGTGCAACGCACAGAACTGGCCTACACCGGAACCGGGGCTACCACCATCCATATCACCAACACCAGCGAAGACACCGCACGCCTGATGTTCCTTGGCGGCACCCCCTTTGAAGAAGAAATTGTGATGTGGTGGAACTTCATCGGCCGCAACGATGAAGAAATTCGACAATTCCAAAAATTATGGAACGAACGCGACTCGCGCTTCGGCACAGTCACCGGCTACCAGGGGCACCGCCCCGACGGGCCTGCCTGGCTACCCGCTCCCCCACTGCCGACCACAATGCTCAAAAACCGGCCGCTGACCAAGCCCATCGCCCGCCCCGGAAAAGATCCCTACCGGCCCAAGGTTTAACCACCCTCCAGCTCGCCTGCGCCCCACGCCCGCCGCGTGGGGCGCAGGCATATCCACCACCAACACCGCGCACGTATACCACGTTCCGGACCATGGGATGACCCCAAAGTTTTCTCACTGGATGAGCAGTTCCCCCACCTGAGATATATATTGTTCACCCCCACACGGGGTCACACGTTAAACATCTGACCTGCGCATTTTCACAATTTGTGATGTGCGACATAAATCGGCGCTCACATGCGCGAATAGCCGCCAACCAACCACCCACCAACGGCCCACACCTCGCAACCGCGGCCGAAAGTGTCCAAAATTTTTCTCCACCAAATTCACCCAAACGCTAGACCAGCACTCACCGCATCCCGTGTAATGGCTCACACCACCTCAATCAGGGTGATCAGCGTCGCACCACACTTGTTCGCCACCCCCAAAGAACAAGCCTGAACCACCATCACACGAGGAGCAACCTCATGACCAACCCCGAACGTGCCCCACACGTCCCCACCCCCGAAGAATTCCTCAGCGTCCAGCAATCCGACGAGTTCCAACACCTGCGCCGCACTTTCCGCGGCTTCGCCTTCCCCATGACCGTGGCCTTCATGGGCTGGTACGTGTTCTACATCGTCACCGCCACCTTCGCGGTCGACTTCGTCTCCCGACCCGTCTACGGCGCCATCAACGTCGGCATGATCTTGGGCCTAGCCCAATTCGCCACCGCCGGCCTGGTCACCTGGGCCTATGTCCGCTTCGCCGACAACAAGCTCGACCCGGAGACCGCCACCATCCGCCAAGAGATGGAATACCCCACCACGTCCACCACCGCCTCCCACGCGGGCAGCCCCTAAAAGGAACCCACCATGACCATGACACTGCTAGCGCAATCCCAGCACGTCGCCACGGGCAACCCGCTGATCAACATCGGCGTCTTCGCCCTATTCATCGTCGCCACCATGGCTGTCGTCGTGAAGGTGACCCGCAAAACCAGCCAAAAGGGCACCGACTTTTACACCGGCGGCGCCTCCTTCCCCGGCTGGCAAAACGGACTGGCTATCTCCGGCGACTACCTTTCTGCCGCCGCATTCCTGGGCGTAACCGGTGCTATCGCCGTCTACGGCTACGACGGCTTCCTGTACTCCATTGGCTTTTTGATCGCCCTACTGATCGCCCTGGTGCTCGTCGCCGAACCGCTGCGCAACACCGGCAAATTCACCATGGCCGACGTTTTGTCCTTCCGCATGAAGCAAAAGCCCGTCCGCATGGCCGCCGCCCTATCCACCCTGAGTGTGTGCTTGTTCTACCTAATTGCCCAGATGGCTGGTGCAGGCGGCCTGGTCGCCCTGCTGTTGGGAGTTTCAGGTGCAAAAGCCCAAGCCGCAGTCGTCGCCGTCGTCGGCATGCTCATGATCGTCTACGTCCTCGTCGGCGGCATGAAGGGCACCACCTATGTGCAAATGATCAAAGCCGTCCTGCTGGTCGGCGGTTCACTGGCCATCACCCTGCTGACCTTCTGGAGCATCAAAGGCGGCTTCAATGCCGTGTTGGAATCTGCACAAAACTTCCGCACCGCCTACGACGGCGCGGATGTTCTCGGCCCAGGTCTGAAATACGGCAAGAACGATCTGACCAAAATCGACTTCATCTCCCTGGGTCTCGCCTGCGGCTTCGGCACCTCCGGCCTGCCGCACGTGCTGATGCGTTTCTACACCGTGCCCACCGCTAAGGAAGCACGCCGCTCCGCAACCTGGACCATCGGAATTGTCGCCTTCTTCTTCCTCATGACCGTTGTCATGGGCTACGGCGCTGCCGCACTGGTCGGCCCGGAAGAAATCCTCAGCGCACCCGGTGGCGTGAACTCCGCAGTGCTGCTGCTCGCATCCGCTGTCGGCTCCACCTACTTCATGGCCATCATCTCCGCCATCGCCTTCGCCACCATCCTCGCCGTCGTCGCCGGCCTGGCAATCACCGCCTCCGCATCGGTGGCACACGACATCTACAACAGCATCATCCGCAACGGCGAAGCCACCGAAGAAGAGCAGGTGCGCGTTTCTCGCATCACCGTGGTCGTCATCGGTGTGCTGGCCATCGTGCTCGGCATCGGTGCCATCGGTCAGAACATCGCCTTCCTGGTGGCCCTGGCCCTTGGCATTGCCGCCGCTGCGAACCTGCCAACCATCCTGTACTCCCTGTATTGGCCGCGCTTCAACACCACCGGTGCGCTGTTTTCCATCTACGGTGGCCTGCTGACCTCCGTGGTGCTGATCATCTTCTCCCCCGCCGTGTCCGGCGCTCCGAACTCCTTCCTCGGAGAAGGCGTAGATTTCGCCTGGTTCCCGCTGACCAACCCGTCGATCATCGCCATCCCGGCAGGCTTCCTGATGGGCATCATCGGCACTTTCCTCGGAAAGGCCGACGAATTCCCGCTGAAGACCGCGGAGATGGAGGTCCGCTCCTTGACGGGTGTGGGTGTGGAAAAGGCCGTCAGCCACTAGCCACCACCGCGTACTGACCTATCCGGACTAGCACAGATGGGGTTTCTCGCAGGCAACATCCGCCACCGAGAAACCCCATTTACTATGCCCAAATAAAAGGCTTGCGCGGCACCCGGTCCGGATCAAAGCCCTCCAACAGCTCCTGCACCGTCGAAGCACCTGCGATACCGATGCTCTCCCCCAGCTGGGAGAGCACCTGCTGTGTTGTCATCCCGCCGTCCAACATTTGCCTCAAGGTCACCGCCCCATCCCGCTTCGCCAAGCGTTTGCCTTGCGCGTTGAGCACCAACGGCACATGCGCATAGGTGGGCGGCTCAACCCCTAGCAACTGCGCCAAATACGCCTGCCGGGGCGCGCTGCTGAGCAGATCATCGCCGCGAACCACCTGATCAATCCCCTGGTACGCATCGTCCACGACCACCGCAAGGTTGTACGCCCAATCCGGCACCTGGCCGCCGCGGCGCAAAATAAAATCATCCACCTCGCCGGTGTATTCGCCGTGAAGTTCGTCAACAACGGTGAAGTGATCGGCCTCTGCCGCCAATCGCAGCGCTGGCACGCGTCCCTGCTCGCGCAGTTGCGCACGTTTAGTTTCGCGTTCTTTTTCCGTCAGGTTGCGGCAGGTTCCCGGATAGTGCCCGGGAATAGCGTGGGGCGCCTGAGATGCCTCCTGGATGTCCTTACGACTGCAGTAGCACTCGTAGTGGGGCAAGGATTCCAACGCTTTCGCGTAGGCGCCAAAGCGATCGGTTTGGTGGGTGGTGTCCCCATCGAAAGTCAGCCCCAGGGCGCGCAAGTCTTCTTCCTGGCGGCGGGCGAACTCCGGGCGGCTGCGCCCGGTATCGATGTCTTCATCCCGCAGATAAAACGCCCGCCCGCTCTGGCGGGCAAACAACCATGCCAGCACCGCGGTTCGCAGGTTCCCGAAGTGTAGGTCTCCGCTGGGGCTGGGCGCATAACGGCCGGCACCACAGGTGGGTGGTTGGGGTTGTACTGTCATGCCCTCCACCCTATCCAGCCCTCAGTGTGGTCGGACGCTTTGGCAGGCAGTTCGAGGGCTAGTTCGTGCGTGAATACTTCAGTATGGCAGCATATTTCGCATGTCTAATCGTCTTGCACCTGGGCAGGGCGACACCGCTGCGGCCGTGTCGTCCGGTAAAGCCCGTTTCGTTCCTGTCAACCAATCCGCATACCCGGTGCTTGTGGCACTGTTTGTCGCTATTTTTGTGATTTCGAATATCACGGCGACTAAGGGGGTTTCGCTCGGATTCCTCATCACCGATGGCGCATTTTTCTTGTTCCCTGCCGCCTATGTGATCGGTGATGTGCTTGCCGAGGTCTATGGCTTTAAGGCCACCCGCCGGGCTATTTGGACTGGATTTGGCGTGATGCTGCTTGCGGTGGTGAGTTTCTATATCGCTATCGCTCTTCCCGCCGCCGATTTCTATGAGGGCCAGCCCGCTTTCGCTGAGGTTCTTGGCCTGGTTCCCCGCATTGTCTTTGCATCACTTGCCGGCTACCTGGTGGGCCAGCTGCTGAACTCTTGGGCGCTGGTCAAGATCAAGGAAAAGACCGGCGAGAAGTCCCTGTGGGCCCGCCTGCTGGGTTCCACCATTGTCGGCGAGTTCGGCGATACCCTGGTGTTCTGCCTGATCGCAGCGCCCGTCATCGGTATCACCACTTTCGGTGACACGGTGAACTACACCGTCGTCGGCTTCATTTGGAAGACCTTGGTGGAGGTCGTCATGATGCCCGTGACCTACATGGTCATCGCGTGGGTGAAAAAGCGCGAAAACTACCCCGGCGTCCACTAATCGCCACAACTTCATGAACTGAACATCAACAACCGAAGGCACCGCCTCCCACTGACGGGATGGCGGTGCCTTTCGTTTTGTTGATGGCTACTTCTTGTTGGCGTAGTAGCGGCCCATGAATTCTGCCTTGTATTCCTGGTAGGTGCCGTCGATGATGCTGGCGCGAATGTTGTCGACCAGTTGGATCATGAAGTGCAGGTTGTGCATGGTGCACAGGGTGCCGGCCAAGTATTCCTTGGCTTTGAGGAGGTGGTGGATGTAGGCGCGGGAGTAATTGTCGCTGGCGTATCCGCCGACTTCGGGGTCGATGGGGTTGAAGTCGCGTTTGAAGCGGGCGGCCATCAGGTTCATGCGACCGTCGAGGGTGTAGACCCCACCGCGGCGGCCCAGGCGGGTGGGGGCCACGCAGTCGAAGGTGTCGGCGCCGGCTTCGACTGCGGTGAACAGGTCATCGGGTTCGCTGATGCCCAGAAGGTGGCGGGGTTTTTCTTCCGGTAGTTCTTCGCAGACCCAACCAACGATGGTGCCGAGGTTTTCTTTTTCTAGGGCTCCACCGATGCCGAAGCCGCCGAAGCCGCGCTGCCCGCTGTCTTCGAACTCTTTCGACAGGTCGATCAGCCCGCGGGTGGCTTGGCGGCGCAGGTCTTCGTATTGGGCGCCTTGGACCACACCCCACAGGGATTGCAGGGGTTTGTCCGCGCGCGCTTGGGTTTGGCGGTTGTGTTCTTCCAGGCAGCGCCGTGCCCACCGGTGGGTGCGCGCGACGGATTGTTCTTGGTAGGTGCGGGTGTCGACCAGGGTGGTCAGTTCGTCGAAGGCGAAGATGATGTCTGCGCCCAGCTGGTGCTGGATCTGCATGGACACCTCTGGGGTGAAGCGGTGTCGGGAGCCGTCGATGACGGAGCGGAAGTCGACGCCGTCTTCGTCGACTTTGGCCAGGCGTTCGCCGGATTTGGCGCGAATGTCGGTTTCTTTTAATCCGGCGGTGTCCATGGCGAGGACTTTTTTGAATCCCACGCCGAGGCTCATTACCTGGAATCCGCCGGAGTCGGTGTAGGTGGGGCCGTCCCAGTTTTCGAATGCTCCCACGCCGCCGGCTTCGTCCACAATGTCGGGGCCGGGCTGCAGGTAGAGGTGGTATGCGTTGGAGAGCACGGCCTGGGCGCCGGTGTCTTTGATCTGTTCCGGGGTGAGGGTTTTCACGGTGGCTTTGGTGCCGACCGGGATGAATGCCGGGGTTTGGATGTCACCGTGGGGGGTGTGGATGGTGCCTGCGCGCCCGTGTCCGGGGGCGTCGAGGTGGGTTTCCAGGGTGAAGCTGGTGTCGGTGTGTCCGGCGTGTTGCTGCGTCATGCGTGTACAGGTGCTCTTCCAAACGTGGGCTCCGGGCGGTGGCGGTTGGCCAGGACCCGGTGCGTGTGGGATTGTTCCATGCACCAGACTAGCGGGCGGGTGGTGTGCGCCGGGCGGGTGGGGCGGTTGGGGTGGGGGCCTTAGGTGGCCGTGGGGTTGTCGGCGTGGGCTTTGTCGATGAGGTCGTCGACGACGATCTGGTCGTGTTGTTCCTGGGCGCGGTGTTTGCGTTCCCAGGCGGCTTCGAGGGCGGCGCCTTCCACATCCAGGGTGGGCAGGATGCGTTCGAGCCAGCGGGGAATCCACCAGGTGGCGCGCCCCAGGAGGAACATGCTGGCGGGTACTAGGCCCATGCGGATGAAGAAGGCGTCGAACAGGACGCCGGCGCCGAGGGCGAAGCCGAAGATCTTGATGAAGGGCAGTGGTTGGTCGATGAAGGCGACGAACACGGCGATCATGATCAGGGCGGCGGAGGTCACCACGCGGGAGCCCAGGGTGAAGCCTTCGATGATGGAGGATTCCACCAGGTTGTAGCCGGGGGCGATGCCTTTTTTGCGGCCCAGCACGTATTGCTCGCGCATGCGGGAGACCAAAAACATTTGGTAGTCCATGGCCAGGCCGAAGGTGACGCCGATGAGGAAGATCGGCATGAAGGAGATCAGCGGGCCGGGGGTTTGGACGATGCCCCACAGGCCGTCTTGCCAGAACAGCACGGTGACGCCGAAGGCTGCGCCCACCGAGAGCAGGAACCCGAAGCCGGCGACCAGGGGCACCATGATGGAGCGGAAGATGATGAGCAGCAGGAGCACCGCCAGGCCCACGACGATTGCCAGGTAGATCGGCATGGCGTCGGAGAGTTTGTTGGTCACGTCCTGTTGGATGGGGGTCAGGCCGGTGATGCCGAGGGTGATGCCGGTGGCTTGTTGGATGTGGCGTTCTTGGGCGCGCAGGCTGCCGAGCAGTTGGGTGGTGGCCGGATCGTGGGGGCCGGTGCGCGGGGTGAGCAGCAGCTGGGCTGCTTGGCCGTCGGCGGAGGCGTCAACGATTTGGACGTGTTTGACGTCGGCGTTGGTCGACAGGTTTTGCACGGTGTACATGAAGGACGCCTGGGCGGCTGCCTGTTTGGCGTCGAAGGGCTCCCCGGCGCGTTCGGCTTCCTCGCGTTGGGCTTTGACCAACGGTTCGAGCGCTTCGGCGCGGGGGTTGACGTCGTGGGCGTCGACGACGACGAGGAATGGGGAGGAGGTGCCGATGCCGAAGCCTTCGCGCATGAGGTCTGCGGAGGCGCGTTGGGTGGTGCCTTTTTCGGAGAGGTTGTCGCTGGGCAGGGATAGTTGGAGGTGTCCTGCCGGCAGGGTTAGGGCGCCGAGGCCGAGGACCACGACGGTGAATACGAGTGCGGGGTAGCGGTGGATGAATCGCGCCCAGGCGCGGCCTTTGGAGCGGCGTTGGGGGGCGGGTTGGGCGCCGTCGCGGACGGTGCGGCGCAGCCGGTTGCCGCCGGTGCCGGGAATTTTGACGCCGAAGGCGTATTTGCCGGCGACGGCGAGCAGTGCGGGGATCAGGGTGAGGGCCACCATGACGGCGACGAGCACGGTGAAGGCTGCTGCCAGGCCCATGTAGGTCAGGAAGGGGATCCGGACGATGGAGAGGGTGACCAGTGCGATGATGACTGTCAGTCCGGCGAAAACGACGGCGGAGCCGGCGGTTCCTACTGCCATGCCGGCGGCTTCGTCGCGGGGCATGCGCCGGTATTCGGTGCGGTAGCGCGACAGGATGAATAGGGCGTAGTCGATGCCGACGGCCAGGCCTAGCATGACGGCGAGCACCGGGGTGGTGTTGTTCAGCGCGGCAAACCGGGTGGCGAGCACGATGGCGGTGGAGCCGATGCCGACGCCGAGGACGGCGCTGACGAGGGGGAGTCCGGCGGCGACGACGGAGCCGAAGGTGAAGATGAGCACGATGAAGGCGACGCCGAGGCCGACGACTTCGGAGGTGCTTTTAATGTCGATGGGTTCGCCGAAGGCTGCGCCGCCGGCTTCTGTTTGGACGCCGAGCTCGTTGCCTTTGTCGAGGGCTTTTTGGATGGCTTCGCGTTGTTCCTCGGTGACTTCGCTGGCGGTGGGTACGTCCAGGGAGAAGGTGGTGTACCCGATACGCCCGTCCGGGCTGAGCACGCTGACGTTGGCGGCGTCGGCGCGGGCGGTGGATTCGGGCAGTCCCGCTTCGGTGGATTGGCTGATCACCATGTCGCGGAGTTTTTCGTCGACGGTGACGGGGTTGCCGAAGCGGAGGGTGTCGGTGATTCCCGGGACGGTGTCTTCCAGTTGTTGAATCACCTGGTTAACGTCCGACATGTAGGGTTCGTCGGCTAGGCGCTTGCCGGGGGGTGCTGCGAACACCACGGTCACGCCAGCGTCGTCGACGGGGTTTTTCTGGTCGGGGAAGTTTTTGAGAAGAAGGTTGACGGCTTCTTCTGAGGGGGTGCCGGGGATGGCGAAGTTTTCGCTGAAGCCTTTTTGTAGGGTCGCCGCAGCGCCGCCCATGCTGGCCATCACCAGTGCCCATGCAATGATGACTAGCCATTTATGGCGGTAGCAGTTCCGCCCGAGGCGGAAGAGCACAGTGGCCAACCTACGGCTCCTTGGCGTAGAGGAAAATGTACGTGGTGGGGGCGCGTCGCTGAAAAGCGCGGCGTGCGGGACTCCCACAGTATGTATGTGAAAAAAGCACAAACTTGTTACAGATGTTACTGAAGTGATTAGCGGGAGGGAAAAGTCACCCCCGACCCAGCCACAGCAACACCCACAACGCTGCCCACCTTATCCACCCTTTCGGGTGGAGGCGGGATGAAAAATGAAAGTCCCCGTCGCAATGCAGTTAATACATCGCGACGGGGTCTTGAAAAATATTGGCGGTAGCGGCGGGATTTGAACCCGCGGTTGGGGGTAACCCAACACTCGCTTTCGAGGCGAGCACCTTCGGCCGCTCGGACACGCTACCGCCGACCAGACTAACCGCTAACACGCGGTCAGCCAAATTGGCTTCTAGTCCTTCTTGAAGGCGCCCATGACCTTGTTGGCGGCACCCTTGATGGCGTCGCCGGCTTCTTCGGCTGCGTGCTTGACCTCGTCTTCGACGTGCTCAACAGCGCCCTTGAGGTCAGCCTTGGCCTGGTCAGCGCGGCCTTCGTCGGCCAGGCGCTCGTTGTCGGTTGCCTCGCCGAAAGCTTCCTTTGCCTTGCCGCCGAGCTCTTCTGCCTTGTTCTCGATGTCACCCATGGTGTCATCTCCTTTTCTTCGTTGTGATGTGTCTGCGCGACTGGGCGCCACATCTGGTTTATGTGCGCAGTTTCCTGCGCGCTGTGTGCCCCAGGGTAGCGAAAAACCCCAGCCCGCGCGGGAAAGCTCGAGAAAAACATGTCCTCGGGCTGTTCTTTAGGCAGCGCGTGGGGTGGGGCTTGAAAAAACCGTTGGTGAGCCCGCGGGGTTACTGTGCGGGTGCTTCCGGGGTTTCGGGGGCTTGGGGAGTCTCGTGGTTGACGCCCAGGCGGCGCTCCACCTCGTCTACGCCCTTATCCAGGCCGCCACGGACCGCGTCCTTGGCCTTTTGGGCTTTGTCGCCGTCGAGCTTGGAGTCGATCAGCTTGTCGGCAGTTTCCTGCACCTTGTTTTTGATTGCTTCTTCGTTTTCGCGCAGTTTGTCGCCGAGGCCGCCGAGCTTGCCGAGATCCATGGTGTTCTCCTTGTCTTGCCCCGCCGGGTGGTGGGGCGCGATGTTTTTGTGGGGTGGTGGTGTGTGAGGCACCGCCACGGTGCTAAATGCACACCTTATTCATTCTGCCTGAAAATAGTCGGCTGTGATTGTGCTACCGGCCACGGAGTGGGGAAAAGAAGTCTGCCAGCAGTTTTTCGCATTCTTGTTGGCGGATTCCGCCTCGGGTTTCGACCCGGTGCAGTGCTAGCGGGTCGCGCAGGGTGTCGTGCACGCTGCCGACGTGGCCGGTTTTGGGTTCGTAGGCGCCGAAGTAGAGGCGGCCGACGCGGGCGCCGAGGATGGCGCCGGCGCACATCGCGCAGGGCTCGAGGGTGACCACTAGGGTGCAGTCGCCGAGCCGCCAGCCATCGTGGTGGTTTTTCACGGCTTGGCGGATGGCAAGGACTTCTGCGTGGGCGGTGGGGTCTTGGTCGGTTTCTCGCCGGTTGGTGGCGGCCGCGATTTCTTCACCGTCGGCGTTGAGGATGATCGCGCCGACGGGCACGTCGCGGGCGGGGGTGCTGCGGGCGACGTCGAGGGCGCGCCCCATCAGGGTTTCGGCGTCGCGCAGCCAGTGGGGTTGCGGCAGCCCGTGGCCGATGTGGGGGTGGGGCATTGTTGTGTTTATGCCCAGGGGGTGTCGCAGCCGAGGTCCTCGGCGATGGCGGCGAGTTGTTCGGTGGCCCACATGTCGGGGTCGTCGGCGATGACGGTGAGGGTGGGTTCGGCGACACCGATGTCGGCGAGAATGCCGAAGTTGCCAATGGGGTAGGGGTCACCGTCGTCTTCATCGTCGAGTTCGTCGTAGGCGTCTTCGGTGCTGTCGAGCTCGTCGATGTGGGCAAGCGCGTCGGTGCCGAAATCGTCGTCGAGGGCGGCGAAGCCGTCGGAGATGAAAACCTCAATCCCGCGCGGGGTGGGCCGGACGATGGTGAAGTATTCGTTGGCGATGGTGACAACGGCGAATGCGGTGCCTTCGGCGCGCAGTGCCCGCACGCGGCTGGCGGCTTCTTCGACGGTATTGGGGATGGGGAAACGGTTGACGGCCCACTCGTTGTCGGTCCACACGACCAGTACTGCGGTGTCTTTGGCCCAGTTGTCGCGGTCGGCGGCGCGTGTGCCTGCTGTTTCCTTGCTCATGTCTTCCTACGGTAGTGCAGTTGTGCGAAAATTGCCGGGTGACTACGCAATCTATTTCTCGTCCGGTATGCATTTTGGGTTTGGGCCTCATTGGCGGTTCGCTGTTGCGCGATGTGGCGGCGTGCGATGCGTCGGTGTTTGGTTTTAATCGCTCGCCTTCGGGGGCGCAGGCGGCCCGGGATGAGGGCTTTGATGTCTCCGACGATTTAGAGGCGACGCTGCTGCGCGCACAGGAAGTGGGCGCGTTGATTGTGTTGGCGGTGCCGATGCCCGCGGTGGCGAGCTTGTTGGATGACATTGTGCGCCTGGCCCCGGATTGCGGGGTGACAGATGTGGTGTCCGTGAAGGCTCAGGTGTGGGAGTTGATTAAGCAGCGGGGGATGGAGGATCGCTATGTGGGTGGCCACCCGATGGCGGGTACTGCCGATTCTGGGTGGTCGGCCGCCCAGTTGGGGCTGTTTAAGGGTGCCGCGTGGGTGGTGACTTTCGACCATGCGGTGGAGCGTGAGCCGAGCCAGGAGTGGGTGAATTTGTGGGTGGATGTCGCGCTGTTGGCGACGATGGTGGGCGCGCAGGTCATTCCGGCGCGGGTGGATGCGCACGATAAGGCGGTGGCCCGGATTTCGCATTTGCCGCACGTGTTGGCGGAGACCTTGGCGATTGTGGGTGACCATGGCGGCGCGTTGACGTTGTCGTTGGCGGCCGGCTCGTTTAGGGATGGCACCCGGGTGGCTGGTTCTGCGCCGTCGTTGGTGCGCGCGATGTGTGAGACCAACCATGAGGCGTTGCTGACGGCCTTGGATGAGGCGTTGGCGTTGCTGCAGGATGCGCGGGCGAATTTGGTGGCAGATTCCCCGAGCGTGGAAGAGCTGGTGGATGCGGGTTATCGTTCCCGCATTCGTTATGAGGCGCGCAGTTTGGGCAAGGGTGGCCGCCCGGTGTTGCGGGTGCGCCCGGGCCAGGCTGGTTGGGTGCAGCAGCTGTTGCATGCGGAGGATGTAGGCGCCCGGGTGGACGTGTTTTAGGCTGATAGGCACTGGCAACTCGCCCCGTCACGCGCTAAAGGTCGCTGGGCGCGGTTGTTTTAAGGTGCACAACATGCGCCAAGTGGGTGTGCGTATGAACAGACCATTGGGACGTCTTTTTCGTTGACAGCCTATTGCCCAGACGATACGTTTTTCGTGTGTACAACCATCGCAGCTGGCTGGATGAATTGACTCTCATGCACAAAGACGGTGGTAGTAAATTCAAAGATGCACACCAAGAGTTCCCCAACTGGCGAGCAATTGAACGGTATCAAGTGACGAATTTCTTGCCCGGTGGAACTGAAGTTCGTGTAGATCACCCCACTATTGAGTTCCTCATGTTTCCCGACGGAGGCTACCGTTACCGTGCGGACGCCGGACCGCGATTCGACTTCGGACAAGGATAGAATGTTATGAAAGATCACCGCGATAACTATCCGACGTGGTCGGTGGGAATTCTCGTCTTCCTTGTCGCCGCGCCTGTGATAACCATTGTTTCAGCGCTGCTCGTGGCTACGCTTTTGGGGGCGAACCTGGGGCCGGTGGAATTGCTTATTTTTTCCGTCATTGGCGTTGTGTGCGCAGCCGTTCTTGCCCGGCGGGTGGCTAAGGGGCGCGCCCCCAAGCAGCAAGATGCTGCGATCGATCGGGCGCAGTGATCGTTGCTTAGGCGGCCCAACGGGTACCCGAACCCGTCGTGTTTCCTGACCGCGATGGACCGCGTCAGCGCCTTGTACCGCGCATGGATCTGCCGTGGCAGGGGATGTGTGGCTGCGCGTGAAGGGGTTATGTGTTTTAGTGCGCGCTAGCGGGGGTGCAGGTGCCTTTCAGCTGCTCAAGGGTGATGAGGCCGACTTCGCCGTAGTCGTTGGGGGTTTCTTGGTGGACATCTTCTGCGGATTGTCCGCCAAACAGGCTGACGGCCACGGAGTTGTCGTCGGGGCTGGTGAGGGTGTTGGTGAGGATCGATAGGCCTTTGACTTCTGCGTCTTCGGCGGAGGAAAAGACACCAATGCCGTAGCGTTTGTCGTCTTGTACTTCCAGGATGCGCCCGGTGGGGTTGTCCCATTCGGCATCCGGGTGGGTGAGGTTAACGGTGAAGTAGCCGGTGTGGGCGGTGGCCGAGCTGATTTCCCAACTGTTTTCCTCGTCGTTGGGAACCCACTGGCCATCGGGGGATAGTTCTTTGAGGCTGATGAAGATTCTGTCGACGGGGATGTCGCAGGCTTGGATGTGGGCGATGATGTCGCCGTCGGAGTTGACGTTGAGGCCGGTTTGCCCGGCGACTCTGGTGGTGATGACGTTGCCGCAGCCGGCCAGGGCGACGGCGGTGAGCGCCGCGATTGCAGCGCGGCTAAGGTTGCGGGCGCGGGAAGTGGTGTTCATGGTGGCAGCTTACCGGGGTCAAGCGCAGTTGACTATGGGTTTCACTTGTCTTGGTGGGGGCGGGGGTGGGGGTTTGCCGCGACTAGGGTGGTGGGGTGAGTTCTGTGGTTGTTTCCTTGGTGTGCGTGGCGGTTGCTGCCCGCATGATTGCCGTCGAGCCCCGCCGGGTGCGGATCGGGTTTGTGTTGTTGTTTGCGGCGTTGTCTTTGACCGGCACCATTATGAGCGGTTTTGGGGATCAGCTGCGCGCTGTTTTTGGCCTTGATTCCATGGTGGCGATGGCGTGGAGTGTGACCATGCTTGGCGCGGCGCTGTTGTTTGTGGCGGTGTTGACCGTGATGTTGCTGATCAATGGGGTGGTGATGATCCGGCGGGAGGGACTGGCCGCCGCACACGTGTTGTCTTTGGCGTTGGGGGTGGGGATCACGGCGTATGTGGCGGTGGGGCTGGTGGCGGCTTTTAGCGGAAACGTGCAGCTGGTGATGTATCTATGTGTGCTGATTTTTCCGATCGTGTTGGCCGCGTTTTCTTTGGTTGCCTATATCGGGTGGGCCTACGGCTATGACCGGTTGGTGCGGTTGCGCCCCGGGCGCATTACCCACGTGGTGGTGTTGGGCGCGGGCGTGGCCCATGGGGTGCGGCCGCTGTTGGCGTCTCGCATTTCGGTGGGTATGCAGTGGGCAACCCGGCTGGATGCCCGTTTGGTGTGTTCTGGCGGGCAGGGCCCGGATGAGCCGACCAGTGAGGCTTTTGCCATGGCCCAGTATGCGCAGGCGCAGGGCTATGTGGGAGAGATCTTGCAGGAGGGGCGCTCGACCACGACGGAGGAGAATGTGCGGTTTACGCAGCAGCTGTTGCCCGCTGATGCGCGGGTGGCGGTGGTGACGTCTAACTATCACGCTTTTCGGGCGGCGTTGCTGCTGCGTGAGATGAATGTTGCCGGCATTGCGGTGGGCGCGCCGGTGGCGCGGTATTACTGGCCGTGTGCGGTGTTGCGGGAGTTTGTGGCGGTGTGCCGCGACCATAGGGCCACCACCTTGACGCTTGCCCTGTTGTCGTTTCTTCCGTTGCTGGGCACCGTGGTGATAAGCCTGGTGAGCTAAAGCGCACTCAGTTTCCCCACCCATCCCCCCACACACATTCCCTCACACAACCCCCACACACACCACGGCCCGCACCCTTGCGTGTTGCTGGGGTGCGGGCCGTGGTGTCGTGGTGCCCTAAAATCGCTTCCCCCCATGCGGTGGGGGCGATGACAAACAGGATCTAACAGAGGGGTTAGAAGGAGGGGGTTAGTTGTCGTGTTCCGCGGCAGCGCCTGCGGCCTGGCGGGCGGCGGCGCGCTCGGCGTGGGAGGCCATGAGCTGGCGCTCGTCGCGGCCAACGATGGCGAACAGGATCACCGTTGCGACGGCGAAGGCGAGGAACACGATGAAGGTGACGTTCCAGCCGAAGTTCTGCACCACCAGGCCCACCCCGGAAGACGCCAGGGTGGCGCCCAGCAGGTAGCCGAACAGGCCGGTGAAACCGGCCGCGGTGCCGGCAACGTTGTGGGGCGACAGGTCGATGGCCTGCAGGCCGATCAGCATCACGGGGCCGTAGATCAGGCCGCCGATGAGGGCGACGAACAGGATCAGCAGCCACATGGGGGTGCCGACGGGTAGCAGCCAGTAGACGGCGATGCAGGCGGCGGTGCCGGCGGTAAACAGCATGCCCGCCCCGGAGCGGTAGCCCTTGAACAGCTTGTCAGACAGGAAGCCGCACAGGATGGTGCCGAGGATGCCGGCGAGCTCAAAGGCAGCGAAGCCGACCATGCCGGACCCGATTTCCGCGTTGTGCTTCTCATGCAGGAACACGGTGATCCAGTTCAGCACGCCGTAGCGCAGCGCGTAGACGAACACGTTCGCCACGGCCAGCATCACGATGGTGCGGTTGGTGAGCACGTGCTTGCGGATGCGTTGCCAGGTGCTCAGCCCATCGTCGTGGACGGTTTCCACCTTGGCCGGGTCATCGCGGTATTCCTCGATGGTGGGCAGGCCCATCGACTCCGGGGTGTCGCGGATGAGGATCAAACCCAGCAGGGCCACGCCCAGGGCCACCACGCCGGGCAGCCAGAAAGCAACCTGCCACTGGTCGGTGTAGTGGGCCAAACCAATACCCACCAGGGCGGGCAGTGCCGCACCGCCGACGTTGTGGGCGGTGTTCCACAGGGAGGTCTTCCAACCGCGCTCATTGGTGGAGTACCAGTGCACCAGCACGCGGCCGGCCGGCGGCCAGCCCATGCCCTGCACCCAGCCGTTGATGAACATCACCAACGCGAACACTCCCACCGATGCCGACAGCAGCGGAATGGTGCCCAGAGCAATATTGACCAGTGCGGACAAACCCAAGCCCAGCGGCATGAAGTAGCGGGCGTTGGACTGGTCGGAAATCATCGCGGAGAAAAACTTCGACAACCCATAGGCGAACAGCACGGCGTTGGCGATGATGCCGACGCCGACCTTGTCGATGCCGTTGCTGTCGAACAGCAGCGGGGCGATGAGGGACACGTTGTTGCGGACCAGGTAGAAACCGGCGTAGCCGATGAAGATACCCATAAACACCTGGAAACGCAGGCGCGGGTACATCCTGTCCACTTCTTCCTGCGGCCTGCGCGGGGCCGCAGGGGGTGCAGCTAGCCATCCGAGATTCATGGTGGCGACTCCTTTACGCACGGGCGCCGGCGTGGGAACTCCCCCACGCAGACGCATCCCATTTTCGGGCACCCCCAACGGGGGCACCCTATGAACTTACCTAGCATGTCACATCAGCCCCCAACAATTGAATTAGCTCACATGAAACCATCCAGACTGCCGAAAAACCCCACCTCACAGCCCCGCACAATCTAGTTTCTTACACAGCACAAACAGCACCAGCCAGTCAAATTCCCACCTCCCCCGCAGGCACCCAAACACCCTTGCGATACATGGCCCCCAGCCCCCTCACGCCTTCCATACTTATCCCAACGCACCTATCACCCGTTCCATGCCAGGCTATTGATTTTCACGCCCAGCACACCACCATTCCCCACTCAAGGCGGTTAGCTAGCGCATTACCGATCAGAAGGACAGATTCTTCACCCTGAGAAATCCCAAGAAATCCAAATACTCCACACCAAAATGTTCGGCCGCGTCCGGCAACTTCACTTTCGAAGTGCTCTGAGGCGCAGATTTTTCATCAGACACAATGGTTGCGCCATGCGCCATGGCGCAAGCGACCAACCAGGAGTCTGCAACATTGAGAAAATCATCCACAGCTTTCTGCTTGAATTTCGGAGTTCTCTCGAGCTGCGCCCACTGCGCGACTTCAATATATTTTTCAACTTCCACCTGGGTAGGCACTAGCACCCGATCGCCCGGAACATGCCGAGTGAACCATGCGCTCTGCTCAGAAGACCAAGCGGTGACCTCTTTTTCCACTTCTTTATGGAAGTACAAATCACCACCCGGAATGAGATCAGCGAACTCATCCCATAATGTTCGAAAAATTGCAGGCGGATAAGTATTCCATGTACCAATCACTATGTTCGAATCAATGAGGTACATGCTAAACAGCCTCATCTACCAGTGCCATTACCTTGTGCAAGGTCTCCTTGTTACGCACCCCCAAGAATTCAGCGGCTGCAGGTTCCGGCAAATCTCCAGACAGCGTTGCCTCGGTGACGGTGGTCAGGAATCTGCGTCCAACTCGCGAACGCACCAAAACGGGGAACGGGGGCGCACCAGTTGATTTTGCGTCTTGCGCAACATCTTTGCCCTTAACCAGGCCAACAATACGTTCAGCATCCTTGTTGCGAACCAACCCCAACTCAACCAGGCGCCAAAGCAATGCCTCCTTACTTACGCCAAACCGAACTGCAGTTGCTGCAAGCTGCTCCTCCAGGGCATCAGCATCGAAAGACTCTTTTCTAATAGCCACCTCGGGGATCAAAAGAGTCGCAGCAAACTTGTTGCACCACTGCTCGACAGCGTTGTTTTTCCCCTGATCACCTGACAGGCCCGGAACTGCCTTCGCAACGTGCCCTAGCTCATGAGCCAGACTAAAAAGCTGGGCCGTCTTACTATCGGAAGTATTCACAAATACCAGCGCATAAGACCCTTCGCGAAGAGTGAACCCTCGGAATTCGTGCACATCCAGTCGCCGCGCGGTCGAATTTCCCACTATGGAATTTCGCATGACGAGCAGACCGTTATCTTCCATTCGATTAACGAGGTCCATGACTTTATCCGTGCCCTTTGGGTGGCCGGCGCACTCCCACCCCAAGGCTTTCCTGGCGCTTTCAGCGGCCTCCTCAGGTGTCGCTGAAGGCGATGCGATCCCGAGAACCTCGGGCGGCTCAATACCACTTTCGGCAGCGTATTCGGCATACCAACCAAGACGCTGTTCGGCAGTTTGAATAACTTCACGCAGATTGGCACCGATTGAATGAATCCTTGCATTTCGAACAGTACGAAAGTCCGGGATCGCAATTTCATCAGGAGTCGGCACTGGCAGAAGAAGACGGCCAAGTGGCAGACGAGCAGCTTCCGCAATTTTCTTAGCTTGCGGAAGCGTGGGCTTCCTAGCCCCTGACTTCCATTCCGACAACCTAGGGAAACGTTTCTCAACCTCGTTTTCAGAAAGTTCAGACCGCCCCAATGCCCACTCCAGGACTTCCGGCTGAATCGTTACTTCGACTGCCAAATTACTCGCCTCCTTTCTAGCCAAAACTATAGCGGTCTAAGAGAACAAACTCAGCGATGTTTTGCCTTGCGGGCTATAGGACAAAAAGTGTGTCTGTAAGTACGTTTTTTTAGGTGCTGACCTGCGATAAAGGCGTTTTTCATCTCCTGACAAGGAGCTAAACCAGCCTCAGGTCAAATATCCCCGTTTTTCAAACAACATGTGGTATGCGGGGTAAATGCCAACATCACCTACTTGCCCCATCTGCCAATCACCCACAAAGAAAAACGGCTCAACCAGCAAAAACCGCCAACGATGGCGCTGCAAACACTGCGGACACTCCTTCACACAAACAAATACAGCCCACACACAACTCGTTCGCTTCACACTGTTTTTGTCCTGGGTCCAATCCACCCAATCACTGGCAGACTTCGCCCGCCACCACCAACTCAGCCGACGCACACTACAACGCTGGTTCGAACCTTTCTGGCTCATCCCCATCCCCACCCCCACAGGCGACAACAACTACGACGAACAAGTCTTTATCGACGCCACCTACTTCAACAAACAGCAATGCCTGCTCATCGCATCAACCACCAACAAAGTACTGACCTGGCACTGGTCGCACAGCGAAAACACCCGGGCATACCAACACCTCCTCCACCGAATCCAACGCCCCCGACTGATCACCACAGATGGGTGCAATGCCGCACTATCAGCAATCAACGACGTCTTCCCAAACGATCCAGCCACCCCACAAGCCCACACCCACATCCAACGCTGCCTGATCCACATCAAACGCAACGTCCAGCGATACGTCACAACACGCCCCCAATCCAACTGCGGCAAAGCCCTACGCGCCCTATCGCTAAAACTGCTGAAAGTCACCAACAACCAACAAGCAGCACAATGGGTCACTCTCTTTCACCAGGTCAGCAACCAATACCGCGACTGGCTGGATGAAAAAACCTACATCGACAGCTGCCCCAAAGTGCTTATCCCCAACAACAAAAGGAAAAACAAGCACTACTGGTACACCCACGACCGTGCACGCAGCGCCCACCGCATCCTGATGGAACAAACCCGGCGAAACCACCTGTTCGCCTTCATCGAACAATCCATCGCGGTCATCGGCACAGACACCGACAGCCCCGACACCATCTACGAGGCGATCTACCAATCCAGCACCAACAGCCTAGAAGGCGGCATCAACAGCCCCTTGAAAGCACTGCTGCACGCACACAGAGGACTACCCGCAGAACGCCAAAGAAAACTCTGCGAATGGTGGCTGCTAAGCAGAACGAAAAAGCCTGGCGACCTCATAGAAATCGCCAGGCAACACGACTTCGGGACTCACGAACTCGCCAAAGTTAAAACAGTCACCGAAGCACTAACCGACAGCAACCCCACTGGAGCTCCTGCCGAATACGACACCGGTATCGACACCGGCTAGACCCACTCTATAGGAATCCGAAAAGGCCAACCCCGCTAAAACCGGACACACTTTTTGTCCTATATCCACGACACGCCGTGCAGACACACATTTTGTCCTATAGCCCGCCTTGCGCCCCTTGCCCCAAGCCCGCTTTTACTAGGTTCGAACCAGCGTTGTACTTGTCGACCCGCAAACCCCAACACCCCCAACATGGATACCGCCGCATTGCAAAAACCTCCGAACCGCGAGATGCGATTCGGAGGTTTCACTCTGTGCGCCCGAAGGGATTCGAACCCCTAACCTTCTGATCCGTAGTCAGATGCTCTATCCGTTGAGCTACGGGCGCAGTGTGCTTTTTGCTCATCATCACCTGGCCCGGCGATGCTCACAAGCACGAATTAGTACTATACACAGCACCCAACGCAAGGCACAAACTCACAGTTCAAACCCACTTTCTGCACCCACTTAACAGGCACGCTCCCCAACACAAATCCCCTCAGCCCATCACCCCACTGCCCCACTGCATCCACCCCAAATAGCTAGCCATCACCACCACAAAAATCAGCAACGCCACCCGAACCAACCTCGCCCCACCGGCAATCACCGTGCGCGCCCCCAACTGCGCCCCAACAATATTGGCGACCATCAGCACCAACGCCAGCTTCCACACCACATGCCCACCAGCAATAAACACGGCCAGCGCGCCCAGGTTGGTGGCGGCATTAATTGCTTTGGTCATGGCCGCGCTGCGCACCAGGTCCCCACCCAAAACGGCAGTGAGCGCCATGATGAGAAACATGCCGGTGCCGGGGCCGAAAATACCGTCATAAAAACCCAGCGCCATCACCACAGCACCCAAACCCAGCAACGCAAGAACGGTCGGTGTTTTCACGCAGGCTGATTGCCCAAAACGTGGGCGCATGACCACCACGATTCCCGCCGACAGCAGCAAAACAATCACGATGGGACGCATCAGGTGTGCGGGGAAAAGGCCCGCCACTAGTGCCCCACCTGCCGCAGCAAGCCCCGCCACCACCACGAGGATCGGAAGGAGTTTCCCCTTCGGCCTGGTATGCGCCAGCAAACGCACCGCCGCCGACAACGTTCCGGTCACCCCCACCGCCTTATTGGTGGCCAGCGCCCCCACCGGCGCTATCCCAGGCACAAAAGCCAGCAGCACCGGCACCAGAATCAGCCCACCGCCACCAATGACAGCATCCACCCACCCGGCGCACAACGCCGCCAGGGCCAGGCCACCCAAGCTCACCCCACCCATGGCCTAGCCCTCCTGGTAGCCCTCACGCGCCAATAGCGCCCTTTTCAGCTCCTGCCCGCCCCGATAACCACCAACCGTGCCGCCCGTGGCCGGCAGCACCCGGTGACAGCCAATAATGATCGGCAAAGGATTAGCCGCGCACGCCCCGGCAGCAGCGCGCACCGCACGCGGATTTCCCGCCCGGCGCGCCAGCTCGCCATAGGTGACGGTCTCCCCCGGCCCCACGAAGCTCAGCTGTGCGAGCACCTTGCGATAAAAGGGGGCGGTGACCAGTACCCGGGGGTTATATGGGGGCCAGTCGATGTGGTGGTTGCCGTGGATGAACTGGGTCAGCGCCGCTGCGCCGTGGCCGGCGAGTTCCCGATCACTAGCGGTCGGCTGCCCGGTGCTGGTGGGCTCGTTGTCGCCGGGCAGCACGATTTGGGTGATCAATCCCCCCAGGGCGCACACTCCGAAATGTCCAAGGTCGGTTTCTGCGTGGGCGATGGCAAAAGGGTACTGCTGGGGTGGGCGGCGAGCGCTCATGCTGGACTCCTTTTTGGGGGTACGCAAACACCCCAGCCCCCGAGGATGTTCCTGGGATGCTGGGGTGGTGTTTGGTGCGCCCGAAGGGATTCGAACCCCTAACCTTCTGATCCGTAGTCAGATGCTCTATCCGTTGAGCTACGGGCGCATAACCCTCGATAATTCGAGGGAGCGGAGGCGAGAGGATTTGAACCTCCGGTCCTCATTTCTGAAGACAACTCATTAGCAGTGAGTCCCATTCGGCCGCTCTGGCACGCCTCCACACAACACAGGCAGTCTAAAAAGACTGTCCGCGGTGCTGGCAGGAAATGATACCCGCACAACCCGTTATCAAGCAAACGTCGCGCGCATACCACGTGCAGGTGCCCCTTTCTTCGCCTCAGAGCACCGCCCGCAAACCGGGCAGTGGCAACGATTCCCATGAGCCGAGTCACAACCCTGGACTAAGCTTGCCCACATGTTGCGCAAAGATCTCAACCTGCTTCCCGCCTATGTTCCCGGCGTCCGCGCCGAGGGCGCCCTCAAGTTGTCCTCCAATGAGGTCACCCAGGCGCCCCTGCCGGATGTCGCGGCCGCCATGGCCGAGGCCACCGCCCACGCCAACCGCTACCCGGACATGTTCTCTATCGAACTGCGCCAGGCTCTTGCCGAAAACGCCGGCTTGAGCATCGACAACGTCGCCATCGGCATCGGGTCTTCCGCCCTGTGCCAGCAGCTGGTCCAGATCTCCTGCACCCCCGGCGACAAGTGCGTCTTCCCTTGGCGCTCTTTTGAGGGCTACCCCATCTTCGCCGCTGTGGTGGGCGCGACCGCAGTCCCGGTTCCCCTCGACGCTGAGCACCGCAATGATCTCGATGCCCTGGCCGCGGCCGCCCAGGACGCCCGCATCGTGTTCGTGTGCAACCCCAACAACCCCACCGGCACCACCCACAGCCACGCCGCCATCGCCGACTTCCTGACCAAGGTGCCCGACGACTGCATCGTCGCCCTCGACGAGGCCTACATCGAATACGTCCGCGACGCCGACGCCGTCAACGCGCTAGAACTGCTCAAGCAGCACAAAAACCTCGTCATCCTGCGCACCTTCTCCAAGGCCTATGGCCTGGCCGGCGCCCGCGTCGGATACGCCTACGGTGACGCCACCATCATCGAGGCCGTCAACAAGGTCCAAATCCCCTTCGGCATCAACGTGGCAGCCCAAGCCGGCGCACTGAAAGCACTGGAGTTGCGCGACACCATCCTCGCCCGCACCGACGAGGTCGTCGAGCAACGCCAACGCGTCGCCGAAGCCATCGGCGCGGTGCCCTCCCAAGCCAACTTCGTGTGGGTCCCCGATCTAGCTGACGCACGAGCCACCGCCGAAGCACTCGCCGCCGAAAACGTCCTCGTGCGCGTCTTCCCCGAAGGCATGCGCATCACCATCACCACCGCGGAAGAAGCCGACCAGTTGCTCACAGCATGGAACACCGTCAACCCCGCCCGCGTCTAACCCCCGCACACCAGAAAATGCTCGACACCCACCAGGGTGCCGAGCATTTTCCTATTTACCAGGTCACAAACCGGTTAGTTTTTTGCAGCGACTTCGGCGTCAGCGCCGACGGTCTGCTGATGCTTCTTATCGCTGGCACGAACCATAAACGCCGCGAAAAAGCCCAACAGCAAAAACACTGCCGCCGCATACAAGGAACAGCCCACAGCCGTCGCGAAACCATGCGCGAGGGCCTCGCCCAACGGCTGGCCATCCAAGCCGTGCAAGGCGCCACCGGCAGACATCCGCACCGCATCCACCAGTTGCTGCGGGGCATGCAAACCAGCATCCTCCACAGCCTTCGGCAAGGTCTGCGCCAACGCGCCCGACAACACCGCGCCAGCAACCGCAGCGCCCACAGCAGCACCCACCTGACGCACCGTGGACTGCGTGGCAGAACCCTGACCAGACTCCGCCTGCGGAACATCCTTCAACACAGTCGAGGTCAGCTGGGCAGACGCCAGACCCAAGCCCAAGCCATAAATAACCAGCAGGGCGCACACCAGCAGCGGCGACTTCTCAATCGCCATCGCCACCGTCACCACACCAATGACCTCCAGTGCGAGACCAATGATGACCGTATTCGTGGCACCCACCGCCGCAGCCAAGTGGCGGGCAGCAGCACCAGAACCAAAAGCACCCAAAGCCATGGCCGACAAAATCCAGCCGGCATCCATCACCGACAAACCGCGCGCGTTCACCAAGTACAACGGCAACACGAACACGATGCCGAACTCGCCCACAGCAACCGCAAACGCGGCCACGTTACCCCACGTGAACGTGGGGAGCTTGAATAGGCCCAACGCCAAAATCGCATCGCGGCCATTGCCCGCGCGGTGACGCTCCCACAGCACGAACAGCACCAAGCCCACCACACCGATCGCCAAAGCAAACGGCACCGGCGACAGCGCAGCAGACCACTTCCACGAACCAATGTGGAAATCGCCGATCATCTTCCACCAGCCCAACTTCGGGCCCTCGATGATGCCGAACACCAAGAAACCAAAACCAATAGCCGACAGCAGCAAACCATCCACGTCAACACCGCGACGAGAACTATCACCACGGGTCTCCGGAACGAACAGCACCCCGGCAATAAACACCGCAACGGCGATCGGCACATTCACCCAGAAGATCCACTCCCAGCTAAACGAACTGGTCAACCAGCCACCCAACAGCGGGCCCAAGGCGGCAGCACCCGACATGACCGCGCCCCACACACCAAAGGCAGCCGCACGCTGCTTGCCGCGGAAAATCGCATTCACCGTCGACAACGTACTCGGCAGAATCATCGCGCCACCCACGCCCTGAATCACACGAGCCCAAATCAGTTGCGCCACCCCATGCGACAACGCCGCCACCACAGAGCCAGACGCAAACACAACAATGCCCACGAAAAACACCTTGCGGCGACCAATACGGTCAGCCAAACGGCCCGTGGACAGCAGCAACGCGGCAAACACGACCGAATACAAAGAATTGACCCACTGGGCGTTAGTCAGGTCCAAATTCAGCTTGGAAATAATGTCCGGCAACGCGACACCAACAATGGTGCCGTCGATAACGATCAACGCCAGACCACACGCCAGAACCCACAACGCTTTCCAGCGATTGGGATACTTAGCGGCTAGCTCATCAGTGACCTGATCAGCATCCGATGAAACAGGTGGAGTTTTACGCGAAGTAGATGTCATGGAAGCTTCAACCTCTTCCCCATGAAATTTTTTAAAAAATAATGCTCACAGCAGAAAAACGACGTCCACACCCACCCGGTCCGAAAACCACGAAGGCTCCGCCGGGAAAACACGGTGCATTTCGCGAACAATCTTCGCGTTTCCTGCACCGCCCCAGGCGGAGCCCTTGCTCAGTGGTTGCTTGAACAGCCAGTGATCGCAGAGTAGAAATGCGCGAGAATCGCCACGAATAAGGATTCTTCTGCCATCAAAGCCGGCCACGTTTAGCCACGTCGCCGATGTCTTTGCGTCAAGCGTAGACGCACCCCTACTGAAAAAACTAACCTATTAGACTCGGTAGTTCGAAAGGTTGAGGCTGTTTACCGTCCCACGGAGCCCCTCAGCCGCACACGCGACGCACACCTCAAGCCAGTGATCCAGCTGTTCATCCGTCGCGCCAGCACCCGCCGGCATCGACACAGAACAACCCACACGCAGCGTGTCATTAGGCATTTGATGCACACCAATGGTGCCGAAATAGGTGTCGCCATGCTTCGCGAGAGCATGCTCAACAATGTCATCCATACGAACCGGATCGATCTCCAGATCGCTGGCCACAGTCAACACCGTGAAATATTCGCCAAAATCAGTGGGAATCACCGTGGTGACGCCCTCCATTGAAGCAATCAGCGCGTTCTGGGCCGGATCCTCAGTCATCTCCCACCCACGGGCAGCAGCGATCTCCAGCACACGGTTGGCAGTAATAGTAGGTGCGGTCATGGCTTACTCAGACTCCTGCTCGGTTGCGGTGACGGTAGTGCCACCCATTTCGGTGCGGTAGGTCTCGTCAAAGAAAGCAACAGCCGCAGCGGTTGCACTACCAATGTTGTGGAGGAACACATCCAACTGATCATCAGTGATGCCCACAGCAGTAGAAACCGCCATGTCACACAGCAAGTGCTTCACTCCCGCCTTGGAGGTGTACAAGCTCACGCGCGGGGCCAGCTCGCCGGTGTTGATCCGGTTCGCCATCGCTTTAGCCAAAGGCATATCGGCCGGAGTCAAGGGGCGATCCCAGAAACCCCACACCGTGACAGTGTCGGCCTGGTCATCAAAGCGGGCGTACATTTCCTGCCCCTCAACAGTGAAGGCCACATAATCGCCCTCGTCAGCGCAACCCTTCAGCGCAGCCAAGCGCTGATGAATCATGGGGGAAACGGCAGTGTCGTTATCCATTCGTCGTTTCAATCTTTCGCAACAATTGTTCTTCCATCAGGTCGTGCAACGTCTTCTCACCGCCAGGCCCAAACATTTCTCGGCCTGACAGACACCACAGTCTGCCGGCGGCGTCCTGATGGCGGCACCCACAATGGTGCCAAGTTCCAACCATCCTATGCGAGGACCGCACAAAACGGTTAAGAAAAAGCTAAAAACCATACAGTGAACAGCCCAAATAGCTTTGCGTGCCAGCACCCCAACCCACCCCAAAGCGCCCCAACACCGACCCCTAGACGGCCCCCTCTGGCCCGCTCCCAACGGGGTAAACAGGAAAGCAGGTTGGACCTATAGGACAAAAAGTGTGTCCGAAAACTTCATAACCTTTACTAGCGACCTCAGGCAGATTGACGAAAGTACCTAAAACCCACCACAGGCTGCACTTTTAGCACTCAAAACCGCAGCCCCTGGCTATTAAACCAGGGGCTGCGACAATGCGGAGATAGAGGGATTTGAACCCCCGGTCCGGGTTAGGGACGCTCGCTTTCAAGGCGAGTGCATTCGGCCGCTCTGCCATATCTCCATGCGTGCACTCATGCTATTACATAGCATCGCCGGGGCGAAGAATTGGGGCTAGATCTTTTCCCAGTTTTCGCCGCGAAGTGCGCCAGCGGAGTCAGTGTAACGCGTACCCTGTCTCAATATGAAAGCAATTACTCTGTCTGATCCTTCCGATAAAACATCGCTCGCCTTGACCGAGGTCGAAACCCCCACTCCCGCTGCTGGAGAGGTTTTGGTCAAGGTGCAGGCCGCCGGCATTAACCGTGGCGATCTGCTGCAGGCTGCCGGCCACTACCCGCCGCCGCCTGGCGCTAGCGACATCATGGGCCTGGAGTGCGCGGGGGTGATTGAGGATCCCAACGGCCACGACTTCGCACAGGGCGATCCGGTGGCGTGTTTGTTGGCCGGCGGTGGCTACGCGGAGTACGTGGCGGTGCCGGTAGGCCAGGTGATGCCTTTGCCGAAGGGCTATTCCCCGGAGGAGGCCGCGTCCATCGTTGAGGTGGCGTGCACGGTGTACTCCAATTTGGTGATGCTCGCCGGGATGCGTGCAGGCCAGAAGGTGCTGATTCACGGTGGTGCGGGCGGCATTGGCACGTTCGCCATCCAGATGGCTAAGGCCATGGGCTGTGAGGTCATGGTGACTGCTGGTTCTGAAGATAAGCTGCAGGTGTGTCGCCGCTTGGGCGCTGATGTGCTGATTAATTACCGCGAGGAAGACTTTGCGGAGGTGGTGAAGAATCAGGCGGATGTCATTTTGGACATCATGGGGGCGAAGTATTTGGATCGCAACATCACTGCAATGGCGCCGGATGGGCACATGGTGATCATTGGTATGCAGGGTGGTGTGAAGGGTGAGCTGAATATCGGCAAGTTGTTGTCGAAGCGGGGCACTATTTCCGCTACTGCGCTGCGCGCACGGGATCTGGAGGATAAGGCTCGGATTTGTGCGGCGGTGGTGGAGAATGTGTGGCCGATGCTGGAGCGTGGGGAGATTTCCCACCAGATTCATGAGGTGTTGCCGATTGCTGATGCGGCGCGCGCTCACCAGATGTTGGCTGATGGCCTGGTGACTGGCACTTTGGTTCTGCGGGTTGATGCGTAGCGCCGCAACGTCGCGTGCTCGCCAGTCTGGGGCTGCTTTTTCACCGGTTGGGTGGCCGCGGTGGGTGACGTGGAAGTCTGTTGCCTGGATGGTGTTTGTGCTGCTGCTGGTGCGGCAGGAGCCGGTGATTTGGCGGCAGAAGGACTTTTTTGAGTCTTTGGATTACTACGCGTTGACGCCGTTGACGGAGTATCCCACTGTGGCGACGTGGCCGCTGAAGTTGTTTGGCGACCACGTGCAGGTGGGGTTTGTGGTGTTGCTGGTGGTGGTGCAGGCGGCAATTTTGTGGGCGTGTGTGTTTTTTGAGCGCCGTGAGGCTGCTGCTTTGTGGCTGGCGTTGATTGCGGCGATGGGCCCGTTGATGTTGTCGCGGATGGATTTGTTGCCGGCGGCTGCGGTGGCGTTGTGTGCCGTGTTGTTGGTGAGTTTTCCCGCTACTGCCGCGGTGGTGTTGGCGGTGGCGACTGCGATGAAGTTGTGGCCGGGGCTGGTGGCTGCGTGCCTGTTGGGTTCGTGGCGGCGTGTGGGTGGTTTTGTGCTTGGTTTTGCGGCTTTGGTGGGGGCGAGTGTCGCGATCCATGGGGTGGAGCGGACTGTTTCGCCGGTGTTGTATCAGCAGGATCGGGGTTTGCAGATCGAGTCGGTTTTTGGTGCGCCGTTGCTGTTGCGGGCTGATACGCACGTGGATTTTGCGCCGTCGATGTCCTATGAGGTGTTTGGTGGCGGGGTGGGTGCGATGTTGGTGGTGGCTACTGCGGCGCAGGTGGCGGTGGTGTTGCTTGCTGCGGGGTTGGGGTTGTTGACGGCGATGCGGTGGTCTCATGAGACGGCGTTGGCGTGTGCGATGAGCATCGTGTGGCTGGTGATTGTGACGAATAAGGTCTTTTCGCCGCAGTATGTGATTTGGGTGTTGCCGTTGGCGGTGGTGGTGGCTGCGGTGAGTGTGTGCCGGGTGGCTCATGTGGTGGCGTGGTTGTGTGTGCCTCTGGTGGTGTTGACCGGTTTGGTGTATCCGCTGATGTATGACGAGATTTTGCTGCAGCAGCCGGCGGCTGTTTGGGTGTTGAATGCCCGTAATATTGCTGTGGTGGTGTTGGCGGGGTTGTCGTTGTGGTGGTGGGTGCTGGCTTGGCGGGCAGCGCAGCCGACTGGTGGGTGGGCTTCTTGGCGGGCCCGCTAGTTGGGTTGCAAACGCCGCAGGGTTCCCCTTTTTTGGTGGGGTCCTGCGGCGTTTTGGGTTTTTGTTTTTAGGCCAGGGAGGCGACGGCGCGGAGGAGTTGGTCGATGTCGCCGGTGGTGTTGAACGGGGAGAGGGAGACGGTGATTGCGCCGCCGGCGTCGAGGGCGCCCATTTCGGCCAGGAGTGGGTCTGGGGGGCTTTGTTCGGTGACGATGCCGTTGGCGAGGAGGCGGGCGTGCACGGTGCTGGCGTCGACTCCGTCGACGATGAAGGTGACGCGGGGGGTGCGGTGGGCGGCGGAGTGGGCGGCTGCTTCACCGGTGATGCCGACGAGGTGGACTTGGTCGAGGACGCTGAGGCTGTCGACGAGGTGTTCGCTGAGTTTCGCGAGGTAGGTGTTCAGCGATTTCATGGAGGTTTTCAGCCGGTTGCGGCGGGTGCCACGGGCGGTGTCGTCGAGGTCGGCGAGGTGGTCGATGGTGGGGGCGACGCCGCCGAGTAGTCCCATGGATAGTTTGCCGACTTCGAGGCTGGCTGCGCCTTCGCCGTCGCTGAGTGGTTTGAGGCGGGGGAACATGGAGGTGTCGCGCATGATCATGGCGCTGATTTGGGGGCCGCCGAGGGTGGCGCAGTCCAGTAGCACGATGTCGGCGCCCCAGGCGTCGATGTCGATGCTTTGGTAGGGCGCGAGGTCGGTGGCGTCGACAACGAGCCAGGCGCGGGAGTGTTGGCGGGTGATGTCGGCGATGGCGGCGACGTCGGTGTGGGTGCCGATGTAGCCGTGGGCGGCGGGGACGACGACGAGTCGGGTGCTGCCGGTGACGATATCGTGGAATTGCCAGGTGGGCAGTTCTCCGGTGCCGAGGTCGGGTTCGGCGTAGCGGACGGTGGAGGCTTGGGTGGCGAAGATGTCGGCGACGCCGCGGGCGAGGCTGCGGGCGAGGACGACTGCGCTTCCGCGTCGCAGGCGGGGGGTGAGTGCGGTGGCCAGTTGTCGCAGCAGTACTTCTTTGTTGGGGCCTAGGACGACGCGGTCGGCGTCGGCGCCGACGAGGTCGGCAATGGCCCGGCGGGCGGCTTGGTCGTGGGCGATGCCGGCGGGTAGTCCTGCGGCTTGGGCGCGGGAGTGGTTGCCGTGGGTGGGTTCGACTGCGGCGACCAGTGGGCTGGTGCGGAAGGCGGTGGCGACACCGGAGGAGACTTTTTCGGGAATTTGGGCGAGTTCGTGCCCGTTGAGGTAGGTCCAGCCGTCGGCGAGGGAGGCGTAGAGTCCGCGGACGCGGTACACGTCATAGCCCATGTGGCTGGTTACCTTTCTTCGCGTGGGGTCGGTGGTTTGTGCTGCGTGACGGGCCTGGCGGGGTGGGGGCTGTTGGGGGCCCGCCCCGTGGTAGCAGGTGTGACGCTGGCGGTTGTTCTATTGTGTCACGCGGCCCGCAAATGGGTGCTGCGCGAGTTGTGTGGTGTTGCCCAATTGGCTTCTTAGTATGCCTGCTTGCGCCATATTCCGCACCACACCAGCTAGGCTACTTGTTTGTGTCTGTTTCCTCTCCCGTAAATGGTTCTTCTGCGTCGCCGGATGACGTGGCTCGTTTTCAACGAATGACCGCAGTCGATGCTGAGGCGTCCCCGCCGAGCGAGTCGAAGACGTTTAAGGCTGCGTGGAGCGACCTAGTGCGCGGCTTTTTCCAGCATGAGCTGTGGCTGCAGCTGGGTTGGCAGGACATTAAGCAGCGCTATCGCCGTAGTGTGTTGGGCCCGTTGTGGATCACCATTGCCACTGGTGTGATGGCTATTGCGCTGGGTTTGTTGTATTCGGTGCTGTTTAAGATTCCGGTGGCCGAGTTCTTGCCGCACGTGACGGTGGGGTTGATCATGTGGAACTTCATCTCTGGTGCGATGAAGGAGGGCTCGGACATTTTCATCGATAACGAGGGGCTGATTAAGCAGCTGCCGTCGGCGTTGTCGGTGCATTGTTATCGCCTGGTGTGGAAGCAGACGTTGTTTTTGGCGCACAACATGGTCATTTGGGTGATCTTGATGTTGGTGTTCCCGCGCAATTTGGGGTGGCAGGTGTTGTTGGCGTTTCCGGCGCTGGGCCTGCTGGTGCTTAACGGGGTGTGGGTGTCGATGTTTTTCGGCATTGTGGCCACCCGTTATCGCGACGTGTCTCCCCTGTTGGAGGCGTTGACCCAGTTGCTGTTCTATGTGACTCCGATCGTGTGGACCACGCAGACGCTGCATGAGCAGGGTGGTGCGGTCAGTTCGCGGGCGAAGATCGCTGAGCTGAATCCGCTGTACCACTACATGGAGGTGGTGCGTGCCCCGTTGATTGGTGCGCCGGTGCACGCTTACAACTGGGTGGTGGTTATTTGCTGCACGGTTGCGGGTTTGTTGTTGGCGTTGGTGGCGATGCGTCAGTGGCGTTTCCGCGTCAGTTATTGGGTGTAGGAATTTGTTGAAAACCGCAGGATTGAAGGTTTAAGTACTCATGGTTTCGATTGACACCTATAACGCGTGCGTGGATTTTCCCATTTTTGATGCGAAGTCCCGTTCGATGAAGAAGGCGTTTTTGGGCGCCGCTGGTGGTGCGATTGGCCGCAACAGTGACAACGTGGTTGTGGTTGAGGCGCTCAAGGACATTAATTTGCACCTCAAGGAGGGCGACCGGGTGGGTTTGGTCGGCCATAATGGTGCCGGCAAGTCGACGTTGTTGCGCCTGTTGTCGGGTATTTATGAGCCGACGCGGGGAAGTGCCCATATTCGGGGCCGGGTGGCCCCGGTGTTTGATTTGGGTGTGGGTATGGATCCGGAGATTTCGGGCTACGAGAACATCATTATTCGTGGCTTGTTTTTGGGCCAGACCCGCAAGCAGATGAAGCAGAAGATGGATGAGATCGCCGAGTTCAGTGAGCTGGGCGAGTATTTGGCGATGCCGTTGCGTACGTATTCGACGGGTATGCGGATCCGTTTGGCGTTGGGGGTTGTGACCTCGATTGAGCCGGAGATTTTGCTGCTTGATGAGGGCATTGGCGCGGTGGATGCGGCGTTTATGGCGAAGGCGCGTAAGCGCCTGGAGGAGCTGGTTGAGCGCTCGGGCATTTTGGTGTTTGCGTCGCACTCGAATGATTTTTTGGCGCAGCTGTGCGATTCGGCGTTGTGGGTGGATCATGGCCAGATCCGTGAGGTGGGCCCGGTGGATGACATTGTGGAGTCCTATGAGGGCAAGGGGGCTGCGGATCATGTGCGCCGGCTGTTGAAGCGTTTGGAGGCCGAGCGTAATGGCCAGAGCCTGCCGATCGTGGATGATGACGAGTAGTTTGTCCTTTTTTCCTGTCTGTTTTTCTTCTCCTGTGAGGTGTGTATGTTGCGCGTAGGCGATTCGGTGGCGGCGGTGATTGTGACTCATCGTCGGGCTGAGCTGTTGGAGAAGTCGCTGGCGGTGGTGGCTGGCCAGTCCCGCCCGGTGGATTGGGTCATTGTGGTCGATAATGGCTGCGAGGATGCGGTGCGCGACCTGGTGGATCGCTATGCGGGCGAGCGGGGGGTGTATTTGCCGAGCGAAACGAATCTGGGTGGTGCGGGTGGTTTTGCCTATGGTTTTTTGACGGCGTTGGCGTTGGGGGCGGATGCGGTGTGGTGTGCCGATGATGATGGCCGCCCGGAGGATCAAGAGGTGCTGGGCACGCTGTTTGAGTGTGCGGCGCGTCATGGTTTGGATGCGGTGTCGCCGGTGGTGTGCAATTTGGATGATCCGGAGCGTTTGGCGTTTCCGTTGCGGCGTGGGGTGAGTTGGCGCAGGTATCGTTCGGAGCTGATTGATCCGGAGCATCCGGAGGATGATCTGTTGGAGGGGATTGCGTCGTTGTTTAATGGCGCGTTGATTTCGGCGCAGGCGATGGAGCGCATCGGGGTGCCGGATTATCGTTTGTTTATTCGTGGTGATGAGGTGGAGTATCACCGCCGGATGGTGCGCAGTGGCATTAAGTTCGGCACGTGTTTGTCGACGGCGTATGTGCATCCGGATGGGTCGGATGAGTTCAAGCCGATTTTGGGTGGGCGGATGCACACCCAGTACCCGGATAATGCGGGTAAGCGGTTTTTCACCTACCGCAATCGTGGCTATTTGATGAATCAGCCTGGGATGCGCCGGCTGTTGCCGCAGGAGTATGCCCGCTTTGGGTGGTTTTTCCTGGTGCAGCGCAAGGATCCGAAGGGGTTTGTGCAGTGGTTGAAGTTGCACCAGTTGGGCCGTAGTGAGCGTTTTGAGCGCCCCCACAACTAATGCGGGTGCGTGTCGTGTGTGTTAATGAGTTTTGTTAGTGAAGAAGGTGTTGTGATGCGTCGTCGTTGTGCTGCTGCCCTGGTGGCTGCTGGTTGTGTGTGCGCCATGGTGAGCCCGGTGGCTGCTGCGGCTGATAGTGCCGGTGAGGTGGGGGTGTCGCAGTCGGCGTGGGCGACGGCGACGAGTGCGCTGGCTATTGTGGCGGGCACGGTGGAGGTGCCGCTGTATCCGTTTGGGTGGCTGTGGTGGAAGCTGGTGGGCCCCACCGACGTGTTGTCCTCCTAGGAGCACGCTGAACCCAGTGCTCTTTTTGGGGGGTGGGGCCTGGGGTTTTTAAGCCCCGGTGGTTTAAAGAAAACCTGGTGGCCTAGGGCCTGAGGAAAAGGCGTTGGAATAGCACGATGCGGTCGACGGGGGCGCTGGCGTCGATGCGTTCGAGCACGTCGCCGATCCCGGGGGCAAGGTCGATGCCTTCCTGCAGGCTCATCGGCCCCCAGCCGAGGGAGTCCATGGTGGCGGCGAAGATGTCGCCGGTGGTTTCACCGTCGCCGAGGCAGGCGGCGGACAGCAGTGTGACCCAGGCGGCGTCGCGCGCCGTGGAGGGGTGGTGGGGCACCCCGGCGGGGCGGGCCAGCTGGCCGGGATCTTCTGCCCGGGCGCCCACGGAGCGGCAGGCGGTGGCCGTGCGGGATCGCCCCAGCTTGGTGGCGTGCGCCTCAGGGATGCCGAGGGCCTGCATGAGGGAGACAAAGTCGAAAATGCCGGAGCGTTCGATGATGTCCACCACGTCCGGGTGGGTGGCGTTGAGCACCTGGGTGGTGACGTCGTCGCCGGTGAGCCGGGCATTGATCAGGGCGGTGTCGAATTCGACGCCGAAGAAATCGCCGGAACCGCCGATGCACAGCGCTTGGGGGGTGCCCGCGTCGCGCGGGTAGGTGTCGACCGCGGTGACGGTGACCTGCCACAATCCCCAGTGGCAGTAGACGGTGGCGCCGGTGGTGGGCAGCACCGTGTGGATGCAATCGTTGGGGCCGACCCCGGGGTCTTGCAACCAGGGGGCGTCCACCGTTGCGCCGAAGGCGATACCCAGCGCGGAGAGCAAATCGGCGACCGGGAGGGAATCGTTGATGCCGATCTGGCGGACCGCCGGCGGGTTGGCGCCCTCAATCACGGCCCGCAGGATCAGGGTGCGGGGCCGGCGGGTCGCCCGGCGGGCCAGGGTGCTGCGCCGGCGGCGATGCGCAGCAAGATCGATGACCTCCGCGTCACCGATAACGGTGGCGGAAGCCCCGTGAAAACCGGTGGTGCCTGCTGCGTTCATGTCCCCCACTGTAGACACTTTTGCCAGCCAAGCGGCGTGGCTGGCTTCGCAACCGGGTCGGCGAACTGGTCTTTTAGCAGCCCACCCCACCCGTAAGATATGCGCCACACCTTATCCTTCTGCGGGTTTTTACCCCTCCCCCACCACGCCCACACCAAGGCCCACACCAGCGCCCAGCAGGGTTGCGCGAACCCCCAGCAGTGTTGAGTGCATGACAATGTGGGCTTTTCTGGTGGCGGTGCCCGATCGGACACCGCCGGCGCGGGTAGGGTAGAGGGCATGTTTGGCTTGTTCAAAAAGACTGCCGCGCCCACTCACGAGGCGGCGGAACGCACCGACGTTCCTTTAAGCCCCCACATGACGCTGATGATGGCCGAGGAACTACCCATCCTGGATAGCGCCTCCCGGGTCCGCGTCTACGAAATCCTCAAAGAGTACGACGGTCCACTCATCGAAACCCAGGAGCAACTGCCCCAGGAAATCAAAGACCTGATGGACCTGTAAACACCGCCGGCACACAGCCAACACCCACACCCCACCTTCACCCATCCCCGCCGCAGCCGCCAAGGATTACCCCTTCAAGCCGACTGCGACATTTTTCTCCACCGGATCGCGCCCCGCGAAAACGGTTGGCGGGCGACGGGAAACACGAGGAGTAACGAAAACTCATGACCAACACCTTCCACGGTCTCAACGTCGCACCCGAACGCCTGACCGGCTGGGGGCGCACCGCACCGTCCACCGCCGACGTGCTGCGCCCCCACGACCCCGAAGACGTCATCAAGGCAGTGACCTCCGTCGCTGAGCAAAAAGAATCCGGCTACCACCGCGGCATCATCGCCCGCGGCATGGGCCGCTCCTACGGCGACCCCGCCCAAAACGCCGGCGGCCTCGTCGTCGACATGACGACCCTGAACACCATCCACTCCATCGACGAAGCCAACGCCATCGTCGACGTCGACGGTGGCGTCACCCTCGACCAGCTGATGAAAGCCGCCCTGCCCTACGGGCTGTGGGTCCCCGTCCTGCCCGGCACCCGCCAAGTCACCATCGGCGGCGCCATCGGCCCCGACATCCACGGCAAAAACCACCACTCCGCCGGCTCCTTCGGCAACCACGTGGTCTCCATGGAACTGCTCGTCGCCGACGGGCGCGTCCTCCACCTCGAACCCGAAGGCAGCACCGACGACCCCGACGGCTCCCTGTTCTGGGCCACCGTCGGCGGCATGGGGCTGACCGGCATCATCCTGCGCGCCAAAATCAAAATGACCCGCACGGAAACCGCCTACTTCATCGCCGACGGCGACCTCACCCCCAACCTGGACGCCACCATCGAGTTCCACTCCGACGGCTCCGAATCCAACTACACCTACTCCTCCGCCTGGTTCGACGCCATCTCGCCCGAGCCGAAACTCGGCCGCGCCGCCATCTCCCGCGGCTCCCTGGCCACCCTGGCCCAACTGGAAGAACTCGCCCCCAAACTGGCCAAAGAACCCCTCAAGTTCAACGCCCCCCAGCTGGTCACCGTGCCGGACATCTTCCCCAACTTCACCATGAACAAGCTATCCATGATCGCCGTCGGTGAACTGTGGTGGCTCAAGTCCGGCGAATACAAAAACAAGGTGCAAAACCTCACGCAGTTCTACCAGCCGCTCGACCTGATCGGCGAATGGAACCGCGGCTACGGCAAAAAGGGCTTCCTGCAATACCAGTTCATCGTGCCGCGCGAAGCCGTCGAACCCTTCAAGGACATCATCCGCGACATCCAAGCCTCCGGCCACTACAGCGCACTGAACGTGTTCAAACTGTTCGGCGAAGGCAACCGCGCACCCCTGTCCTTCCCCATGCCCGGCTGGAACGTCTGCGTCGACTTCCCCATCAAGCCCGGACTGCGCGAATTCCTCGAAGACCTCGACCGCCGCGTCATGGAATTCGGCGGCCGCCTCTACCTGGCCAAAGAATCCCGCACCTCCGCGCAAGCCTTCCACCAGATGTACCCCGGCATGCAAGGCTGGCTCGACACCCGCAACGCCATCGACCCCAACGGGGTCTTCGCCTCCGACATGTCGCGCCGCCTCGAACTGCGCTAACCCACACGGGCTCCCCCAGACGCGGCGAAAAACCTCAACAACTTCGCCCCGATGGGGGACAATCAGGGGCACCACAAAAACCACACCCCTCGCCCACCTCACAAGACGCCCAAAAACTTTTCACCAGGGCCCACCCACGGCCCTCACCACCCCCAAGGAGTGTGATCCTTAGATGCTCAACGCAGTAGGAAAACCCAACACCGTGCTGCTACTCGGCGGCACCAGCGACATCGGCCGCGCCATCGCCGCCGAATTCTCCCCCGAGCGCGTCATCCTCGCCGCCCGCCAATCCTCCCCCCGCGTGCAGGAAGCCACCGCCGAACTCGAAAGCCGCGGCATCACCGTGGAAACCATCGACTTCGACGCCACCGACTTCGACTCCCACCCCCAGGTGCTCGGCGCCGCCTTCGAACGCGACATCGACGTCGCCATCGTGGCCTTCGGCTCCCTCGGCGACAACGAAGAACTCTGGCAGGACCAGCAAAAAGCAGTAGCCTCCGCGCAGCTGAACTACACCGGCGCCGTATCGGTCGGCACGCTGCTGGGACAGCTGATGAAACGCCAAGGCCACGGCACCATCGTCGCCATGAGCTCGGTGGCTGGCGTGAAGGTGCGCCGCTCCAACTTCGTCTACGGCTCCACCAAGGCCGGCTTCGACGGTTTCTACACCCAGCTCGGCGAAGCGCTGCGCGGCACCGGAGTCCGCGTCCTCGTGGTGCGCCCCGGCCAGGTCCGCACCAAAATGACCGACGGCCTCAAAGACGCCCCCCTGACCGTCGACCGCGACGACGTGGCCAAAGCCGTCGTCAAGGCCGTCGCCGACGGCAAGGACGTCGTCTGGGTCCACCCCGCCTTCCAGTACGTCGCGATGGTGCTTCAGCACATCCCGCGCGCTATCATGCGCAAGTTGCCTATCTAGGAGTTTGTGCCCGACAATGCCGAACCGAATCAAGCGGGACAGCGAGACCGACAGCCCGCAAGAGTCTCACACCGCTAATGGATTCTTGCCGCTCGCCGAGGAGTACACGGACGACGTGTGGAGCGCCGGCCGCTCACTGTTGGGCATCTTCGCGGCCGGTTTCGGCGGTGGCCTCGCCACGCTCATCGCATGGCTTATCCTGCGCCACACCCACATGCCGGCCTTCGGCGGCTCGCAGCTGTCCCGCGCCGTCGCCACCGGCACCACCGTGCTGCTCATCCTCACCGTCATGTGGCTGGTCGTCGCCTACCTCGGCGGCTCCATCCCCCGCTGGCGGCGCTGGATCAGCTACCTGGTGTTCTACCTCTCCCCCGCGGGCCTGGTGGTCACCACCACCGCCATCCCGCTCGCCGCAACCCGGCTCTACATGGACGGCGTGACCGTCGACCAGGGATTCCGCTCCCAGTTCTTGACCCACATGGCCAACACCACGGCCCTGACGGACATGAACTACATCGACATGCCGTCCTACTATCCGGCCGCCTGGTTCTGGATGGGCGGCCGCCTAGCGAACCTGCTCGGCATCCCCGGCTGGGAAGTATTCCAACCCTGGGCCCTGGTCAGCATCGCCGCCGTCGGCTGCATGCTCGTCCCCGTCTGGCAGCGCCTGTGCGGCAGCCTGCCCGTCGCCACCGCTGTCGCCCTAGTGACCACCTCCGTGGTGCTGGTGATGAGCTCCGACGAGCCCTACGCCGCCGTCATCGCGCTCGGCGCCCCCGCCGCCACCGTGCTCGGCCGCCGCGCCCTTTCCGGGGCGCGCCTGTCCATGCTCGGCATCATCCTGTTCCTCGGGATCTCCGCCAGCATGTACACCCTATTCACCGCGGTGGTCGCCATGTCGGTCGTCGCGGTGGCCGCCGCCACCGCAGTGTTCGTCGAACGCTCCCTGGCCCCCATCATCCGACTGATCTTCATCGGCGTCGCCTCCGGGCTGATCGCCCTGATTGTGTGGGGACCCTACCTGTGGGCCGTCCTCCAAGGCCGCCCCCGCTCCGGGGCCTCCGCCACCCACTACCTCCCACCCAGCGGCACCCAAATCCCGCTGCCGATGTTCTCCCTGTCCATGCTGGGCGTGCTGTGCCTGCTGGGATTCATCTTCCTCGTCGTGCGCTCCCAAGACCGCGACGTGCGCGCCATGGGCATCTCCCTGATCGTGTTCTACGCCTGGGTCATCGCCTCCATGATCGCCACCCTCGCCGGCGGCACCCTGCTCGGATTCCGCCTCGACGTCATCATCGCCCTGCAGCTGGCCACCGCCGGCGTGTTCGCCATAGCCGAAATGCGCATGGTCGGATTCGACTACTTCTACCCCCACATGATCAGCCCCCGCGTCAGCCGCGCCATCACCTTCATCATGGTGTCGCTGCTCTCGCTCGGCGGCATCTCCTACGCCCAAAACATCCCCAACAAAAACGCCGACGCCATCGACCTGGCCTACACCGACACCGACGGCTACGGCGAACGCGCCGACCGCTACCCCGCGGACTCCGGCAAGTTCTACCCCGAAATCAACAACTACCTCACCGGTCTAGGCTTCGAGCCGGGCAGTACCGTGGTGCTCACCGACGAACAAAACTTCATGTCCTTCTACCCCTACCGGGGATTCCAGGCGTTTACCTCCCACTACGCCAACCCGCTCGGCGAATTCGACAAACGCAACCTCGCGATCGAAAACCTCGCCGAAGCCTCCTGGGACGGCGCCGGCGCCTTCAACAAGGGGCTAGAAGAACTCGACTGGCAGCCGCCGGAGGTCTTCATCTTCCGCGACTTCAAGTACGACCTCGCCGAAGACCTCTACCCCAACAATCCCAACGTGCGTTTCCGCGGCATCTACTTCAACCCCGACGCCTTCGAAGGGTGGACCGAAAAACAAATCGGCCCCTTCATCGTCGTCACCAAAAAACGCTAGCCCCCTTCCCCCGCGCCACCACACGCCGATGCCCCACAGCCCAAGGGCACAACACCCAAAAACTGTGATTTTCGCTCCGACTCGCGCCGCAGGTTCGTGGCTTTCGGTGTGGACGTGAGATTGTAGAGGGGATGAATTTCCCGGCTTTTCACCCCGGGGCGTTTTGCGTGCCCTGAAAAATGGTGAACAGTCGGCGATCCGACGAGTACGTATGTCATATGAAGGACCCTCGGTGAGCTTGCCCAAGATCAAATTTGTGGCCATTTTCAGTGGCATAGCGGGTTTCCTGCTGTTTGTGTTGACCCCCTTTCTTCCCGTGGTGCAACACCAGTCCAGCATCGACTGGCCGCAGGAAAACATGGGCAGCATCAGCGCCCCGCTGATCTCCTATGTTCCGGAAAACATTGAGGCAGACATCCCGCTGCCCCCGGGCCAGCTCAACCCGGGACAAACCATGGTGTTCGGTACCCTGCCGCCGGACAGTAAAGACGCCACCACCCGTGGCCTGTTCGTGCGCGTGTCCGACGGGGGTCTCGACGTCGTCGCCCGCGACAAGGTGCCCTTCGAGCTGACGAAAAATCAGCTGGAGAACCTGCCGGCCGGCTCCGTCATGCACATCTCCTCCTCCCACGAAGCCACCACCATCACCATCGATGGCACCAACTTCGAGGGCAGCGTCGACAGCGATGAGCGCCCGCAGTTCACCGGCATCTACACCGAACTGTCCGACGTGGCTGCCGCCAAGCAGGCGGGGCTGAGCGCCCATGTGGAGATCAACTCCCGCTTCACCTCTTCCCCCTCGCTGATCAAGTACGGGGCCATGTTCCTGGGCACCCTGCTGACGGTGATTTCGCTGTGGGCTTTGCACCGCATGGATGTGCTTGATGGGCGCACCACCAAGCGGATGCTGCCGCCCGGCTGGTACAAGCCGCGCGCCGTGGACCTGGCGGTCTTCGGCGGCTTGGGCTACTGGTACATCTTCGGCGCCAACACCTCCGACGATGGCTACCTGTTGACCATGGCCCGGGTCAGCCACCATGCCGAATACATGGCGAACTACTACCGCTGGTTCGGCGTGCCGGAATCCCCCTTCGGCGCCCCCTACTACGACCTGCTGGGCGTGATGGCCCAGATCAGCACCTCCAGCGTGTTTATGCGCCTGCCGGAATTGGTCGCCGCCGTGATCACCTGGCTGATCATCTCCCGCGAGGTGCTGCCCCGCCTGGGGCAAAAGATTGCCGCCCGCCCGCTGGCGCAGTGGACCGCGGTGTTCTCCTTCCTGGGTTTCTGGATGGTGTACAACAACGGCCTGCGCCCGGAGCCGGTCATCGCCATGGGTGCGCTGTTGACCTGGGTGTCGATCGAACGCGCCATCGCCACCTCCCGACTGCTGCCCGCCGCCATCGGCGTCATCATCGCCACCATCTCCCTGGGTGCCGGCCCGACCGGCCTGATGGCAGTGGCTGCCCTGTTGGCTGGCCTGTCGAGCCTGATCCGCATCGTGGTGCGCCGCCGCGAGCTAGTGGGCTCCTGGTCGGTGCTGGCCATGTGCGCGCCGTTTTTGGCGTCCGGCACCGCCATCCTCATGGCTGTGTTCGGCGACCAGACCCTGGCGACCGTGCTGGAAAGTATCCGGGTGCGCTCCGCCAAGGGCCCCTCGCTGGTGTGGTACGACGAGTGGGTTCGCTACGAGACCCTGATGACCCAGAACGTCGACGGCTCCTTCCCGCGCCGCTTCGCCGTGCTGATGATGTTCTTCTGCCTGGCGATCGTGCTGGCCACGGTGCTGCGCAACGGCCGGGTGCCGGGCGCGGCCGTGGGCCCGTCCAACCGGCTGATGATGGTGTTCTTCGGCACCATGTTCTTCATGATGTTCACCCCGACGAAGTGGTCGCACCACTTCGGCGTGTACGCCGGCATCGGCGCCGGCCTGGCCGCCTTGGCGGCGGTGTCCGTCAGCGCGATCGCGGTGAAATCGGCCCGCAACCGCACCCTGTTCATCGGCGCCACCCTGTTCGTGCTGGCCATCAGCTTGGCCGGCATCAACGGCTGGTGGTACATCTCCTCCTTCGGTGTGCCGTGGTGGGATAAGACCATCCAGTACCGCCACGTTGAGGCCACTAATGTGATGCTGCTGATCGCCCTGGTGGTGCTGGCATTCGGTGCCTTCCAGTCCTTCCAGAAGGACGTCGCCGATCAGACCGGCCACAAGGTCAAGCGCTCTATGCGTTTCAACGGGGTGCTGTCCGCCCCGATCACCGTGGTGCTGGCGCTGGTGGTGGTGTTCGACATGCTCAGCCTGGGTAAGGGCTTCGTCGCCATGTACCCCGCCTACTCGGTGGGGCTTGGTAACGTGCGCGCCCTGGCCGGTAATTCCTGCAACCTGGCCAACGATGCGATGGTGGAAACCAACACCAACGACTCTTTCCTCACCCCCATCGATGGCATCAGCTTGGGCGATTCGCTGGAGTCGGATGAGGTGCGCGGTTTCGGCCCGAACAATGTGCCTAGCTTCATTGACACCACCGGGGTGGATACGTCCGGGGCGTCTGCTGGTTCCATTGCGGGCGCCACCGATGATGACACCGCCAGCGGAGACACCTCCGGCCAGGACACCGGCACCACCGGTGGTTTGCGCCGCGAGGCCGGTGTGAATGGTTCCATCGCGAACCTGCCCTTCGACCTGGACTACAAGAAGGTGCCGATGCTGGGCTCCTACACTGAGGGCCCCCAGTTCCCCGCCGAGGCGATTACTTCCTGGTACGAGCTGCCGGCACGCTCTGAGGATGCGCCGCTGGTGATTGTCAGCGCCGCCGGCCGTATTGAGCACCACGACATCAACGGCGTGTACCAAAACGGTCAGAAGCTGGTGTTGGAGTACGCCACGAAGAATGGTTCCTCCATCACCAATGAGGGCCAGTTGGAGCCGCTGGATATTGGGCCGTCCCCGAGCTGGCGCAACCTGCGCTTCCCGCTGGATCGCCTCCCCGAGGACGCCAACGTGGTGCGCATCAAGGCGGTGGATAACTCCCTCGACCCGGAGCAGTGGTTGGCGTTTACCCCGCCGCGCGTGCCGACGCTGAAGTCCCTCAACGAGGTAGTCGGCAGTGAGCAGCCGGGCCTGCTGGACTGGTCGGTCGCCCTGCAGTTCCCCTGCCAGCGCCCCTTCGATCACTATGTGGGCGTGGCTGAGGCCCCGCAGTTCCGTATCTCCCCGGACCACGCCGGCAAGGTCACCCTCTCGCCCTGGCAGGACTACGCCGGTGGTGGCGTGATGGGTATCGCCGAGGCGATCAATACCTCCGTTGAGGTTCCGGCTTACCTCAAGGATGACTGGGGTCGCGACTGGGGTTCCCTGGAGCGCTACCGCTTGCGCACCAACTCCCGTGGCGTGACCCCGGAGCAGGCCGAAATCACCGTTGAAGACATCACGCGGACCGGTTGGTGGAACCCTGGCCCGATGAAGATCTCCGACGACAACAAGGACTAGTCCTGGCGTTCTAAGGGGTCACCCCCAAAGCGTGCAGCCGATCCCGGTTTCGGGGTCGGCTGCTTGCGTATGTGCGCCCCTGAAGCTGCCCGGTGGGGGGTTATCTGTCGGGGTTGGAAATCCATGCCTTAAGGTCGGCGCAGGCTTGCTCGTAGCCACCGTCGTAGGAGGCGTCGAGTTCGTGGCGCGCTGTTTTAAAGATTTGTTTGATCATCGCCTCCAGGTGCCCTTCGGGAAACTGTTTGGGAAGGTCCTGAAGTGGTACCGCTAGTTCGGCAGCGGGGTCGGTGCGAAAATAGTAGGAATTAAAATCTTCGGCGAAGATCAACAGGTCTGTCCCCGTTAAGTGTGATTGGAGGACGACTCTGCCGAAGATGAGGGTGGGCATGTCTTTTTGAATCATGTGCTCAGGGTGTTTCGTCTTGGGACGGCACGGCGGTGCTTAACCGGGGTGGGTGGGGGTGTTGTGCCTGGGTGGGCTTAAAGCCTAGCGCGCCCTGGGGTGTGGGGGCACCGGGCCGTGATGGAGAGTGTTTGGGCCGTGTGTGGGGTGGGCATGGCAAAGCCCTCCAGGGGATCCCTGGAGGGCTTTTGTGAGTTTAGAAGGACGGGGGCTTTGTTTAGCCGGCGAACTTCGCGACGTTTTCCAGCAGGATGATCAGGTCGCCGACGGAGTAGGTGCCGTTGGCGAGCATGTTCTGCAGGTCGCCGACGGGCAGTTTGCCTTCGGCGATGAGCTGCTGGACGGTTTCGACTAGGGCTTGGGCGGGGCCGATGTCGATGCCCATGTCGCGGGCGACGGTGAGGATGGTGCCGACGGCGACGACACCTGCGGCGGCGGCGAGGATGGCGCCGACCAGCTTCGGGTTTGCCTGGCCGAAGGCGGCCAGCTCATCGATGCCGGGAACGTCGACCGGGGTGAGGTTGAGTTGGGTGCCGGCGACGAAGTCCTGCAGTTGGCTGTCGGTGCCGTTGAACAGGTTCATGTCGGTATCGACCGGGATGCCGCTGACGCGCCCGGAGCCGGTGCGCTGCCACATGGTCATGTAGTCCCAGCCACCGGGCAGCACGGTCGGCGGGGCGGACTGGTAGGCGGCCAGCCACAGGGGCAGGTCGTTGAACTCGGTGGTGTTTCCGACTTCGTTTTCCCAGAAGTAGCGGTAGGTGTAGATCACCGGGGTGCGCCCGGTCAGGGAGCGCAGCTCGTCGACGAAGGCGCGGATCCAGGCCTGCATCCCGGCGGGGGAGACACCATCGTTGTACTCGATGTCGAGCACCGGCGGCAGGCTCGGCTGGGGTTGGGTGCGCAGCACCGCTGCGTACTCCGCGGCCTGCAGGCGCGGGTCGCTGGTGGCGCGGCCCATGTGGTAGCTGCCGACCAGCAGGCCGGCTTCGGCGGCTGCGCGGGAGTCTTCCGCGAAGTGCTTATTGACGTAGCCAAGGCCCTCGGTGGCCTTGATGATGGCGAAGGATTGGCCGTCCGCCTTCACCGCATGCCAGTTGATGGGCTGATCCCCTGGGTGCTGCCAGGTGGACACATCGACGCCGCTGGGTGCGTTGACGCCGAAAGCGTCAGCGACGTAGGTGTAGCCGGGTACAACGAGGGCGGTGGTCAAGACAATGGCCGCGATCCTTCTGAACTTCATGCCGGCCAGGCTACAGGATATTCACATCAATCACATCTTTAACACGCGCACCATCTGTCACGAGTTTTAGGTCACATCACGCACCAAGACACCGACCCCCACCCCAACCCGGCAACAAACCCCCACCCCACAACCCCATCACCGCAGGTCAAACCACTACAGCCCGCACCGCAGCGCACCGGCGCGCACCGGCGCCAACCCCACTGACCAGGCACAAAGCGGGGGTAACCTTACACGCTTGTCATTTACCACCCGGGGGTTTTCACGCGCCGAAGTACTGATGCATATAGGTCCGCCCCACATCAGCACGCGCCTGCTTCCACCGGGAGACAAACAGGTAAATAAACGTCGGGTACAGCACCACCGCCACCGCGCCCAAACTGAGATAAAACAGATCCCACTGCAGATTCCACACAAAGTGCCCAAACACGCCGAACAGCACATAGAACCATTTCGACTTATCCCCCAGCAGCACCTCGCCGATACCTAGCCCCACGAAACCGACGAACACCACGTGCAGCCCTGGGCCTGCCACCGTGCGCAGCATCCACGACCACAACACCCCGTGCACGTCGGAGTCCACGTCGAACAAAGCGCCGCTCATGCCGTAGAGGTAGTTTTCCACCACCTCAAAGCCGAGGCCCACCCACATGCCGTAGATCATGCCCTCCCACGGGCGGCGCCCATACAGCCACAGCAGGATCACCACCCCAAAACCTTTGGCGATTTCTTCGGGGTAGGCGCCGGCGAAAGAGTAGGCCACCGGCTGCCATCCCAGCGACGACGTGATCCGCGCCCAAGCGTCACCGCCGGCAGTCACCAGCACCATGCACGCCAGCGCACCCCACAGCCATCCGTAGAGCGCGTAGCGGGGACGAAAACCCGGAAAACGAAACGTCACCAGGTAGAGCACCACCACATAGGCCACCACGAACAACAGCGATAGTGCCCCAATGTCCGGTACCTCAAGCACCTGGCCCAACAGTACGAAAGCCACCAGGCCCACCCCACCAAGCAACAGCACCGCAACCGTGCCCAGCAGCAAATACTCGCCCACGGTTTTGCGGGCAGGCATGCTGGGCAGATTGCCGCCCACCCACGACGCAACGGCGGGCGGTTCCGCCACCGGCTGGGTCTGGTCAAAGGATTTCGAAGCAGTCATAGTCAGCTTTTCACTCAGTTTTTCTTTTTAGTAGGCCTCACAGGTCACCGGCGGGCACTAATTGGGCACCGGCACTGGAATGGGGACCTCAGGAAGGGGCAGCTCCGGCTCCTCAAGCTCCGGCGCTTGCTCGCCGTTGCCGTCCTCCAGTTCCCCGTCGCCTAAGCGGCCGGTTTCCGGATCCGGCAGGGTGGGCGCGGGCGCCAGTGGCGGCTGTTCCGGGGCTGCTGGCGCATCGCCTGGCTGCGGCTGCTCGGCTTGCTGGGCGATTGCGGCCTCGGAATGGGCGCCCGCATCGATCAAAACTTGCGGCAAGTGCCCATCGGGCACGGAGTCATCGCCCAAGATGCCCGCCGCATAGGAGGCGTACATGGTGGCCTGGGTGCCGAAAGAGACCCATAGCCACATAGAGTCCTCACGAAACACCGCGACTGCCACTCCCTTGACGGCTTTTCCGGTCACCCCGTCGGCCACCACATTCTGGGTGAGCAGCCCGTGGGTCCAGCGCATCGGGCCGGCGCTTTCGATGCTCAGGGCGCGCTGCATGCGGCGCATCGCCTTGTCCGGATCCTGCGGCAAACTTGAGGTCATGAGGGTCTGCACGATGGTGTCACCACAGTCGTAGTTTTGGTACATGCCCATGTCCTCCAGCTGGCACCGCAAACCCATGTCGACGCTGCTGTCCGGATCGGTGGACTCGTAGCCCATCATCAGGGGCTGATCAGCGGGTTCGGGCATGGTGCTCGCCAGGAGGTTTGGGCCCGCGAGCAGCAGCGCGACGCCACCGATCAACGCAGCCCATCTGGGGTAAGTCACCTGTGGTTTCAACCGATACATGACACACACCCTAATGTGGGAGGCATGGATGATCTATATCGCGAAATTAATGGCCACTGGCTAGACACCCACGAAATCCCCGCAGACCGCTCCAGCGACGGCGCTTTCTACGAGCTGCGTGACGAGTCCGAGAAGGCCGTTCACGAGTTGTTGAAGAAGGACACCGGCCTGGGTGGCACCCTGTTTGCAAAGTTCCTCAACCAGCGCGGCACGATCGACGATTTGGATCCTGACCTGCAGGCCATCGCCGCCGCCGACAGCATCGATGAACTGTTTCGCGTCCACGGCGAGCTGGACCGCACCGGCGTTGCCGGCCCGCTAGGGTTCTACGTCACCAAGGACGCCCAGGGCACCAATGATGTCGCCTTCGTCTACCAGTCCGGGCTCGGCCTGCCGGAAAAGGAGTACTACACCTCCACCCCCGAAATCCTCGCCGACTACGAGCAGCACGTCGCACGCATGCTGCGCTTCCTGCCGGACTTCGCCGAGGCGGACGCCGCCGACAAAGCTGCCGCAAAGATCGTGCAGTTTGAATCCGAGCTGGCCAGCCACCACTGGGATAAAGAAGACACCCGCGACGCCATCAAGAGCTACAACCCCACCACCGTGGAAGAACTCCCGGCGCGCGCCCGCGCTTTCCTCACAGCGGCCGGCGCGCACGGCAAAATCATCAACCGCACCCCCAGCTTCTTGGAGGCTTTGCAGTCCCTTGAGGATCTGGAGCAGATGAAGCTGTGGAGCGTGTGGCAGGTGCTGGGCAGCCGGGCTCACCTTTTGTCTGATGAGATCTCGAAGGCGAACTTCGATTTCTATGGCACCCGGCTCAGTGGTGCGCAGGAGCAGCGCGCCCGGTGGAAGCGTGCGGTGGGTTTCGCGGAGCAGCACGTCGGTGAGGAGATCGGCAAGCTGTACGTGGTGGATCACTTCCCGCCGACCCACAAGGCGGAGATGATGCGCCTGGTGGATTACTTGCTGGGCGCCTACAACGAGCGCATCCGCAGCTTGGAGTGGATGACTGAGGAGACCAAGCAGAAGGCTTTGGACAAGCTGGCCAAGTTCACCCCGAACGTGGGCTACCCGGATAAGTGGCGCGACTTTAGTGAGCTGACCATCACTGATCAGATGTCTTTGGTGGAGTGCGAGCGTGTGTGCCATGCCTTCAACCATGACTATGGGGTGGGCAAGATTGGTCAGCCCAGCGACCCGAGTGAGTGGCACATGACTCCGCAGACGGTCAACGCCTATTACAGCCCGAACACCAACGGCATCACGTTCCCGGCCGCTATTTTGCAGGCCCCGTTCTATTCCCCTCAGGCTAGCGATGCGGCGAACTTTGGTGGCATCGGTGCGGTGATTGGCCACGAGATTGGTCACGGTTTCGATGATCAGGGCAGCCGCTATGACGGTGATGGCATGTTGAATTCCTGGTGGACTGACGAGGATCGGGCCGCGTTTGAGCAGCTGACCGCGAAGCTGGTCGACCAGTTTGATGGTTTGGTCCCCTCCTGCTTGGAGGGAACTGACTCTAAGGGCGTCAATGGCCGCTTCACCCTGGGAGAAAACATTGGTGACCTGGGCGGTTTGGGTATCGCACTGGTGGCGTACAAGAACTTCGCCGGTGAAGATGCTGATTTGAAGGAGTTCTTCTCGAACTGGGCGCGGGTGTGGCGTTCGAAGACTCGCCCGGAGATGGCAGCGCAGTTGTTGTCGATTGACCCGCACTCCCCGGCGGAGTTCCGCTGCAATGTGATTGCGGCGAACATTGATGATTTCTACGACACCTTCGAGGTGGGGGCGATGGCGATCCCTGCAGAAGATCGCGTCCGCATTTGGTAATCATCTACCGCTAAAGAGCGCATCTATTCGCGCTTGGGTGGGGTGATTGGGGCGGGAGTTGGCCTCGGTTGGCTGGCTCCCGCCTTGCGCTTTTGGTGGGCCGTGCTGGACTGGGGGCGGCAGGTTGTGGCCGGTATGGTGAATAGGACTGTGCTGTGCTGATTTTTTGTGGCTGATTTGGTGGTTGTCTTGCAGTTTTCTTCTGTTCCTGGTGTGCCTTCGGTGACGGTGGATTCCGCGGTTCGCGGTGTGGCGATTGTGGTGGTTGCGCTGGCGGTGGCGTGGCTGATTCGTTGGCTGTTGCCGAAGTTTTTGATCGGGGTGACCCATCGCACGGAGACCTCGTCGCGGGTGTTTGGCCAGCTGGCGTGGTGGGTGGTGGTGGCGATCGGGGTTGGTGGCGCTTTGACGGTGGTGTTTCCGTCGATCCGCCCGGTGAACATCATTGGTGGTTTGGGCGTGGTGTCGGTGGCTGCCGGTATTGCGTTCCAGACGGTGTTGGGCAACATGTTTGCGGGTTTGGTGATTTTGATGCGCCAGACTCCGATGGTGGGCGATCAGGTGAAAATGGATGAGGTCGCCGGCACGATCACGGACATTAATTTGTCGACGACGACGATTCGCACCTTTGATGGCCGGCAGGTGTTGGTGCCCAATGGCACGTTGCATTCTTCGGTGGTGACGGTGCAAAACCGCCATGAGTGGATTCGTACGTCGTTTACGGTGCGGATTCGTCGGGTGGAGGATTATGAGCGGGCGCGCCGCATCGCGGTTGAGGCGCTGGATGGTTTGGATGCGGTGTTGTCGAATCCTGCGCCGGTGGCGGTGTTGCGGGGAGTTGAGGATGGCATTGCGACGATGGAGGTGCGCTTCTGGTCTGGTTCGCAGCAGTTGGATACCGTCAGCGCCTTGGATGAGGCGGTGATTGCGGTGACGACGCGGCTTGCGTCTGCTGGGGTGGATGTGGGCCCGGATAATGCGGTGGTGATTCACCACCCGGAGTAAAGATTTTCGGCCACAGGAGCTAATGGTCTTTCCGCGGCTGGTTATCTCTACCCCACCGAAAGCTAGCGCTCACCGTCGGCGAAGATCCAAGCAACGTCCACATGGGAGTCGACGATCTGGGGAAAATGCCCCGCACCCGCAACACACTCTGCGATGTGGGTGCTCGGCCCCTTGGGGTTTTGGGCAACAGCTGGGCTCAATGATCGCACCCCCAGTCATATCCAGGGTCATGGCCTGTGAGGATGACACTTGAACGAAAACGATGATGTCAGCACACCGGGCGGGGGCTGAGCAATCGGTGCGTGCCAGACATCTAGCCCAGGTTTTTGTCTTGTTTATTTCCGCCCTGTGGTGGCGTTGGGCTTCGCGCTGTGCGAGTACACAACTTACTGGGGTTCATCTCGTGGTCAGTTCGCCCGGTAGCCTATGAGGCATTATGACTACTTCTTCTTCTCGTCCCGTATCCGACGAGCACCAGCCTGATGTTGTTCACGATGAGGCCACTGGCCGCGATTTCCATGTCGGGGGCACCGACCATGCGTTGAGTGATGTGGAGCAGTTGGAGCAGCTGCGCTGGTATGTGGAGCAGCATCATCCGGCGCCGAAGAATCCAACGGAGGCTGACTGTGTGGAGGAAGCACAGGCATTGGCGGATGAGTTTGATGCGTGGGCTGCGCGTCTGCCGGATCGTTTGGTGCATGCGGCGATGATGATGTTGGGGGCGGCGCGGGATCATTCGTGGCCGGGGTCGCGGTTGAGCCCGCAACTGCGGGTGGAGGAGCAGGATTTCGGCACGGTCATCACTCCGGCGCAGTGCGCTGCTGATGCGCCGGTGGTGGTGTGCGCTCATGGCGGGGCCTTTGTGCGTGGCGGTGGGCAGGCCCGCGAGATGGCGTGGTTGCCGGTGGTGGCAGCCCTCGCGGAGGCTAGTGGTGCCGTGGTGGTGGATGTGGATTATCCGGTGCGCATTGGAATCGATATCGCCGAGCAGGTCGACGCTGTCGGCCGGGTGATTGAGTGGGTGCGGGAGACCTACCCGGATCGCACCGTGGTTGGTTTGGGTGCTTCTGCCGGCGCGGTGTTGGTAGCAGCACACGCCCATGCGCTGGATGGTTTGGTGTTGTCGCGTCCGACGATGGCCACGGAGTCGAAGCTGGTGGCAGCGCCTTTCGCTATCGATACATCTGAGCAGGCGGTCTCAACGTGGCCTGCGACGTGTGTGCTGGTTGGCGAGCAGGACGAGCGAGTGCCCCGCCACGAGACGGTAGAGGCTCATGCGCACAAGGTGCATGTGTATCCGGCAACGCACCTGATCTTGACCCCGGAGGTAGCGCGCGCACGACTGGCAGACGCAGCGGCCTTTATTCGCGACTTGGCCTAGTCGCCTAGAAAATCCCCAGGAGTGGTGTGTGCTTTAGAGCGCCCGTCGAATGTGAATGATCGATTCCAAGTCGAAATCCACATCAAGCATGGAAATCCAATTACACATCGATTTACCTGCTGTCACTGGGTTGCTCAGTACAGACGGGGCATAGATTCATAAACTAGCGGGGTAAGCATCAAAGACTTTTTGCGTCTTCTTCAGGCAGTCCCGGGAGTCGATGGCTCCACGTTTCCAGTAAGCCACTGAGCTACGGCAACGTCATGAGGAGGATCTAAAAGGGCGAAATGATCTACACCAAGTCGATCAAATGTTGCTGCCGGACAAATCTTGGACCAGGCTCCACTCGGCGCTACAGGCTCGATTTTTGCCTGTGTTTTCTCCCCTCGCTCTGCGACGGCGCCGTCGTAACCGATATCTTCCCCGGTTGCGCCTACAAGGATTCGCGTTGGGGGAAGCTGTCCAACAAGGTTATCTGCGTCGCAGGAGCTGAGAATCGAAGCATTAAGACGATAAACCTCCCACGCATCACGCAGAGTTTGAGTTCCTTCATTGAACGTAGCCATTCCTGTGGCCACAGCAGCAGTGAGTAGTTCATGCCAGTCGATGTCTTCTCCCCGCACTTCGGAAACCTTGCCGGTGGCTGCAGGGCCACGAAGAAAGCGCGCACCATCACCAGGTATAGCCAGCCCTACCTGGGCGAATACGAGGAACGCCGTCCTTTCCGAGGTAACATGGCCACTAGGATCGGGCGGGTCGATGAGATAGGCCGAACAACGGGTGAATCCCCGGGAAGCGAGCTCGACAGCTACCGCCCGTGCATAGACTCCACCGAGGGAGAACCCAGAGAGACGCAAGTCTGCATCAAACGGAATTTCTGCAGCAATTGCGTCCGACATTGCGGAAACCACCGTTGCGAAGCCGCCTTCTAGATCCGCCCTCGCAGTCTCACATGCGCTGACCTGATGGGAATCCGGCAGCAACCGAGACAAACGTAGGTACCTCGTAACAGCCCCCGACATCGGAGGCAAAAACACCCACTGCACGTTCTTGGCAGATTGATCGCCTTGTGACGCCCCGCGCAGTCGCACGAGTCCTTGACCTGACGATAAATGCCCCGCATGTACCCCAGCACGGACCCGGTGAGAAGCATCAATGAGATCCCTTACATTGCCACCGATGATCACCGGCAAGGGAACATCGACATCGAGCTTTTCGAGAAGATCCCCCCGCACCGAAACAGCAGTGAGTGAGTCTGCTCCGGATTCCGTAAAGCTGCGCAGATCCTCCGGATCACCTACATATCGCCTCCAGATCTCAGTCACAGCGGAGCCGAGATCCTCAGCTGTGCTGTCAGGGCCCCCCTTTACGCTACAAACAAGATTTTTTAGCAGACTCGCAGTCGCTTCAGTGTCGCGCTTGCCTCGACCTGTTAGGGGGATTTCGCTGGCGACGCCCAACAGCCGAGGTACCGCGTACCAGGGAAGCTCTACCTCGAAACGATCACTGACCTTCCTCTTGAGCATTTCCTTATTACCGCTGGTGTCTTTTGTTGCGGATTCAGATCTGCGTGTGGTGTCAGGAACAATAAGACAGCCCAATGCGCCATCAACACGCACAACATGAGCGGCGCTCACCCCTTCCACGGCGGTCGCGATCTCTTCCACCGTGGTCGGGTCGACACGATATCCGGATACTTTGAGCATGCGGTCGCGTCGACCCTCGATGACCCACCGACCATCGGCAAGCACTCGAGCAGCATCTCCCGTGGCATAGGTATCCCCGGTATCTGATGCGAAACCACCGACGCGACTTCCTAGGTAACCAAGCCCTACCTGTACTCCACCAATGATGAGCTCACCGTCTCGCAGGCTATAGCTCACACCGGGAAGTGGAGCACCAACGGTAATGGGTTCGTCTGGGACAAGATCGCCATACGAAGTCACAATCGTGCATTCGGTCGGACCATAACCATTGAGCAGCCGTGCTTCCGGTAGCGCTGTGGCCCAACCACGGATGGCAGCAGGATCGGGGGCTTCACCACCAGCCATCACAAGTCGCACGGAAGACTCATAAAATGCTGCCGCTGCGGAACTATCGGTATCCAAAGCCACTCCAACAGCGTTGAAAACACCCGTGGGCAGACTCAGAACAGTGATTCCGCTGGCACAAACCTCGGCAGCCAGAGCAAATGGGTCCGTTGCGATAAGTCCCGAATTAGCTGGTATCAACCGGCAACCAACGTGGAGAGAAGTGCCCACTTGCTCCATGGCTAGGTCAAAGGCTGGATTGGACAGCAACAATCGACGATCCGCTGAGGTCAACTCGTACAAATCACACGTCGATTGAACAAAAGACCTGAACGCACGCCGGCCGATGACGACCCCCTTAGGCGTCCCAGTTGAGCCGGACGTGTAGGCGATGTACGCCGGAATGTCATTGTCTCTTGCTGAAGCAAACGGTGTTGCCCGCCCGAAAATCCGGGGCTGGCAATCTTGAGCTGCCAAATCCAGCAATGGACGCGGTTGCACAGATCCGGCTGACTCCGACTGCGAGGTCGTCCACGTGAGAACAGCTGCTGGGCAAAGCTCAGTGAGGAGAGCAGGCTGCAGCATTTCTGGAAGATGAGGATCGAGTATGGCGGGGACGAGATCACGTGACCAAAGTTCAGCTAACGTCGCTGCATGTACATCAGGGACGAGATTACGTATTGCAACTACGCCCCCGGGGGGCAGACCCGAGTTATCCAGCAGTGTGCAGAGAGCTTCACGGCTATTCTCATATGCCTTCGAGTCATCCCCACTGTTTACACCTGAATGATCGTTCACAGCGAAATCTGGCGCCTGCATATTTTTCTCCTCATCGTAAACGGATAGATTCCGCCAAAGCAGCTCAAAGCTACAGGCGGCTATGTTCTCACTTTTTTACTCAGCAGGGACACCGCGATGAGCGCAATCACCACAGCAAGGCCAAAAACAGCTTTTGCGCCCACTGCAACCGCAAGCGCTGCCCCCACCGCCGCAGCAGCTTGCTGTCCAAGCATCAAGCCAGACGAAACCTTTTTTGCAAATCCGGGACTCGTAATTGTGCCGACATACAATCCCGGAATCATTACAGCGAACCCGAAAACAACCCCCAGAACCAATAGAGCAGCCAGAACAGCTATGACGGACGAAGTTGAAATGGCAACAGCAACGCATGCGATGACACCCAGACCGCATACCGCCACGGTTTTCATAAGTGGAACCAGCGATAGCCTTAAGTGAAAAACCGAAACCATAATTGACGTCGCAATCATTCCAGCGGCAAGAAAACTCGGTGGCAAAGCAGATGTTGACAGCGTCGCCCCGGAAGCTACCAAAGCGGAACTGGCGGCGACGAGCGACGCGAAGACACCGACGAACATCGCGGGACTCAGCGCAAAATACTGCCAGTGCCCCTTCTGCTGTTTGTGCCCAGAAGTGGCGGAAACTACCGGCCGACTTGGGGTATCTGCCCTTTGACGTGCAGTTGCGGTAAAAAGTCCTACGCCTAAGAGAAGAATCGCTGGCGCAACAAGCCACAGCATGCGCACATGGGAGGAAAACAATGGCAGGCGAACATACAGTGGGACTACGAGAGACGCCACTCCTCCAGCAAATGGCCACAGCGCAACGATGCGACGGAAGGTGTCAGGATCCGATGTAGATTTCGCCAGCGGGAGGAATCCACCGAGAATGATGCCTGCGCAGATTCCGAATAACAGTCTGCATATCCCTACAGCCCAGGCTGCTTCAGCACCAACAGTTCCCCAGGAAAAAAGCACAACGAGAGGCATAATTATTGCCAAATCTCGAACGGACAAGATCCGAGAATAGAACGCAATGATTAGCCCGACTGCCAGCCCCATAAGGTAGATGGGGGTTCCGAGTAGTCCTGTTAGTCCCTTGGACTCAAGGACAGAACCAACAAGCGGCGAAACTCCGTTATCAGTGGACAACGCAATAATCATCAGCACTGCCCCGAGCTGATGCCACACAGCCTTAGAATTGGTCGATTCCTTCACCTTGCCACCCTTGTCCATTGTTTAAGTTCTGGTTTTAGGAACCATGTACGCGAGATCGGGACAGAAGAGTCCACATTAACTGTCTCAGAGATTCACCTACGCGAAAGCTCATCGGCCGCCTTAGTTCACCTGAGTCCTACGCATGAATGCAGCAACCATTAAAAGTAATTGGTATGGCACCAGGGGCACGAGGATCGGCAGTTTCCATTCGCGAAGCATTCCGGAAACTTCAGCAACGGCAGCATCTTGCCCCGGATCAATCCCAGATATTCGGCCCTCGAGGGCCTTGGATGGTTAACACTGCGGCAGCAGGTTCGCGATGAAGGTGGGCACCAGTGCTTGGGCGGGCAGCAGCATGCGCAGCCCCAGCGGGTCCGCGCATTCGGTGCGCTGGTGGATGGTTTCACCGGTCACGGCGGGGGTGGTGCCGAAGAACCAGGGCATGGTCAGGGTTTGCGATGCCTGTGGCGCGGCGGGCGCCGGGGCTGGCAGCACACTGATTAGCCCTCCCAGATCGCTGGTGAGCTGGTTGGCGGGGCCGTAGGTGCGGGCGACGATGACGTAGTCGGGGCCGATGCTGGCGGTGGCGTTGGTGTCACCGTTATCGGACCAGCCGTATTTGGTGGCCCACACGCCCGGGATGCGGGAGGTGCCGTAGTTCTGGTGGTAGCCGTCGGCGGCGACCGGCGCGGCGGTGGCCATGGCCTGAATCATGGGGGCTGCCACCGGATCGGTGCGCACTGCGTTGAGGAAACGTGCCACGTCCGACGTTGACGTGGTGGCGAATCCCCACCCCGAGCCGGGGTGGCTGTGAACCAGCCCAAAGTCACGCATGATCTCACCGATGGCCTGCGGGTAGCGGTGATCTAGGTCGGCGGCGATCGCGTCATCCGAGTAGCGGATCATCGGCACGACTTTGCCTTTGTCCCCCAGTTCACCGTGGGCGAGGACCCAGTAGCCCAGGTACAGCTTCGCTAGGGATAGGGCGGGGCCGGGCGCGTCGCTGTTGGGGGTGGCGGACACGCTTCCATCGTTGTTAATGATGGTGATTTGGGTGCGCGGGGCGACGGGCGCCGGGGGCAGGGTGAGTGCGTGCGCGGGGGTAGCGGCGCTCATGCAGGCGACGGCGGTGGCTAGTGCGATCAGTGCGCGCCGTCCGGTGGCGTGAGTTGCGGTCATGGTGGGTGATGCTACGCCGAGTTTTTGGGTTTATCTAAGTGACGCACCCTTGGAGTGCGCGTTGTTTTTGCTTCGCCGAGGAGCAGTAGAAACCAGCCAAGGCCACACCTGGTGGTGTGGCCTTGGGCATTTGGTGGCGGTATGAAGCCGGATTTTTACTGGAATTCGGACAGGTCGATGCCGTGGAGGGGATCTCCTTCGTGGGCTTCGATGACCGGTTCTTCGACTTCGCAAATGGTCATGGCGCCGCCGGTGGGGTCTTCGATGAGAGCGAGGCGCCCGAATTCGCTGTCCCAGGGGTCGCGGAGGATCCGGCCACCGTGGCTGGTGACTGCGGCGACGGTGTCGTCGATGCTTTTCACCCCGAGGTAGGTTTGCCAGAAGTTGGGCACGTCGGCGGGGAAGTTCGGGCCGGTCCACATGCCGGCGAAAGGTGCGCCGTCGACCATGGCGGTGACGTAGGAGAAACCGTCGCCGGCGTCGGTGTGGGTAGTGGTCCAGCCGAAGAGTTCTTCGTAGAATCCGGCGGTTTTCTCCAGGTTGGAAGTGCAGGTCAATTCGTGCCAGACGGCGGTGCCGGGTTCCCCGCCGGAGACGAAGGCTTCGGAGCTGTGGGCTTGAATCAGGCCGAAGAAACCGTCGCCGGGGTCGAGTACAAGCGCCATGGTGCCGAGTTGCACGTCGGTGGGTTCGGTGGTGACGGTGCCGCCAAGTTCGCGGGCTTTGTCGCAGGCGGCGTGGATGTCGTCGACGAGGAAGTGGGTGATCCAGGTGGCGCCGGTGGGAGCGTCGTCGGGTTGGGTGATGAAACCGGCGACGGGCAGGCCTTGGGCGCGGGCCAGCCGGTAGCCTTCGGCGGTTTGTTCAGTCTCCCAGCCGAGGATGTTGGCGTAGAAGTCGGAGGCGGCGGCCACATCGTTGGTGAGCAGGTCGATCCAGTAGGGCATGCCGCCCTCAGCGTGAAATGCGGGCATTGTTTTTCCTAAAGGTTCTTCCACTTTTCGGGGTCGAAGTCATCGTTGGCGGTGGCTTCGTCAAAGTAATCATCGTCGTCGCCGGCGGCGGCGACGGTGGCGGTGGTTCCGCCGAGGGTGACGGTGTCGCCGATGTGGAGGGTGAATCCTCGGCGGGTTTCTTCGGCACCGTTGACTTGTACCTGACCGCCTGCGAGGACCTCTTTGGCTTCCCCGCCGGTCTCTACAAGGTTGGCGAGTTTGAGAAACTGGCCGAGCTTGATTGACTCATCGCGGATTGTCACGTCGAATTCCATGCTCGCTAGTATGCCCCACCGACTAACCTTAAAGCCATGCGCCCTGATCTGTTCCTCCGCGCCGCGGAGTTGGAATCGACTATTTCTGACCTTATTGCCGCCGCCGACGAAGGCTACCTTCCGCTGGTGGATGACCCCGGGGTTCCGGTGGCGTACCTGGAGGAGCCGGGTCGGCGTATTGGGGTGTTGATTGCTGCTGGCAATCCCCGCAATGCGCTGGCGCGGGCGGTGATCATTGATGCGGCCACCGCGGTGGCTAATACCCCGGGTGGGGGCGCGTTGCTCATTGGGGTGGAAGATTCCACGGGCCAGATCATTGGCACCGAGTTGGATGATGAGTATTTGGTGCGTGGTGTAAAGCGCGCCCGGATTACCGCCCATGCCAACGTGCATGAGGTGTGTGGCCAGCGGGTGGTGTCTTTGGTGATTGCGCCGTCCCGGTTGCCGTTGTCGAATTCGCATGGGGTGGTTACCTGGCGGGTGGGCGGTGAGGAAAAAATCACCGACCGTTTCACCTGGTGGCAGGCGCATGGCGATTCTGCCGAGTTTGATCCGATGGCGGCCCCGAGTGATGCGTCTTTGGAGGATGCGCGCGGTGAGGCGTTGGTGATTGCGCGGGGTTTGCGGCCCCGTTTGGCGAAGATGAGCCCGCAGATGTTTATCCGGCACATCGGTGCGGTGCACGCTAATGGTCGTTTGTCTCAGGCCGGGAAGCTGTTGTTGTGCCCGCTGGGGTTCGCGGCTGTCGCCGTTGAGGTTGATGACACCACCATTACTCCGGATCCGAACATGTCGGTGCTGGAGCAGTTGAAGTTTGTGGAATCCCACCTGAATCATCTTGCCCCGCAGGCGCCGGTGACGGCGTACCATGAGGCGCTGCTCAACGGCCTGGTGCACCGCGATTGGTCGGTGGAGGAACCCACCGTGATCACTTTCGCGGAGCACGCCCTGATTGTGACCAGCCCGGGTGGTTTTCATGGGGATGTCACCCCGGAGACTGCGGTGGGTCGCCACGATGCGAAATCGCCGGCGTTGACCGACTTGTTCCGCGAGCTACACCTGTTGGATAAGCAGGTCAGTGGTATTAACCGGATGGTGTACCGCATGATTTTTGCCGGCTATGCCCCGCCGACTCTCATTGAGGTGCCTTATGGTGCGGGTTTGGGCGTGCAGTGCATTTTCGACACGGGTCGTCGCGACGACAGCATGGTCGATATTGTGCGCGATATTGTGCCGGCGGATCGCGCTTTCGATCACCGTTTGGCGTTGTTGTTGTACTACTTGCGCCGGCACCCCACGATCACGGCCCGCCGCGCCGCCGAGTTGTTGTCGGTCAGTGAGCAGGATGCGTGGGAGGCGTTGCGTGCCGCCACGCAGACGTCGTGTGGGGGCAAGCAGCTGGTGGTGGTGGCTGATGGTCATGCCACCGCGGATGCGCAGCTGTTAGCGGTGCAGCCGGAGCTTCCCTTTGTGATGAATCCGGCTTTGTCTTTTTAAGGTTTTGTAAACACCGCTAGGCGCGCAGTTGTCGCACCGTGACTCAGCGGGTGTGACAGCTGCGCGGGCTGTGGGGGTAGCTGGTCGTGGTGCCTGGTGGCGCGTTTGGTGTCAGATCATCGCGTGGATGCCGGTGGCGACCAGGGTGATGCCGACGGCGAGGAAGATGATCCCGGCGAGAATGTCGATGATGGGGGCGAATCGGGCAAGCGGGGCCGCAATGAGGTTGGCGGCGACCGCGAAGCCGACGAACCACATCAGCCCGGTAGTGATCAAGATCAGTGCCAGTGCGACTGTCCATGCGGCCCCCATGTCGGGGCTGAGGAATTGGGCGAAGATGGCACCGAAGAAGATGATCGCTTTGGGGTTGGACAGGTTGGTGACCAGGCCCAGGCGAAACGCTTGTTGATCGTTTATCGGTCGCGCCGCCGGCGCCGGTTGGGCTTCAGGTTGGGCTGTGGCAGTGGTGGCTTGGTGTGTTTTTCGGGCGGCTACTCCCCCACGGATGGCCCCCTGCCCCATCCAGCACAGCACCACCCCACCGGCGATTTCTAGCAGGTGGGTGAGGCTGGGTCGGGCGGCCAGCAGCGCGGACATGCCCGCCAGGCTGAGCACGATCCACAGGGTGTTGCCGACCATGATTCCTAGCGCGCCCAGCACCGCCTTGCGGCGGGAGTTGGCGGCCAGGCGGGTCAGCTGTACCGTGTCCGGGCCCGGGCTGGTGATCGCAGCCACCCACACGCTGAGCAGCGCAGCGAGCTGTGTAAGGGTCATGCCGGACACCCTAACAACGCCATGCTGGTGGTGTTTAGACCTGGTCGGCCGGCATGATGCGCATCTCGTCAATGTTGACGTGTGCGGGCAGGGATGCCACCCAGCGGATTGCCTCGGCGATGTCTTCGGCCGATAGGTTCAGCTTGTCCGCGTACACCGCGTTCGCTTTGTCCTCATCGCCCTTGAAACGCACCAGGGAGAAGTCGGTTTTGACCCGGCCCGGGTCGATTTCGCACACCCGCAGCGGCACCTCGACGTTTTCTAGGCGCAGCACGCGACTAAAAGCGGCAATGCCGTGCTTGGCGGCGTTGTAGCCGGCCCCACCCACATACGGCACCCGCGCCGCAATGGAACCGATGTTAATGACCTGCCCCTTTGTGGCTTTCAGCTGTGGCAAAAGCGCCTTGGTCACCCGCAGGGTGCCCAGCACGTTGGTGTCGTACATCCACTGCCAATCCTCCAGGTTGGCTTCCTCCACGGAGTCCAGGCCTTTGGCACCACCGGCGTTATTGACCAGCAGGTCCAGGCGGTCGATGGCGGCAGCCAGCTTGTCCACGCTGGCCTGGTCGGTGACGTCGACCGCGATGGCCTTGCCGCCAATGTCCTTGGCGATGCGCTCCAGGTTGTCCAGGCGGCGGGCGGCGACGATAACGTGCCAGCCATCGGCAGCTAGCGCGCGGGCAGCAGCCTCACCAATACCGCTAGAAGCGCCGGTTACCAGCGCAGTTCGGGTGGCCTTCGGGGTGTCTTTTGTGATGCTCATAACTATCGAGACTAACAAAGCGCCCCCGGCTCAGGCCGCGGTTTCGGCACTATTGCCTAGGGCGCGGGCACCCGATCATTGACCACTCCAAGCGCCTGAAACAGGGCGTACATGGTGGTGGGGCCGACGAAACTGAAGCCTTTCTCCTTCAGCGCTTTCGCCAGCGCCGCCGACTCTGCGCTGCGGGAGGCAATCTCATCCACACAGCGCGGCGCCGGGGCAGGGGGCGGGCAGTAGGGCGCCATAAACTCCCCCAACCCGCCGTGCGCGCGCAACGCAATCGTGGCGCGGGCGTTGCCAATCACCGCCTGAATCTTGGCCCTATTGCGCAAAATCGCGGGATTGTCCATCAGGCTTGCTACGTCATCATCATCCATCGCCGCTACTTGGTCGACGTCGAAATTGTGAAAAGCCTGGCGCAGGGCCGGACGCTTGCGCAAAATCGTCGCCCAGCTCAAACCCGCCTGGAAACTTTCCAAACACAGCCGCTCAAACAGGGCGTTTTCCGAAAGGTGGGTCAGCGCCGCAGCCCCCGAACCACAGGCACTAATGCCCCACTCCGTGTCGTAGTAGCAGGCCAGCTCTTCCGTGTTCGCCCACCCCGGACGAAACACTCCATCCTCGCCACGGATCAGGCCGGTGACCGGACAGCTCTGGCCCGGCTGGATGGCTGTGGGCTGCGCAGAATTGTCTTTCATAGCTGCCAGACTAGGGCCCATATCGCCCACCGCGCCTAGCAGCAGGTGTGCGCCTGTGGAAAACCGCCGTCGCAGCGTGCCTAGTGGGCGGGCTGCTGGTCAGGGGGTTGCTATGCCGCGCGGTGCGGTTATTGGGGGCGGCTTTGTACAGGCGTTGGGGGTGGCGGGGTGCTGCGTTTTCACCCACGTTTCACACTTTCACATGCCGGGTGGTTGCTATGTTGGTAATCAACACCCATTCGCGGGAGTGACACCTGTTGTCGCTGAGAGGGCGTAAACGATTGGAACGCCGACCGCCAGAACCTGTCCGGATCATGCCGGCGTAGGAAGGAGATGGTGTGGTTACTCGCACCCCCAAAAACCTGAAATCTGCCCCACCGACGACGGGCCAGGTGACCACCGGGCCGATCTATCGCAGCCACAAGGTGTACAACGACGTCGATTTCGAGGGGCTGACCCTAAAAATCCCGGCGCGCCGCATCGATCTGACCACCGGCGAGCACTTCGATGTGTATGACACCTCCGGCCCGTACACGTTGGAAAACCCGGAGCTTAATCTTGAGGTTGGGTTGCCGAAGACGCGTGATTCGTGGCCGAAGCCGGCGCCGGCGCCGGCGTCCGAGGAGCACCCGGAGTTGAAGGTTCCTACCCAGTTGGCGTGGGCGCGGGCTGGCATCATCACCCCGGAGATGGCGTTTTGTGCGCATCGTGAGGGGTTTACTCCGGAGGAGGTGCGTGAGGAGGTTGCTGCGGGCCGGGCGGTGATTTGTGCCAATCACAAGCACCCGGAGATTGAGCCGATGATTATCGGTAAGAAGTTCGCGGTGAAGATTAATGCGAATATTGGTAACTCGGTGGTGACCTCGTCTATTGCGGAGGAGGTCGAGAAGATGGTGTGGGCGACCCGCTGGGGTGCGGACACCATTATGGATTTGTCGACGGGCGCGGATATTCACGAGACCCGTGAGTGGATTTTGCGTAATTCTCCTGTGCCGGTGGGTACGGTGCCGATTTATCAGGCGCTGGAGAAGGTCAATGGTGATCCGACGAAGTTGACGTGGGAGATCTACAAGGAAACCATCATTGAGCAGTGTGAGCAGGGTGTGGACTATATGACGGTGCACGCTGGTGTGCTGCTGCGCTATATCCCGTTGGCGGCGCACCGTGTCACTGGCATTGTGTCGCGTGGTGGTTCGATTATGGCGGCGTGGTGTTTGAAGGAGCACCGGGAGTCGTTTTTGTACACCGAGTTCGCGGAGTTGTGCGACATTTTGGCGTCCTACGATGTGACGTTTTCGCTGGGTGATGGTTTGCGGCCGGGTTCGATTGCTGATGCGAACGATCGGGCTCAGTTGGCGGAGTTGGAGACTCTGGGCGAGTTGACGCTCATTGCTCGGAGCCGTGGTTGCCAGGTGATGATTGAGGGTCCTGGCCACGTGCCGATGCACAAGATTGCGGTCAATGTGGAGTGGGAGGAGAAGTGGTGCCACGATGCGCCGTTCTACACCCTGGGCCCGCTGGCAACTGATATTGCGCCTGGTTACGACCACATCACTTCTGCGATTGGTGCGGCGATTATTGGTCAGGCTGGTACGGCGATGCTGTGCTATGTCACTCCGAAGGAGCACTTGGGTCTGCCGAACCGCGACGATGTCAAGACGGGCGTGATTACGTACAAGATTGCGGCGCATGCTGCGGATCTTGGTAAGGGGCATCCGCGTGCCCAGGAGCGCGATGATGCGTTGAGTAAGGCGCGTTTCGAGTTCCGTTGGCATGACCAGTTCGCTTTAGCGTTGGATCCGGACACGGCGATCGAGTTCCATGATGAGACTCTTCCGGCAGAGCCTGCGAAGACGGCGCACTTCTGTTCGATGTGTGGCCCGAAGTTCTGTTCCATGCGCATTTCCCAGGATGTGCGTGATTATGCGGCGGAGAATGGTCTCGACACTGTGGAGGCGATTGAGGCGGGTATGAAGGAGAAGTCGCAGCAGTTCCAGGCCCAGGGCAACCAGGTTTATGTGCCTATTTCGGAAAAGAAATCTGTTGCTGCACAGGATACGAACAGCTAGGTTGCCGTAGCGTTTCGAGGCGGCAGTGGTGGGCCACGGTCGTGGCCTTGATCGGTGTGTCCACCGCTGCCACTGAGGGGTTAGTTCGTTGGGCCTTGGACGAGGCACATTTTGCTAATATTTTTCCATCGGAAAATATTGGGAAATTCTTTGGGGTGAATGAGATGCGAAGCTGCCGTCCAGCGATGAGGGTTTTTAAGACACTGGTTAAAAGGGGGGTCGACCCCACACTTGCGTCGTTGGCGGAAGAAGTGAAAATCCAGGCCAATTCAAGTTCGGATGGCGGTAGTTCGATCCCTTTGTTCACCGCTTTGGACAAAGCGTTGAGCTGGATTGAAGACCATCATCCATTGCTAAAAGACGCACGTCGCTATTGTGCTGATGGCACGCTTCCGAACAAACAGGCAGCGATGACAAAAAAGGTTGGGCACTCGGTCTACGAGCTACGCGACAAAAATACTGGCTGGCGTGCTGCCATGGTTTTGACACAAGATATCCAAAGTCAGTTGCTCGAGGATCGCTCCGACAGCAAATTAGTACTGCCCGACGCCTGGTGTGTGTTCGTGGAAGAACACGACACTTTTCACAGTCCTGCAACAGTAAGAGATACTTTTCCGGCGCAGTCGTGCCCGACCTCCGATGACCTGGAAGTGTATGACTTCCACGTCAAATATGCCTCTGACAAACAGTTGAAGACAGCGGCTTTGGTTCTGACCGTCGATCTTTTACAGAGCGTCGTGGAACGCCGCGAACCGGCAACTGGCTCCCTCGAGGTTGGCCCCGATGTGGAGTGTGTTGATTTAACGGTTGATATCGATTTTTCTGCACCCGAGGCAGACGCTGCGGCGAAAGCGACGGATATTCTCGGCAATCTTTCGCTGACGGTCACGATGAAGCATCCCGACGATCGTGTTTTGAGTTTCTTGACGCATACGATCGTTCCATTTTTGCAGCCGGACCAGTCGCTCATCGAGACCAGCTACAAAGACGCGGAAGAGTTCACTTTGATCGTGTTGGTGAACGCGGCAGAGCTTTTCTCGCGCATCACTGATGACATCGCGTCAGAGTCACTGACACCGCCCACATACAAGCCCCCTGCCCCCACACACCTCCACTATGTCGATAAAACACAGCTTGTGGGGGCGCATGTGGAAAAAACCGCGATTAAGCCTCTATGTGGCCAGTGGTTTGTGCCCATCGGAGATGAACGCACCCACGATTTACCCATTTGTCCTGAATGCGACGACAGGCGCCCCATTCAGGAGTTCCTCAAACTGATTACTCTTCGTTGAACAGAGAGCGAGCGAAGTCGATCTGCTCAGCCGTGAGTGGTTTATCCTCTACAGACAGGTGCTGGGGTTGGCTGAGTGCTTCCGCCGTGAACTTGTTGCCGGCATCTTGTGCTTTTTTGAATTCAAGGAGCGCGGACACTGGGATACGGTAGTGCGATCCGACCTTGCGGCACTCGAGCTTTCCCTTCTTGATGAAGGACATCACGGTCGGACGAGATACTTTGAGAAACTCGGCGGCTTTCGTCGGGCTCAGTTCGCCGTCTTCCTCCACGATGACGAAGGCACCACGCTGTTCCACGATCTGCATGACGTGTCGAACCATGGTGGCGAACTCATTTTGTTCGGAATCCTTGCCCACGATTTGTTCGATTGCGGCCCGTTGGGCATCTGAGACAGTCAGGGTGTCACACTTAAAGACAGCAGCATTTTCCACAGCGGACATCTGGAAACATCCTTTCTAATCAACTGCAGCAACTGCAGCAGCTGAAATAACTGTAACAGCGTTGGGGATGCGTAGCAATACAAATCGCACACGTCTGTTAATTACCCCCGAAACTTCACTCATGAAATTTCTCTTCCCAGTTGAAGACATTGGACACGGGCTCCCGGTATCCCGCATCGTTTCTTCCATCCCCACCCATCTCCGCCAGCACCAGCGCGCTATCATCACCGCGCCTCCCGGCACTGGCAAAACGACACTTGTTCCGCCCGTGGTGGCAAACATGCTTGGTCAGTGTTCGCCCACGCGCCCGCAGGTTGTGGTTGTGGCGCCGCGGCGCGTTGCTGTGCGTGCTGCCGCCCGGCGCCTGGCGCAGCTGTCGGACACTTCCTTGGGCGATGTGGTTGGCTACCAGGTGCGCGGTGAGAACCATCCCGGTTCGGTGGTGACGTTTGTGACTCCCGGCGTGCTGATTCGGCGCCTGTTGGATGACCCGGAGCTTCACGGGGTGGGGGCGGTGATTGTCGATGAGGTGCACGAACGTCAGCTGGATACTGATGTTGCTTTGGCGCTCGCCTTGGAAGCCGCGGAGCTGATTGAGGATCTGCATGTGGTGGCGATGTCGGCGACGATTGATGCAAGGAAGTTTTCCCGCCTCATGGGTGACGCACCAATCATCGATACTCCGGCGGTGTTGCACCCGCTGGAGGTGATATACAGTCCGGCTGCTGGCAGGCTGGCTGTATCACGCGAATTCCTACAGCACGTCGCGCATGAGGCGGCCAGCCAGTTTGCGCAGCAGTCTGCACAGGGATATTCGGTGTTGGTGTTTGTGCCGGGTGTGCGGGAGATCCGCATCGTGATGGACGCGTTGGCCGACCGGGGTGTGAACGCCTATCCGCTGCACGGGCGGTTGACTCCGCAGGAACAGGACGCGGCGATGTATACCGATGAGCCGCGTGTGGTGGTGTCCACTGCGGTGGCGGAGTCGTCGGTTACGGTGCCCGGTGTACGCGCGGTAGTCGACGCGGGTTTATCCCGCGCGCCGCGCCGCGACCACGGTCGCGACATGGCGGGACTGGTCACCGTGTCGTGTGCCCGCCCCCAGGCGGAGCAGCGCGCTGGCCGCGCGGGTCGTGAGGGGCCTGGTGTGGTGGTCCGGTGTTTTTCGGCCCTGGATTTCCAGAAGCTGGCCGATGGTGTCACGCCGGAGATTGTGGTCAGCGATCTGACGCAGATGGCGCTGGTGTGGGCGTGCTGGGGAACTCCACGCGCGGAAGGCCTGCCGCTGTTGGATGCCCCGCCACAGCGCGCGGTGGTGCGTGCTGAGGAGTCTTTGCGGGCAATTGGTGCGGTGGATGCTACTGGGCATGTGACTGCCTCTGGCGAGCTTTTGGCGCGGGTTCCGGTCGATCCACGCCTAGCGCATGCGCTGTTCATTTTGGGTGAAAAGGCCGCGCCCATTGCGGCCGTGGTGGGCGACGACCCGCGCGGTGATATCGCACGCGCGCTTAAGCATCCGCAGGAAAAGCGCCTCGCGCGTCTGGCTGCCACGCATGGGCAGCGCTACCGTGAGCTGCGCGAAGGCACCCAAGGTTTCACCGCGGTGGAAAATTTACCTCCGACAGCTGGTGTGGTCGTCGGTCTGGCCTACCCGCACCGTCTGGCGCGGCGGGTGTCGGAAACCACCGGCCACGGCGCATCCGGCGGTGAGCCGGTGTTTCTCACCACCGGCGGGACCCGCGTGCGAGTGCCCCACGATGTGGGCCTGCAGGATGCCCAGTGGTTGGCCATCGCCTCCGTGGATCGTGCCGATGGTGTTGGGACACAAGGTGCCCCACGCCTGCCCGTGGTGCGCGCAGCAGCACGCATCGACGAGGGTGACGTCTTGGCGATCATGCCCCTTGAGACCACCACGACGGCCCAGGTCGATTCCAGTGGAAGCACACCGGTGATCCGGGGGCGCGCGGTGCGTCGAATCGGCGCGATCGAGTTGAGCTCCCAGCCGGTCAAGCTCACCCCGCACACCCTGGCCGCAGCCCTTGAGGACGCCATCGCTACGCAAGGCCCGGCACTGTTTCCGGACTTCTCCTCCGCCGAGACCCAGGCGTTGCTTGCGCGTCTGCGTTTCGCCCATGACTACCTCGGCGGCCTGTGGCCGGCTGTTGATGAGGACTCGCTGACGGCGGATGCCGTGCAGTGGCTCGCACCCGAGTGCGAGGCCGTTGCCGGCGGGATGGCGCTAGCCAAAGTCGACATGACGGCCGCTGTGCGTCGCCTGGTGCCGTGGCAGTATCAGCAAGTCATGGGTGAGCTTCTTCCCGCCGGATGGGAAGCCCCCTCCGGGCGCGTGGTGCCCATCGACTACTCGGGCGAGCATCCGCAGGTGTCATTGAAGCTGCAGGAGTGTTTCGGCATCACCTCGCACCCCGTGGTGGGGCGCTCACAGGTGGTCAAAGATCCCGCGCCGGAAACCCCCATGATTATTGCCCCGGGCATTGCGCTGACAGTCCACCTGCTCTCCCCTGCTGGACGCCCCCTGGCGGTCACCGCCGATCTTCCCGGCTTTTTCGCCGGCACCTATCAGGACGTGAAAAAGGAAATGAAGGGTCGCTACCCCAAGCATCCCTGGCCAGATGATCCCTTCACCGCACCGGCGACCTCCTTGACGAAAAAACGCGCAGGACTGCACTAGCTGCCCTTCATCACCGGTGGGAGTCATCCCGGTGGCTGCAGCCCGGCCCGCGCCGGAGGTTTTTACAGCTCAGCTGCGCGGGGCGTTTTGCCAGCCTCGTGCACAAACCACACAAACGCCAGGTTGATGCCAGCCCCAAAAAGCAATCCCACCGCGGGGATGGCGAAGTTCTGAATGAACACGATGTAGGTATTGGCTAGTGCCTGCAGAATCAGCAGCAGTTTGAGCGCCGACATCAACACACTGTTGCCGCGCCCCCAGCCCGCATAAACCAGCAGCAGGAACTTCACGGTGAGGATCACCGCGAAAGTTACTTGAATGACGCTGGAATAGCGCATGGAGGTGCCGATGATGTTGTGGGCCACCGAGTAGAAAATGGCGGCCCACACGTCCGCCTGGCCGGACAGCAGCCAGGTTTGGGGCAGGATGACGATCTGCCACCACATGGCATCCGGGTCGAGGACCCACCCGGCCAGCAAAATCGCCTCCACGACGGTGGCGATCAGGATGATGAGCAACAGCCCTTGGGTGGCAAGGGTGAACCACCAAGGGTGCGCATCAAGGCCGGAGGGGTGCGCGGTGGTGGCGTCGTCTGACATGCGGGGTGTTCTTTCGGCACGTGGTGGTGCGGGTGGGGTTCGATGTGGGGGTGTGCAACGTGTGCTACCAGGCGATTGAACACCACCGAACGAGTGATATCAACTTTTCTACGGGGGCGGTTTTCCCACCCCGGGGGTGATATGCACAAGCAATTATGGTTGTTGCTGAAAATTTGTGCCCCAAAGCCCTGTACGGCACCCGGTGGGAGCTGTACGGTGGGGCTTATGAGCGATGATCGTCGTTGTCAGGTGCCCACCGCCGTGGTCACGCCCGCACCCGTGGGGCCGACCGCGCACGATCAGCCGGGCTCAGATGAGGTTCCGCAGGACTTCTTCGATCTCATCCTGGATCTTCCCGGCGAGAAAACCAATCTGCTCTCCCGTGCGTTGCACTATTTCGACGAGGCCTAAACAGCCCATCGGCCACCGCACCTCTACCCGACTTCCACCCGCGAGCGCGGGTGGAGACAATTTCAGACTTGCCTGTCCCATGCGCGTGCTCGCTGTGCGTGGGGCAGGCGCTTGGTTTTTTTAGCGGTGTTGCCGCAGCTGGGCTTGTGCCTTCCAGGCCACAAAAGACCAAAAACCGCCAATGGCCGCGCCCCCAAGAAGATCGCTGAGCCAGTGCACGCCCATATAAAGGCGGTCGTAGCCGACGATGAGGCACCAGGCCACACAGCCGGCAATGAGTGCCGGGGGCACTTGTTCCTGGGTGGTGCGGGAAGCAACATCCTGACGGGAGTCCGCCGCACTGGCTGGGTTCTGCTCGTGCACACCCGGCGCGGTGGTTGCCATGGCGCTTGCGTGCGCGGCACGCTTCCCGGCGTAGCGCAGGGCGAGCAGTGCGCCACAGCCGGCCACGGCGGCGATCATGTGCCCGGAGGGGAAGGAGCGGGCGCTTTCGATAGCCAGGCGGAACATCTCCGGCGGGCGCTGGCGGCCAAAGAGTTTTTTAAACCCGGTGGAGCATGCCTGGGCGGTAACGACCACCCCGATGCTGGTCATGGCTTGCGCCATGGTGACGTCCCAAAACCAGGCGGGCTTGGTGCCGGTTGCCAGGATGCGGCGGCGGACGGGATCTAGGCCCAAAATGCCTTGGGTGAGTGCGAACAGGCTGCCGGCGGTGACGACGATGGAGGGCTGCGCTACCCAGTGGATGGTGTAGAAGAAGCCGTCAGCGAAGGTGGTGGCCTGCCAGGGGGCGGGGCTGCCGGCGTGTGCCGGGGACAGTCCCTCACTGGTGGGGCCGGGGCTGCCGGCCGGCCGGTGGGAGACAACGAAGCGCCACACAGCATCATCGATTCGACCCAAAGGCCCGGTGGCGATGGGTTGGTCCGCGAAGCGGCCGACGGCGGCTTTGACGGTCTCGGCGGCCGGTTGGGTGATGCGCCCAGTGAGATTACGGGCGAGTTCGCTGGCGCTGTCCAGCGCCTGCGGGGCGGCCGCGGTGGTGCGGGTGAGAAGTTTCGTGGCCTGCGACAAAACGGCCTGAGTTAGCGGGTTCATGGTGGCTAAAAACCTACCGGAAAACTCATCTCGCAGGGGTATTCCACGCGGGCGCGGGGAGTCGCGCCGAACAAAGTTGTGTGGCTGGTTAAACGGCGCCACCCCACGCCCCAACCGGGTGGCGGTGGGGCGTGGGGTGGAAAAGGTGGTGCCAGATAGGGTGTGGCACGAGCTGGTTTAGTTCAGCTGGAGCGCGTGCCCGGAGTAGGCGGCGCCACCGGGCAGGGTGCATTCGGGCTTGGCCATGTTTACTTCCGAGCCGCTAAAGCAGCCGGGCACCTGGTCGGTGCGGGTGGCGTAGCGGGCGCCGGGGATGACGGTGATGTTGCCGTCGTTGTTTTCACAGGCATTGTTGTTGCGGCAGGCCGCGCCGTCGAAGTTTCCCGCGTTGTTGACGGCGACGATCTTGCCGGCGTCGTTGAGCACGGGGGAGCCGGAGGAACCGGGCTGGGTTTTACAGCTGGGGCCCACCATGCGGGTCACGCCCTCCCAGGTCCAGCCGGATTCTTGAACCTTATCGGCAATGCCGTCGAAGGTGCAGTCCCAGGTGCGCTTCCAGTACCCGGAGGTCACGTGCAGGTTATCGCCGACGGTGGGGGCAACATCACTTAAGACGCGCGGCACGGTGCGGTAGTAGCGGTAGATGTCGCGGTAGCTCATGCCCACCCGGTAGATGGCGATATCACTGTCGGTCATGGTGGCGTACAGGGCCTTGTTGACGGGCAGGGTGCCCACGCGGCGGGGGTTGGGCCCGGTGAACAGGTAGGCCTTTTCGCGCACCGGCATGTTGGTGACAACATCGCCGTCGCGCATTTTCAGGTTGTAGCAGTGCCCGTTGGTCAGGATCAGGGCGGGGTCGGTGTCTTTGCTGTCGGGCAGGGCGATGATGCTGCCGGAGCAATTGCCGATGCGGACGATGGCGTCGAATTGTTGGGGCGCGCCGAGGCTGTCGATGAGGTCGACGGCGTTGCTGCCAGACTGTTGGTTGCCGGCGGGCAGGCCGTCAGCGGTGCTGGAGCCTTGTGCGTGGGCGGTGGCGGCGGGGGCCACGAATGCGGTGGCTGCGAGAAGAAGAGCGGCAATTTTGCCGAGGGCGCGGTTGGTCATGAGGACAAACAATAGGGCTTAGAGCCTATCAATCGCAACTGTCACAAATGTTTTTATTATAAGTTGGTGGTGTGGGGGTGAAATCCATCCCCAATACCCCCTGCGCTACCCCAAGGGGGGCTATCTATCTGCGCAGCAACTACACAGCCCAGCTGCCACCCGACCCACCAAGGTCCTTAAACTCCGCCTCTTGATAGGAGAGTTTAAGGCCCTATGAGCTGCCCAAATGCCCTTTGGGTTGGTGGCTAGAGGGCGCGTCGGCGGGTACTTCCGGCCCGGTAGAGCGAGACTAGGCTTGCCGCGATGAGCAGCCAGGCGCCCGCAGCCAGCGTCCAGTGGCCCACACCGCCGGCTTTCGGCAGCTCCCCTACCCGCGGATCGTGCACGGTGATGGTGCCCGCGGCCAGGTAGAAGGAGTTGCCCACCACGTAGGTGCCGTCTTGTTTCTCGACGCCGTCGGTGGATTCATCACCGAGGGAGTTGACGGGGATGATGCTGCCGTCGCTTTCCACTTTGAACATCACTGGTTCCGGCAAAAGGGAGTAGGTTTTGCCGTCCATCGCCGGGGATTTGGTTTCTTTGAGCAGGTAGACCTGCCCGACTGCGAGCTGCGGGGTAATGAAGCGGCCGTTAAAGTCTTCCTCGGTGGCGGTGTCCGGGTTGAAGCCGGGCAGCACGCTGGGGGCGGTCTGGCTATCGAGTGCCGGCAGCGCTTCGAGCAGCGGGGTGGTTTCCGGCACCCAGCCGCCATCGGCGAAGGTGGCTTTGTAGAGGGCGAATTGGGCGCCTGTCAGGCGCGTCTTGCCGGTGTCGTCGGTCTTTTCGACGAGGATCCTTTTCGCGCTGGGCCGCACGGGCACGCAAGCGTCGTTATCGCCGTCGCTGCCATCGTCGCCGTCGGCGCTGACCTGGTTGAAGATGCCGGTGCCGGGGGTGCCGGCGCCTTCGTTTTGGCATTCGCCTGCCCCGAGGGTGGCGTCGGCGCTGCGGGAGGTTTCTCCCAGGGCGTTACCCCAGTTCATGCTGTTGGCGGTGGCGACGTCGACGGAGGCTGCCACGCGCACGAGGTAGGTGCGGGTTTGTCCGGGGTCGATTGGGGTGTCACCGGCGGGGATGGTGAAGGTGAAGGTGTTGGTGGTGTCCGCTGCGAGGGGCTGTGGGGTGAGGGTTTGGACCTTCTCGCCGGCGGTGACGGCGTCGATGCGCATCCCTTCGGGCAGGGTGATGGTGTCGGTGACGGCGGGGGCGGGTCCTGCCCCATCGCCGTCGTTGCTTTGGGTCACTTTGAACCAGACGAGTGTTTCGTAACGGCCGGTGTTGGGGTTGAAGGTGAGGGTTTTTTCTTCACCTTTCACGCCGGGGTTGGCGGTGAATTCGGTGCCGTCGTTGTTCGCCTCGCCGCTGTTGTCGGCGTATTTTTTGAGATTCCATTTGGGTAGGAGGAGTTCGACCGGGATGCAGGCTTTGTTGTCGCCTTCCACCGCGTCGGGGATGGTGGTGTAGGCGCCGGTTTCCCCGGTGAGGGTGGTGGCGTTGATGGCGCCGTCGGTGGAGTCGGGGCTGACGATGTTGAGGGATTCTTTTCCGTCGGCGCTGGTGAGTTTGCGCATCACGCAGGAGTTGAGGTCGTCGGCGTGGCGGGAGAAATCAGCGGTGGCTTTCACCGGGATGCTGATGGTGAAGGTGACTTGGTGGCCGTCTTCGTCGCGCGCCGCAAGCCCGCTGATGGCTTCCGCGAGGTTGACTGTGGTTTCGCCGGTGGGGTTGATGGGGACGGTGGTGGGGGCTCCGGTGACGGTTACCCCGGTGGGGGCTTCGAGGGTGATGGTGGCGTCCCCGTTGCTGGTCAGCCCCGGGGGCATGGTGAACGTGTCGCTGAGGGGCCCGGTGGTGGCGGTGAAGGGGGCGTCGTTGCTGACGATGATGGTGTAGTCGAGCACGCCGGCGGGATCTTGCCCGGGGGCGGGGGCTTTCAGGGACACCATTTCACCTTCGTGTACTCCGGAGGTGCCGTCGTGGTGGGTGGCTTGCTTGACGACGTGGATGTTGTTTTCGCGCACGGGTACGCAGGCCACGTTGTCTTTGTTCCACAGGGTTTTAGTGTCGTTGGTGTATTCGTTGGGGAGGTAGACGTGGTTGAGGACGCCGTTGTTGGTGGTGCCGTCGGCGACGGGGGTGTTTTCGACGGTGGTGGAGGTGCATTCCCCGAGGGTTTTTTCCGCTTGTTCAAAGGCGGTGGTGCCGCCGGCATTTTTGGTGCCGTCTGCGGCGATGGGAATGGCGATGGTGAAGCTGGCGCTGTTGGCTGCGCCGCTGGTGGCGCCTGGGCTTAGGCCGGGGATGTTGCGCACGGAGCTGGCGATGGTGGCGCCGCTGGCGAGTTGTTGTTCGGTGGGGTGGGTGAGCAGGTCGGTGGCGGTGGAGCCGTGTTCACCGTTGAAGGTGACGGTGGCTTGGCGGGTGCTGTCCCACACGAGGCCTGCGGGCACGCCGAAGCGGTCGGTGATGGGTCCGGAGTTTCCGGCGAAGGTGGCGTCGTTGCTGACGACGATGGTGTATTCGATGGTGCCGCGCCCGTCGTTGAGGATGACGGGGGCGCCGATGTGGGGGTTGGGTGGGGTGCCTTCGTCGGTGGCCGCTGGGTGGGTGGCGAGTTTTTCGACGTGGAATTTGGGCACTTTGGTGTTGGTGACGGTGCAGGTGGCGGTCGCACCTGTGGGCACGGTGACGCTGCTGGTGGCGGGGTCGAAGGTGCCGGGGCTGCAGGTCCAGGTGGCGGCTTGGTAGTAGTAGGGGGCGTCGCCGTCGACGGTGGGTCCTTGTTCCGCCAGGGTGTAGGTGCCGGCAATGACGTCTTCGTCGACGGCGATTCCGGTGTCGGGGTTGGCTGTGCCCGCCACGCCGGTGTTGAGGGTGGGCGATTGGAGGGAGCCTACGAGTTGGAAGTTTTGGGCGTCACTTTGGTCGGGCAGGGGCGTGCCGGATTGGTCGACGATTTTCTTGATGAGCGTTAGGTGCGCTTTGTCGACGGGGGTGATGGGGATGCAGGCGTCGTTGTTGTCGGCGCCGTCTTTGTCTTCGGGTGAGGTGACCAGGTTGAACAGTCCGGTGCCGGGGGTGCCGGCACCGCTGGTTTCGCATTCGAGGTTGTTTTTGGCGGCGAGTGCGTCGACGGTGGCTTGGACCTCGAGGGTGATGCGGTATTGCTTGATGCTGTTGGGCGGCATGGTGCCGGGGTTGAGAGTGCCGTTTTCGGGGAAGTTGTCGATGGGGCTGCCGCCGATTTCTTCGGCTTTTTTGCTCAGGATGGTGAATCCTTGGGGCACGGTCATGGTGTCGGTGATGGTGCCGGCGTCGACGGGTTGGTCGGTGCTGTTGGTGACGGTGATGATGTAGGAGACGGTGGCGCGGTGGGCGCTGTCGAAGGTGACGGTGTTGGGGGCGGTGGTGCCGGCGGGTGCGACGGTGCCGGTGACGGGGTCGACGGCGCTTTTAGCGACGGTGAAGGCGCCCTGTGGTTTGAGGGGTGCGCCGAAGTCGCAGGAGGATAGTCCGCCGATGAAGCCGGGCAGGTTGAAGCCGAAGTTCACTCGTATGGCTTGGCCGTCTTTGGGGATTTCCCACACGGTGGTTGGTGGGTTGTTGGCGTTGACGCCGGGCGCGACGTAGAGGCGCTTGTCGGGGCCGAAGGCGAAGCCCCAGGCGGGCCCGTTGAAGGGGTAGGTGCCCCAGAGTTGCGTTTGGGGGGCTTTGGTGCCGGTGAGTTCTTTGGCGGGCACGGTGTACACGGAGAAGGTGTTGCCGTAGTTCATGCCGTAGACCAGGGATCCGTCGTCGAGGAAGGCGATGTCTTGGACGTAGCTGTTACCGTTGAGGGGCAGTTGGGGGCCTTTGATGGCGGGCCCGGTGGGCAGGTGGGTGGTGGGGTCTTGTTTCCAGTGCCAGACTTGCCCGTAGGCGCTGACGTGCCAGAGCGTGCCGGAGGGGTCGAAGGCGATGGAGGACAGGGTGTATTGGGGTGCGGGCCCGATGGTGGTGATGGAGCCGTTGTCGATGTATTGGAGGTTGCCGTTGGAGAAGAAGAAGATTTTGTCGGGCAGGTAGGGGCTCAGGGCGAGTCCGCCGTAGTCCTCGGTGAGGGAGGACACCACGGTTTGGGGTGCGGTGGCGTTGGGGTTGGGGTTGTCGGGGTCGGTGCTTTGGGTGACGTGGAATTTGTTGATGGGTCCGGTCAGGGCGGTGCCACCGTTATTGCTGGGTAGTTGGGTGTAGTAGATGTCTTGGCACCAGGAGCTGGGGGTGGGGGTGGTGCCGCCGGGCAGTACGAAGGCGTCGGTGGTGGCGGTGCGGTCGTCGACGAAGGCGCGCCCGTTGCTGAATTGCACACCCATGGAGTTCAGCCGGTCGGGGTTGGGCCCGAGGGTGGTTTGGACGGGGATGCAGTCGAGGTAGCTGAAGGGGCGTTTGATGACGACGTGGACGTTGGTGGGGATCCAGGCGGTGCCGGTGAAAATGGCTGGGTTGTAGGGCCAGTTGATGGAGTCAACGAAGCCGACGCCGGGTTTTTGCAGTTTGGGGTCCGTGCCGTAGAGCGGCGGGGTGGTGTCACTGCGGTTGATGACGGCGGCGTCTTTGATGGTTTGGAGTTGTTGGCTGCTCAGCCCGGTGAAGGTGATGCTGTTGTTGGGGTCGGTGCCGGCGAAGTAGTCGTCTTTGCTGGGCAGGGGCGCGAAGCGGGCTTTGGCGGGGTTGAGGGCGAATTTGATGTCGGCCAGCCAGGATCCGAGGTGGTCGGCGGGGACGGTGGCGGAGAATTCTGCCACACCGGCGCAGCGCCCTTCGTCGAAGTCGATGTGGGGGTCGTCTTGCACGATGGCAACGTCAACCACCCCGGCGGGTTTCGCGGCGATGGAAGCGGAGCCGATGATGGCGGTGCCGGCGGGCGCGGATGATTTGACTTGTGCCTGTTTGGTGAAGGTGGCGCTAAAGCTTCCGGGGGTTTTCACGGTGACTGTGTATGTCCAGGAGCCGCCCGGGTTGGCGGTAATGCCGGTAATGGTGCCGCCGGGCGCGCTGAGGTCGCCGGCTTCCGGCGGGCTGCTAAAGGGCGCGTTGGGGTCTTGGGCAACGGTGATGGATAGTTCGGTGCCGATCCCCGCCGGGTAGGCGTTGTCCACGGTGAAGGTGGCCGTGTAGGTGAATTCCTCGCCCTGTCGGGGCTCGTGGCCGTCGACTTTCGAATGCGTCATTTCAGCGTGCAGCTGTGGTTGCCCATCGACGGCGGGTTGGGTGATGCTTTCATCGGCGATGTAGGCGTGCGCCTGGGGGATGGCAGCTGTCGCGATGCTGAGGATGATGACAGCCAGCCATGCCAGTAGTGCGCGAAGCGTGCTGTTGGGTTGGCGTTTGACACGTTCCACCCCGCGGGTGGTGACCCCAATAACGTCTCGTGTGGGCGTGGTTGCCATGTCAATCAGCTCCTTTTGTTCAGGTCATCGACCCATCTAGGAAAAAACTAATTGAAAAACCACCTGTCGGGATAGGTGTTCATTAGGGAGAAGTAAAGCATTTTTAAGGCAAGGAGTCTTAAGCCCCTATTCGACTAGTCCCCTCCCCTGGCTGGGCGGGTCTACCGCCGAGTATCTCCCGCAGAAAAAACGCCTCTTAGCTGCGCTTTTCAGTGTCTTTTCCGCCAGCAACCCTGACACTTACGCTGCGCCCCAATCCGGAAGTCCCGCCCTATCCCCCTCCGCCTGCCCACAATGACATTGACCACCTTCCCCGCATCATCCCACCCGCACGGGCGACGTCAGATGTCGCACTCCCCCCATTTGTGAGTTACATATTTTGCATATATTTCGCTGCTTACGCACCAAAGCGCCCGCCGCCGAGGTGTCTCGGGGCGGGCGCTTTAGGAACTAGCTACTGACTAGTTATGCCTTGCGGCGAGTACCGGGAGTGCGGTACATCGCGAACAGGCTGAGCATGATCAGCAGCATTGCGCCACCTGCCAGGGTCCAGTGGCCCATGCCACCAGCCTTCGGCAGTTCACCAACGCGGGGGTCGTGGACGGTGATCTTGCCGGCGGTGAAGTAGAAGGACTTTCCTACCTCGTAGCTGCCCTTCGGGCACTTCGGGTCGCCGTCTCCACAAGCCTCGAGGGGCTCGCCAAGTTCATTGACCGGAACAACGGTGCCTGCGGAAACAACCTTAAACAGAACCGGCTCGGGAAGCAGGGAGTACTTTGCGCCCTTCTTGTCCTGGCCCGGGGAGACCGTTTCCTGGATGTAGTACAGCTTGCCAACCTCAAGGTTGCCGGAAACCAAGCGTCCGAAGCCCTCTTCCTGGCCATCGTTGATGGTGAGGTCAGCGCCAGGCACACGGCTCTTGTTCTCTGCGGTCAATGCCTCCAGGGAAACTTCTTCCGTGCCGGGCTTGTAAGCGTTAGGCTCACCGGTTGCCTTGACGATCTTGAACTGAGCGCCAGTCAAACGGGTGCTGCCAGAGTCGTCGGTCTTTTCGATGACGATGTTGGTTGCCGGAGGAATCAGCGGGACACAGGCGTCGTTATCTTCAGTCTTGTCACTATCGCCTTCGATAGAGACGAGGTTGAAGAAACCGGTGCCCGGAGTGCCGTTACCAGTCAATTCACACTCGTCAACGCCCTTGGTCTTCTCGTTGAGGGTGTCACCAACGGACGCGCTCCACTGGAGCTTTGCAGCATCTTCAGTCGAGATAGAACCCTTGACGACAATCTTGTACTCAACAGTTCCTTGAGAAGGAACCTTCACCTCGCGATCACCGGGGATGGTGAATTCCTGCTTGTTGGCCGGGTTCGGGACGGAAACAACTTCGCCATCGGACAGCTTCTGATAGGTGATTTCATCGATCTTGAAGCCATCGGGGAGGGTCGGAGTATCCGTAACCGAGGTCAGTTCCTGCTCCGCCTTACCCGTGTTGGTCAAGGTGACCTTGTAGGTAGCAGTTGCAACCAGCTTGCCATCTTGCTCGACCATCTTCACCGCGGCACCGGGGTTATCACCAGGCTTGGTGAATTCAGTACCTTCAGCGTTCGTGGCCGAGGTCTTATTGACCTCCCACTTCGCGGGAATCTTCTTTTCAACCGGGATACAAGCGACGTTGTCGTTTTCTACCAGGCCAGGAACGTCGGTGTAGTTCGGGTTTTCTTCAACCAGAGTTACCTTGTTGATCGCGCCCTTCTCAGAGCCGGGCTTGACGATAAAGCCTTCTCCTGCAGATTCAGATTCACATTGCCCAAGGTTTTCACGGTTGGAGAAGTAAGGCTCAGCGTCTCCTTCAGACTCATCAGCATCGACCGGAATCGTGATGACGAAGGTAGCAGTGGAGCCTTCCTTACCGGCTCCAGCAAGACCGGTGATCTTGGTGGCCAGAACCGCACCGCTGCTGAATTCAGCTTCGGTGTAGGAATTCTTCATTCCGACAGCCTCGATGCCACTGGCAGCCTCGAATTCGACCTTGATGTTCTGATCATCCTGCATCTTGAGGCCAGCAGGCAGTTTGAACGTGTCAGTCACCTGACCAGTTTCGAACTTCTGGTCAGAGTTCTCACCGACAGCGGTGTCGTTGGTGACAACGACCTTGTACTTAAGGACACGCTGATCGGCTTCCTTGGCATCAAGGTTGACCGGCATACCAATGTGCGGGTTCTTCGTCGGGTTGGCTGCGAGCTTCTCAATGTGGAAGGCAGGCTTCACCACGGGGATACACGCATTGTTGTCGGTTTCCTTAGTCCCGGAACCGGGGGTGTAATCAGACTCGCCATCCGTCAGGCTGGCGGAGTTCACCGCACCCTTCGGCTGGACACCGTCCTGGACACCGGGGACACTTCCGTCAGCCGTCGACTCACATTGGCCCAGCGAAGAGCTGTTGTGCGCAAAGCTGTCGACGTCATCCTTGCCGCCCTCGACCTCTTGGACAGGCACAGTGACTCGGAAGTAGGCATAGCGACTCGTCTCGTTGGGAACCCACTTATCAGCAGCAGTCGGCTTCTTGGCGGATCCCAAATTCACCACGTTATCGGCAAGCAGAGCGCCCTTGACCTCGGGCTTCTCAGAGTCAACGTATGCGAATTCACTGATGTCAATCTTCCGCAACAGCGGGCCATTCTCACCGGAAACGATGAGACGAGCGTTTGCGGGAGAGTATTCGAGAGTCGGCTCGAAGGTCGGCAGACCACCAGGCTGCTCCGGTGCGAGTTCTTTGCCCTTCGGATCGACCGAGTTGAAGAAATCGACGGTGACCTGCTTGCCATCCTGAATCTTCAGTCCAGCAGGCATTGTGAAGTAGTCACGCACAGGTCCTGAGCTGACGACGTACTTCTCAGTGTCATTGGTAACCCGGACGTAGTAAACGAGGTCACCCTTCGCGGGGCCTTCGCCGTTTTCCTTCTGGAGAATCAGGGGCTCACCAACGTGCTTTGCGGTAGCTCCTTCAACCGTAGCCAGAGCAGGGTTGGTTGCGAATTTCTCAACATGCACCTGCGGAATAACGAAGGTGTTCTTGATCGTACAGGTTGCGGAGCCGCCCGCCGGAAGAACCAGGCGAGGACGTTGAACATTGTCTCCGCCGGGATCTGCCACCAAAGTCAGCTTCTTATCGCCGCAGTCCCAAGCACCAGCTTGGTAGTAGCCATTACCCGGACCATCGTTAGGTGCAGTCATGGACTCGGCAAGACTGTAGTTCCCGGCCGCCACGGTTTCGTTATCGACTGCGACGCCATTTGCCTGAGCAGCGCCAGAGACAGCTGACAAAGGAGCTCCTGCGTCAGAGAATCCAGTGGCAACGAGGTTGAACTTTGCGAGTTCCGCCTCAAGATTGAAACCTTCCGGCAAGCCAGGCTCAGAGCCGGTGATTTCTGCACCATTTTGATCAACGATCTTCTTGATCAGGGTGATCTTTGCAGTCTTGGGCTTCTCGAAAGGAATACAAGCCTCGTTATTCTTGCTGCCGTCCTTATCGCCTTCCATATCAACCTTGTTGAAGAAGCCGCCGGCGGACGCACCCTGACCCATTTCGTCGCATTCGCCCTTGGCAGAAGCGATTGCCTCTAAGCTCGGCGCAGTCAGTTTGACCGTTACGAAGTAAGTCTTCAAGGTTCCAGCACCAAGAGTTCCGGGGTTTAATACCGGAGTTTCCTTGGTGAAGCCCTCAACAGGCACTCCAGATTCAGACCTAGCGGTCATTTCCTTGATAACAAAGCCTTCAGGAGCCGTGAAAGTATCCTGAATTTCCGGTACCTCAGCTTCTTTAGTGCCGGTGTTCACGACTCGAATCGCGTACTGCACTTCAGCCTTGCCGTCAGCGGCAACCTTGACCTTATTGACAGCTGCTGCACCTGGCGCAAGTAATTCACCAGTAACGGGATCGACCGCAGACTTTTGAACCTTCAGACCGCCTTCTACCGGCGGCACATCCGGGTAGTAGCAAGAACCGAGGTCAACCATCGCGGATTTCTGTACGTAGTCTTCAAGCGTGCTCTTTGCTACATATTTTCCGTCTTTTATGAGCTGGAAACGCTTAAGCTGAGGCTGTCCTTGATCCGCAACATAGGCGTATCCGTCCTTAGCAAAAGCAAGACCATTAAGACTGTAGATTTTTACCGTATTGGGAATCGAGGCTTCGGAAACCCTATTAAAGGCACCCATAGTGTTACCCGCTACTGACACCTCATATGAGACAACGACGCTGGGCTTCCCTGAAGACTTAAAGGAGTAGAGGAGCTTATCTCCGCCGAGCGAGGAAATATCCAAGAGTGAAACCTGCGCGACACTAGTTCCGAACGAGGTTTGCAACCCCGACGGGATCGTGCCAATTTTCTCGACGACCGGCTTTGCCTGGTTCAGATCAGCACGGTACAACGAATAATCAGCTTGACGCTGCATCCATGCAATGCCGTTTTCATCGATAGTCATACCAATCAAGGTTTTTGACGTCGGAAATGCAGATGCATCCCAATCCAACTCGGTGACCTTAAGGGTTTTCGTATCGAGGTACGCAAGCTTGGGTGCCCCTGGCATTGCGCCATAGAGGTAATACATCCGGTTTTCGAACTTCGATGACATACCGAGGGTGGTACCCCAGGTTGGAGCAGGAGAAGGCGTAACCAGATCCGTCGAAGCTTTCTTTTCCGTGTTGAACAAACCGTATTTGTTGTTCGCCTTGTAGACGTAACCAATGTCCGTACACCAGGGTCCCTGTTGGCTATCCCCGCCCGGAAGAATAAAGGCGCCAGAAGCATTCACGCGTTCCTTGAGTTGCGCACGACCCATGTCGTACTGAACACCAAAAGCGTTCAGACGAGAAACGTCGCCATCAGTAGCAATATTGTTCTTACAATTCGCATAGTTGTAGCCACGGTGAACTTCGACGGTAACTCCCGTGCCCAGCCAAGAATCAACGCCGGTCCAAACCTTTGGATCGTACTTCCAGTTAATGGAGTCTTTAAAGACCATTCCAGGAATGTCGAGCTTAGGATCCACACCGTACAGAGGCTTGGTGGTGTCGTTCTTGTCAATCACACCGCCGGACTTCAGGCTCTCGAGCCAAGAAGCACCCTCCGGGGAGTTAGCAACTGCGGGCGGGAAAGTGACTTTGATGGAGTTGCGGGCATTAGGATCGCTGGCCGCAGCGAAAAGGTCAGACAGGTTGTCGGGGAGCTCATCCAGAGTTGCAACGGCCGGGTTGTAGGCAAATTTCAGATCCGCCAACCAGGAGCCAAGGCTATCTGCGGGGATCTTCGAGGTGTATTTGGCATAACCTGTACAAACATCACCGTTCGTAGGCACAACTTGTTTAGTAATTTCGGTCATGCCGACCTTGTTGGTGCCCGGCTCGAAAGTGAAGGAAGTATCAGCGGAGATGACTGACCCGCCCGGCGCATCCTCCTTGACCTTTGCTTCTCCGGTGAAGGTTGCTTCAAATCCCGAAACATCGTTGGCCTTAACGGTGTAAACCCAGGTGTTATCACCAACCTTTTCCACCGATTCGACCGACCCCTTATTTACTTTCAAGTTCGAAGTAGTAGGGGCAGAGTTAAACGGTGCATAAGGACTCTGAGTCACCGAAATCTTGAGGATACTGGCCGGGTTGCCAGCAGCCGGAGCCGTGGCCGTATATGTACCAGTAAAGGTGACCGGCTTACCTGCGCCCGGGGTCGGGTCATTAGGAGAGTAAGTCATAGAAGCCGTAAGAGCGGGCTGGTCACCCACCGCAGCTTCGTCTAGCTGGACCGGGATATACGCATTCGCCCGCGGAATCGCCAAAACCGCGACAGCCAAGATGAGGACTGCCGCGAGTGCGAATGCTGCATAAATAGTGCTTCTAGCCACGCCGAAAGCGGAGGCACCTGGGGTGCGCTCATCGCCATGGCGGCCATTGATCGGTGTGTGGGCCACGTACTTCAGCTCCTTGTATGTGGTCTATGACCTGTTCAGAGTCCCAAGTCTAACTGGGGTGAACAGGCGACACACAATGGCAACACAGGAAAATGCCAGGTTTAGCAAGGGCGCTACTTGGCTTCTACCTGCGGTAGGGGTGAAGTGGGGGTAGCCGGAAGGCTAGGTAGCTAATCTCCTACTCTCATGAAGCTTAGAAACGCTTTCAGGATTTCTTAATAAAGTGCCAGGCCAGCGGGAGTTCTGCGGCGAAACTACATATTTTGTCCGCAATGCAACATCTATGTTTCCCTGGGGAAGTGATTTCCCTTTGCAAGGCTATTTGTGATTTCCCGCACAGTTTATTCCACTACACCCGTTTGGGTGAACCAGTCTAAACCCCGCAGGTTGCCCACCAAATGGCCATCGCTTCACAACGATTGCGGACGGATTGAGATGACTAAAAGGTAGCCACGATTGGCAATACGAGTTTTGCTACCCGTCGGCTATCGAAAGGACTGCAAACTCACAGCCCTGACGGCCCGCATAAATATTGTGAAGGTTTTGCTTAAAGAAAATTTAAGCCAGCTACGCGCTGTGCGGTATCCGGTCCCCCAAGGAGCTGATGGAGGGGATCGGACACCGCCGGCGCTTGCGTGCCTTAGGCCTTGCGGCGGGTTACCGGCATGCGGTACATCGCGAACAGGCTGAGCATGATCAGCAGCATTGCGCCACCTGCCAGGGTCCAGTGGCCCATGCCACCAGCCTTCGGCAACTCACCAACGCGAGGATCGTGAACGCTGATCTTGCCCTCACCGAAGTAGAAGGAATCAGACACGTTGTAAATACCTTCTTCTTCAGCGGTAACCGGATCACCAAGGCCGTCAACCGGAATAGCCTTACCCGCACCGGAGACCTTGAACAGCACCGGCTCCGGGAGCAGCGAGTAGTTCGGACCATCTTCGCTGGTCTGGCCCGGGGACTTGGTCTCCTGGATGTAGTACATCTGGCCGACCGACAGCTCCGGGGTCACTGCGCGACCCAGCAGCTTGTCAGCACCTTCAACGATCTGGCCGTCGGCACCGTAAACATCGGTGGCCGATGCAGGCAGCTCTTGAAGCATTCCCTCAGTCAGCTTCGGCATGGGGTTAGCACCCTCAACTGCCTCGCCCTTGGTGCACTGACCGTCAGAGCACACTGCCTTGTACAGCACGAACTCTGCGCCTTCGAGGCGGTTGATACCAGTGTCGTCGGTCTTTTCCACCACCACGCGAGATGCCGGGGGCTTGACCGGAACGCAGGAGTCGTTGTTTCCGTCTTCACCCTCGTCGCCCTCGATGGACACGGAGTTGAAGAAACCAGTACCCGGGGTGCCGGAACCCTTGACTTCACATTCGCCAAGGCCAGGGGTCTTGTCGTTGATGGAGTCACCGTAGGTGGCATCCCACTTCGCGGCCGCAGCGGCCTCCAAGGAGATGGTGCCGGTCACGGTCACCGTGTAGCTGACGGTGCCCTTCGGATCAATCTTGTTCTCAGAAGATCCGGCAGGGATAGCAAACGGCTCACCGTTTTTCGCATCCTCCACCACGACAGCCTCACCGTTTTCCGCGGCGTAGGTCACCTCGTTCAGGGTGAAACCAGCCGGCAGGGTCGGGGTATCACTAATAGCCGGGGCAGCAGCCGCGGTCTTGCCGACGTTGGTAGCAACCACCTGGTAAGTAGCAACTGCCTGGTAGCCGGCACCATCGGGCAGGCGGGTCATGGTGACCTCCGCGCCGACGGACGCGTCACCAGAGTCGGTGAAACCGTCGCCGGTGGCGGCCTTCTTCTCGACCTTCCACTCAGCCGGGAAGTCCTTAGTGACCGGGATACACGCAACGTTGTCGCGGGCAGGCAGGTCGGTCACGTCGGTGTAGCCGGGGTATTCCTTGTCCAGCTTGATGACGTTGACGGCACCCTTGGTCTGGTCTTCACCGACAACCTTGGAGTTTTCGCCCAGGGTTTCGCTGGTGCATTCGCCCAGCTGCTCCTGGTGCTCGAGGAAGGCGGTGGAGTCCTCGCCGGCCGGGGTGGTGTCTTCCTGCACGGGGATGGTGATGGTGAAGGTGGCGGTGGAAGATGTCGAACCCTTCGGGCCGAGGTTTTTCACCGCGTCAGCCAGGCGCAGTTCACCGGTGAACTGGCTTTCACCAACGGTGGCGATGTACTTGTCCACCTGGGGGGCATCCGGGTTTTCCTGCAGCGCGTAGCTGAGGTTAGTGGATTCGATGGTGGCGTTGCCGCCGGAGGTGAGGAACTCGACGGTAGCGTCTTTGCCTTCCTGCCATTTCAGGCCGGCGGGCATGGTGAAGCTATCGGTGATGAAGCTGGAGTTGGCCACACCATCGGTGTCGTTGGTGACCTTGATGGTGTACTTCAGCTCGCCAACGTAGGGGGCGTCTTTGCCGGCGCCTTCAGCCTGCTTGAGGTTGACGGCTTCGCCGACGTGCGGGTTGTCGGTCGGGTTGGTGGCCAGCTTTTCGACGTGCACGCGGGGGGTGACGTAGGTGTTGGTCACGGTACAGACAGCCTGGCCGTTTTCCGGGACGATCACGGATGCGTTTTCGGCATCGTAGGCGCCTTCGGAGCACTCCCAGTCGCCGGACTTGTAGTAGTCGCGATCGTTTGCCTTCGGGCCGTTGAAGCCTTCGGACAGTTCGTAGCGGCCGGGGACTACGTCCTGATCGACGGCGACACCGTCAACGCCGGCGGTGCCGGTGGCACCGGACAGCGGGGCGTTGTCCTCAACGCCGAAGCCCTGGGTGGTCAGCTGGAACTTGCCGAGCTCAGTGGCCAGGTCGAAGCCTTCGGGAAGTTCGGCGCCGGGGGCGGACAGGTCGTTGCCGTCCTGGTCGACGATCTTCTTGATCAGCTTGATGTGGCCCTTTTTCAGCGGGGTGATCGGCACGCAGGCGTCGTTGTTGTTGTCGCCGTCGGCGTCGTCAACCATTTTGACCTTGTTGAAGAAGCCGCCGCCGGGGTTGCCGGCGCCTGTGGTGTCGCATTCGCCGTTGACGGTTGCTGCTGCTTCGACGCTGTCGGCTTTGAGGTTGACGGTCACGATGTAGGTGATTGCGGTTTCACCGTCGATCGCGCCCGGGTTGAACACGGGGTTGTCGGCGGAGAAGTCAACCTTGTCGCCGCCGACCTTGCGGGCGGACATGTCGACGATGCTAAAGCCGGTGGGTGCGGTGAACTCGTCACGGATTTCGCCGGGGTCTTTGGCTTCGGCGCCGATGTTGGCGACGGTGACGGCGTACTTGACGGTGACGCGGCCGTCGGGGCGGATTTCGACCGGGTTGGCGGTGGTTTCACCGGGCTGGGCGATACCGCCGGTGACCGGGTCGAAGGCGGACTTTTGTACCTGTACGCCCTCAGGGCCGGGGACTTCAGTGTCCGGGGGGCCGAAGGAACAGGAGGTCAGGCCCAGGATGCCCTTGGAGGCGCGGGCGTTGGAGCCGAATTCCACGGGCACGGCGGCGCCGCCCTTTTCCAGCTTGTAGAGGTTGCGGGAGGTGTTGATGGCGGTGGAGCCGTTGGAGGCGTACAGGTTGCCGTCGGGTGCGAAGGCGATGCCGAGGATGGCGTTGTCGAGGGGGTAGTTGCCCCACTCGGTCAGGTTGGAGGTGCGGCCTTCCTTCAGATCGCTAGAGGGCACGGTGTAGACCACGTTGGTGGAGCTCCTACCCTTGCGGTAGCCGGTACCGAAGACCAGGGAGCCGTCCTTGAGGAAGCCGATGTCTTGCACGAAGCCCTTGGTGGTGTAGCCACCGAAAGAAGCGGGGCGTTCCACGTAGGCGGCCTTGATGGCGGAGCCGGTGGGCTCACCCTTTTCGTTGTTGTCCCAGTAGTACAGCTGGCCGCTGGGGCTCATGTGCCACAGGGTGCCGGTGGGATCGAAGGCGATAGAGGTCAGCTGCGGCTTGTAGGCGCCGGTGTCGCCGACGGTTTCGGTGACGTTGTCGCCGAGGTGGACGCGCATCAGGGTGGTGTCCTTGATGTAGTACACCCATTCCGGAACCTTCTCGGAGATACCGAGGCCACCGTAGGACTGGGTCATGGAGGCGATGTTGTTCTCAGAGGATTCGACAACACCGTCGACGACCTTGACCTGGCCGACGGGGGTCACGATCGGGGTGCCGCCCTTGATTTGGTCGGTGTAGTAGAGCTCTTCACACCACTTAATCGGCTTGCGCTCCCCGGGGAGCACGAAGGTGTCGGTGGTGGTTTCGTTGACGTCGACTGCGGCGCGGCCGAGGTCGAACTGCAGGCCGAAGGCCTTCAGGCGGTTCGGGTCGAAGTCGGTTGCGATGTTGTTCTTGCAGGAACGGTAGTTGTAGCCGCGGTGGACGGTGATTTTGGCGGTGGGCTGCAGCCACGCTTCACCGGTCCACAGTGCCGGGTCGTACTTCCAGTTGATGGAGTCTTTGAAGGTCAGGCCGGCCAGGGTCGGGTCGACCGGGCCCCACGGCGGGGTGGAGTCGTCGTTTTTGACAACGGCGCCATCCTTGATGGCCTGCAGGACGTCTTCGGGGACGTTTTCGATCTTGATGGAGTTGCGGGCATCGGCCTTATCGCCGTTGGCGAACAGGGTGGCGGCGTCGGGCAGTTCGTCGAGGGTGACCTTGGAGGGGTCGTAGGCGAACTTGATGTCAGCGAGCCAAGCACCGAGCTTGGTCAGGGGAACCTGCGCGATGTGCTCGCCGTAGCCGGTGCACACGTCGCCGGAGTTGACCAGCTGGTTGGACACGGTTTCAGCACCGATGGACAGCGGCGGGGTGGGGGTGACGGTGATGGAGGAGCTGGCCATCACGAGTTTGCCCTCGCCGGCGTCCTGCTTGACGGTGGCGTCAGCAGTAAAGGTTGCCTCGAAGTCGGTGATGTCGTTGGTTTTGACGACATAGGTGTAGGTGTCGCCGTCTTTGGTGGGTCCGGTGACGGTGCCCTTGTTGACGGACAGCTTGGAGGCGTCGACGGAGTCGAAGGGGGCGTTGGCGTTTTCGGTGATGACGATCTTGATGTCATAGCCGGCCGCGCCCTTCTCAGCGCTCTGGACGGTGTAGGTGCCGGTGTAGGTCACCTTGTCCCCCGGCTTCGGCTTTGCCGGAGCGTGGGTGAGTTCAGCGGTGGCGGTGGGTGCCATGCCGACTTTGGCCTCGGGGAAGGTCGCGGGAATGAAGGCCCGCGCCTGAGGCACCATCGTCACAGCCAAAGCCATTAATAATACAAGGGCTAGGGCCAAAGCTGAGTAAATTTTGCTGTCGCGCAGCATACCTACGGGGGTATTTTGTTTCGCTCGCGAACGCGTGGGGGTAGTGGCCACGTCCGTCAACTCCTTCTCACTGACAGTCGACCACAGCGAACGCAGTGGTCTCCAGATGGAGAGACTTTAGCAATTCCTTGGCACAAAACCTAAATAAAATTAGGTTTTTTCTCAGGTTTCACCCATCCTGGGAACTGAGTTCAATTTGCCAATAACCTGGCATTTTCTTGAATATTTGTTTCCCAATGCTGATGATTAGGAGCACGCAATCCTTAGTTTCTTAATGTTTTCTCACATTTGCCCACGTCATAGACCTATGCACATAACCTCACCCGTTCGTGTGTTGAAAATGATTGCTCCGTGAGTGCGATAGGCTCTACCTCTCAACGGTAGTAAGTTACCCGACCGGGTTACTCCTATGATGTCCATCACTATATAGGCCTTCACTGCCTATCGAGGCGATTTTTTAAAGATTCTGCTTGTGAACATCCTGCGTCAGACAGCCCCCCAAAACCCCAAACCTCTCCCCCACAGCACTCCTCCACAGCACTCCCCCGACACCCTCTCGCAACTTCTGCGCCACGGAGACCTACCACAGTGGAGATAGTTCCGATTCTTTCTTCGGACCCACAGGGCCACAGTCCCGGGGGCGGCCCGGCTCGGGGTGAGCATGCGTGACCGCGCCGGCGCCCCGCATCGCCGATCGTCGAGTCCCCCACAAATAGCCCACAGTAGTAACAGTGACGAAAATGGGCGCAAAAGACTCACCGCCCAAAAACTCATTACCCAAAATCTTTTCACCCCACCAGTCGACAAACCCCAAACACCCACCCCACACACCCACCCCACTTAGTGCGCGCAGTACCACCCCACCCACGACCCGCACGGCGCTGTGCGACCGCTCGCCGCCGGCGGCGAGGGTTCCGAGGAGGAAGATAGGCGCCCCCGGTGTCGCTCGCGCGTGCCGTGGCCTGATCTTTCTTTCGCTTCCCCGCAGGGGCACCACACACAACAGCGCCGGCCAGACCCACATCCAGTGGATCGGCCGACGCTTGGGGAGAGGACGTCGCGGGACTTTAGCCCAGGGCGTTAAACACCTCGGAGGTCGCCGGGTGGGTGTAGATGCCCTCGGCAAGCTCGGTGGCGGTCACATCGTGGCGCATCGCTAGGGCAACGGTGTTGATGAGCTCCTGGGAGTCAATACAGAACAGGGTGGCGCCCAGGATCTTGTCGCTTTCCTTTTCCACGATCAGGCGGGCCATGCCCTCCGGCTGGCCGAGGATCTTCGGGCGCGGCAGGATCGGAACCTCGGCGATTTTCACCACGCGCTCCACGACCTCGCCGGCATCGATGCGCTCGGCAACATCCGCGCGGGAGACACCCACGGTGGACAGCGGCGGCTCGAGGAAGGTGGTGGTGGGGATGACGCGATCCTTGGTGGAGTGCAGCTTACCCACACCCCACTTGTCGGCCAGGATGATGCGGTGATCATCGAAGGAGATGTAGGTGAACTGGGGGCCACCGTTGACATCGCCGGCGGCGTACACGCCCTCGGCGGTGGTGCGCAAGTGCTCATCGACCTTCACCGCGCCCCGCTCATTAAGCTCAATGCCGGCTTCCTCCAGGCCAAGGCCGGCGGTGGCGGGCTTACGGCCAATGGCGACCAGTACCGCATCGGCGGTGACCTCACCACCCTCGTAGCGCACGGTGACTTGGTCAGCGTCCTCAACGAACTCGGTAACCTGGGCGCCGTTGATGAAGGTGACGCCACGCTTTTCCATCAGCTCGGCAGCCATAGCTGCCACGTCCTCATCAAAGCGGGCCAAGGGGCGATCCGCGGCATCCAGCACGGTCACCTGGGAACCAAAACCGCTGAACAGGGTGGCGAACTCCAGACCGATGGGGCCACCGCCAACGACAACGAGGTGCTGGGGGCGCTCGATCTGCTGGATCTGGGTGGAGTTGAAGATGCGCTCGCCATCGATGCCCGGAATCGGCGGCCACACCGGGGTGGCACCGGTGTTGATGATGATGGTCTCACCGCTGATCTTCAGCTCATCTTCCCCACCCGTGACCTGCACAGTGTGGGCGCCAACGAAGCGTGCCTCGCCCACGATGACGGTGACACCAGCATTGTCGGCCATGCCCTTGTTGGCGGCGTTCATCTTCTCAATCAGGGCGTTGCGGCGCTCAACGGCGGTCGCGAAACCCTGGTCCTTATCGCCGCCGACCAGCTCGAAGGCGGCCATCTCGGTCAGCAGCTTCTTGGTGGGCACGCAGCCAATGTTGATGCAGGTGCCGCCGAACATGCGGGGATCCCGCTCGATGAGGGCGACTTTGTCGCCGGCCTTGGCGCGCTTCATGGCGATGGTTTTGCCGGCCTTGCCGAAACCTACGACGACGACATCAAACTGCTGGGTACTCACTATCGGGTTCTCCTTGTGAAGTAAACAATGGGTGGTGGGTGTTCCTCCTGGCACAAGCACCACCCGGGGTGTTTTATTCCCACCCCTTAGCCACTCGTGCCGGGTTTTCGCCCCTGCCGCCTACCCCCAGCGCGACCACCACCTGCCCACATAATCCCCCATGAGCTGGGCAAACACCTTTTTCACCCCGCCATGCATACCGGGGGTAGATAAAAAGGTGTGAGTTCACCCGCACCCATGCGACACCCCGGCCACCCACGCCTGGTGTGTGCGGGGTGACCGGGGTGTGTCGGGGTCGAGCAAGACCTATCTGGTGGTGCCGATAACCACGTCGCGCAGGATGCCCATCGGCAAGGAGCCGGGGGCGAGGGCTTTCGCGTGGAAGGTTTTGGTATCCATTCCTAGGGCCTGGGCGTCGGCGCGCAGCTGCTGCCATAGGCGTTGCCCAAGCGCGTAGGAGGGCGCTTGGCCGGGCCAGCCGAAGTAGCGGTGCAGTTCGAAGCGGCGGTTGGCGGGCGCCATGGCCACGTTGTTGGCGAAGAAGTTATCCGCGTACTCATAGGTCCACTGCCCACCGTCGGGGTTGGTTTTGCCGAGGTGGACGCCGATGTCGATGAGGACGCGGGCGGCGCGCAGTCGCTGCGCGTCGAGCATGCCCATGCGGGTGCCGGGGTCTTCGTGGTAGCCAAGCTCATCCATGAGTGCTTCGGCATAAAGCGCCCAGCCTTCGCCGTGACCGGAATTCCAGCAGGCGAGTTTGCGCCACTTGTTGAGGGTGTCGGAGTTACACATGGTGGCACCGAGCTGCAGGTGGTGGCCGGGCACGCCTTCGTGGAAGACGGTGGTCAGTTCCTGCCAGGTGTGGAAGGTGTCTTCGCCCTTAGGCACCGACCACCACATGCGGCCGGGGCGGCTGAAGTCTTCACTGGGCGGGGTGTAGAAAATACCGCCGGTGCCGGCAGGGTCGATGAGGCATTCGATGGTTTTGATGCGCTCGTCGATGTCGAAGTGGGTGCCGCCCAAATCGGCGATGGCTTTATCGGCGGTTTCCTGCATCCAGGTTTTCAGCGCGTCAGTACCGAAAAGGGTGTAGCGCTCTTCCTCATCGAGGCGCTTCATCGCTCCCGCCGCGTCAACACCGTCGCCATAGAGATCGCGGGCGATGGCGTTTTGGGCGTTGGTGATTTCCTCCAGGCGGACGGTGGCCCACTCGTATGCCTCATCCAGGTCGACGGCCGCGCCGACGAACTGGCGGGAGAAGACTTGGTAGCGTTCGCGGCCGACGCCGTCCTGGGTGGGTGCTTTGGGAAGCAGCTCAGTTTCAAGCCAGGAGGCGAACTCGCCGAAAGCTTGCTGAGCGGCATCACCCTGGATCATGGAGTCCGCGCCGGTGAGGTCTTTGGCTTGGGTGATGACCTCCCGGATTTGGCGAGCCGGGGCGATGTGGCCGCGGGAGGCCGCCAGCAGCAGGGACTGCTGGTATCCATCGAGTGCGGCGGGGATTTTTTCGATGCGGGCGGCCAGGTTGTCTTGATCCTCCTGGGTCTCCGTCGGCATCAGCAGGAGGGTATCGCGAATGGATTGCAGGGGGCTTGCGATGTTGTTGAGGCAGCGCTCGTCCTCGCCCATCTCATGCAATTCGAGCTCAACCCCGAGCCTATCGACCAGTGCTGCTGCAGTGACCTGGTCAACCGCATCGCCTTCGCCGCTGTCCTGGTAGCTGCGCGCCAGGTCATACAGCTCCTTGGTGCGGGTGGCGAGGGTATCGAAGAATTCGGGGCTAAAGTTTTCAAGCTGGTCGTCAAAGCCCGGAATTCCGAAGGCTGTTGCCGCGGTGGGGGCAATGGCGCACAGGTCTGCGATGTAGTCGTCGCAGGCCTTGTCGAGCCGGCTGGGCTCACGCGCCGCGGTGGTGTTCTGGTTCACATCGGTCATGGTGTTCACTGTAATGCCGACAGCCCCACATTTTCATCCCCCACCCGCGCCCAGTGGTGGTTACTCACCGGCTAGGTTTAGCGCGCCGGTTCCCACGACGTGGACCCGATGCTGGTTTGCTCCACACCCACCGGGGTGAGCAGCAGGAACATCAACGCCATCACAATGGCCAAAACCACCCCGATGATGACGTAGACCACCCATTGCTTCTTCGCCGGCGCTATAGCGTTGCGCAGGCGATAGCCACCCCACACGGCGGCAAGCAGCGGCAGCGGAAACAGCGCATACAGTCCGGTCGCAAGCAGCAGCACGGCGATGGCGTACAGCAACCAGTCAAAAAAGCCCGGCCCGCGGGAGAAATATTCTGCCTTTTCAGCGGTGTGCATTGGATCAACCACCTTTGTTTCCCAGGGCGACTAGTGAAAGTAGCAACCAGTATAGAAGCTGTTGCACAGCACACACCACAAAAAATCCTTCGTGGGGAACCCACAGCACCCACTAGGCAGCACCCTAGCTTTTGCGACCACAAAAAGGGGGCTGTGCGGTGGGGCTAAACTGCCTTTAAAGGCGACGCCTTAGCTGACCGCGTCAGCCCACTTAGGCCCCGGCGCCCGCCAGTTTTCCAGCTGGGCAAACAAATCAGCCACAGAATCGGCAACGATGAGGGACTTTAAATACTTGTCCTGAATAAAGCCTTCCTCACCCATGCGGTAGAGGCACTTGACCAGCGGATCATAAAAGCCGGAGACGTTCAGAAACGCAATGGGGCTTTGATGGTGGTCGAGCTGCTGGCCGGTGAATACCTGGAAGAGTTCTTCCAGGGTGCCGATGCCGCCGGGCAGGACGATGAAGCCGTCGGCGAGGTCTTCCATGCGGGTTTTGCGCTCCGCCATGGTGTCGACGATTTCCAGCGTGGTGAGATCGGGGTGCGCCATTTCCTTGTCGACGAGCTGCTGCGGCATCACACCGGTCGCGGTGCCACCGGCCTCGATGATGGAAGTGCCCAAGGCGCCCATGAGGCCGACATTGCCTCCGCCGTAGACCAGTTCGATGCCGCGCTCGGCGAGCTCACGCCCAAGGTCCTGGGCGGCATCAACGTAATCACCGCGCGCGCCCTTGGCGCTGCCGCAGTACACCGCGACGCGGTGCAGGGGCTTGCGCAGGTGGATCACCATGTCTTCCGCTCCGGCGCGGGACTCAAAGCCCATCCGCGCGTACACGCGGCGGGCGGGGTGGTTTTCGTACACCGGCAGGATCAGACCGGGCAGGTTGTTTTCCCGGGCGGTGGTGAGCACCTTGTCGATCAGGGCGGTGCCCACACCCTGGCCCTGGTGCTTGGGAGACACGGAGGTCACCACGTCGGGCAGTGAGTTGTCGCGGGAGTAGGTCACCCAGGCGACGCCGGCGACGCCTTCTTCCGTGTCATCGTCGGCATTCTTACGGCACTCGGGGCCGCAGATGGCGACGAAGCCGAAGTCGCCGCGCTGAGGGTGGAAGCCGGTCAGGCTCTTGGCTTCCTGTTCGCTTAAGGGCAGCGAGTGCTCTTCGAGGTTTCGGGTGATGGCCTCGACGCGGATGTCGCTGTCGGCGCTTGTCATGGGGCGAAACTCTGGCGTCATGGTTTCTAGGGTAACTGCTTCGCGTGGGAGCTTTTCGTCGGGTGGGTGGTAGTGACATGGCTACTTGCTGCAGGTTTGCTCCATGCCTGCTGGCAGCAGCCATGTGTGCGCCGGTGAGCCAGCGCGCAAAGATCACCCGAGCGAGTCAGAGACGAAGTGGGCGGACATCGAGGACACCGCGCGGTCTTGTCCACGGTGCACTGCTTCTCCCTACAGTGGCTGTCATGAACAACTCCCCCACTGCTGTAAGCACCGGCTCAATAGGGCGGGTTCACGTGGTCGGCACCGGCCCCAACGGTCTGGTCGCAGCATTGGTCCTCGCACAGCACGGTTTCGACGTCACTGCCTACGAAACCGCAGACAGCCCCGGAGGGGGCTGCCGCTCCAGCAAATGGGTGGCTGATGAGTTTCCCCACGGAATCATCGTTGACGAATGCGCAGCCTTTCATCCAATGCTGGGCTACTCCCCTGCTTTCCGAGCCCTGTTCGATGCTGGTCTGAAGGTTGCCACCAGCACCCCAAACATTGCTTTAGCGCATCCACTGTCAGCAGAAAACGACGCGGCGGTCGCCCTATACAACGATCTTGAAACAACTGCCGCGCAGTTCGGCCACTACGCCAATAGGTGGAAGCGTCTTTTCCGTCCCTATGTCGCCGCGCCCGAGAAGACCGCAACGGTCGCACTGGGGGTGCCGCTTGCTGCTGCGATCAAGCACTCGGTGCTCGCCGCACCGATGGGGCTGCCAGCAACTATGACCGCCCGAGCACTCGGCTCCCTGGCTGCAGGCGCATTATTTGCGGGTCTAGCTGCGCATACTTTCGCGCCACTGCATCAGCTCCTGACCACTGGCCCCGCGCTAGTGCTCGGAGCATTAGGTCAGGCCGGCGGATGGCCCGTGATCACCGGCGGCAGTGGCGCCCTAGTGGACGCGCTCGTGGATGCTCTTGCCCACCATGGCGTACAAATCAGCACCAACCGCACGGTGAGTTCCCTCTCGGATCTTAGGCACTACCAGCCAGGCGATGCTGTGCTTCTTAGCACCACCCCGCAAGCCGCGGCACAAATCGCGGGCAGCACACGAACGTATGCGAACTACTCCTTCGGCCCCGGGGTGTGCCGCGTGGATTTTGCCATCCGAGGACACATCCCGTGGCGCGATGAGCGCCTGGCAAATGCAGGCACCATCCACCTCGGCGGGCGCGCAGCACACATCGCACACAGTGAACGCAGTATCTTTGGCTCCCCGCAGCACCCCGGGACAATGCCCCAGGAGCCATTTGTGCTGCTTGGACAGCAATACCTAGCCGACCCCACCCGCAGCGCAGGCAACATTCACCCGGTGTGGTCGTATGCGCACGTACCCCACGGTTTCACCGGAAACACGACCCGGCTTATCGCCGCACTCATCGAACGTTACGCACCGGGTTTCTCCTCCCAGGTGGTGGCCACCAGGGTGCGCACAGCACCCGGCATGCAGGCCTACAACCCCAACTATGTGGGCGGGGATATCGCCGGTGGGCGCAACAGTGTCCGGCAGCTCATCGCGCGGCCACGCCTGAACACACCGCATGATGTCGGCGTGCCGGGTGTGTTTCTCGCCAGCGCATCCGCGGCCCCCGGTGGCGGAGTGCATGGGATGGCCGGATACCTAGCCGCACAGCGGGCAATGGAGTTTTTACACAGTAGTTAAAAAGCAGAGCCTATGCCCGGGCACGCAGCTTACTCAGGGCGAACACCACCGCGCCCACCACCGCAGCACCCACAACGCCGCCAATGTAGGCGAACCCGACACCGACACCCTCCTGGGCGGTCACACCGAAGCTTCCGGCGAGACTCATTGCGGTGGCACACCCCGCAGCAATCAGCGCCGCAAACGCCACCACCTCCCGCAGGCTGCGGGAATGCAGGACATTGAGCACGATCGTTCCCACCACCAAGGTGATACCGCAGCCGGCTACCTGCCAGGCAGGAAAAACAGCCGGTGGGCCGTAGTGAAGCAACTCCTCAAAGCCATTGGTGGTGTTCCAAGACAACCACCCCACGAAAGACACCAATCCTAAAAGATAGGCCAGAAGTCCCGGCGCGCCCTGCCATGGTGCGCGCTGAGCACGGGGACGGCTGGGTTGGTATGACACTGCGGCGAGCAGGATCGCGGTGGGGATGGCTGCGGAAATGAGGGTCATCCACAGGAATCGGCCGAGGTGAAAATAGTCCACGCTGACTGGGGCTCCTTGTGCCTTTGGGGTGTGTTTGTGGGTTTTAGTGTTGTGCGTGGTTTGGGTCGCGCAGTTGGGCGATTTGTTCTCGGTGTGCGCGGGCGGTGTCTACGTAGCGGCCGGCGTGTGGGATGAAGGATCCGGATTGTTCGTCGGATAGTTCGCGGCGCACTTTGGCGGGCACGCCTGCGGCGAGGGATTTGTCGGGGATTTCTTGGCCTTCGAGTACGACTGCTCCGGCGGCGATGAGGGAGCCTTTGCCGACGACTGAGTGGGACAGGCAGGTGGCTTTCATGCCGACGAGGGTGCCGTCGCCGATGGTGGTGCCGTGGAGTAGGGCCATGTGGCCGACGGTGACGTCGTTGCCGATGGTGCAGGGGGCGTCGGCGTCGACGTGCATGGTGGAGTTGTCTTGGATGTTGCTGCGCTCGCCGATGCGGATGGGGCCGATATCGCCGCGGAGGACGCATCCGTAGAACACGGAGGAGTCTGCTCCGATTTCTACGTCGCCGATGATGGTGGCTCCGGGCGCGATGAAGGCGGTGGGGTGGATTTTGGGGGTTTTTCCGTTGATGGGGATGATGATGGGTTCGGGGATGTGTGCGTTCATGGTTCCCATTATGGGGGGTTGTGGTGTGGGGTGGGTGGGGTTTTGGTGGTTGTTTAGCGGAAGGGGACTTCGCCGATGGTGCGGCGGAGTTTGCGGGTGTGGAGTTTGTGGGGTTTGGCGGCGAGTGCTTCGACGGCGGTGATGGCGCACATGACGTGTGCTTGTTTGGAGGAGGCGTAGAAGGCTTGGGCGCCGGCGGGGAGTTTGGGGACGTTGTGTAGGGGCAGGTCGGAGACGGACAGGAGGGTGCCGTAGGGGACGCGGTAGCGGTAGCCGTTGGCGGCGAGGGTGGCGGATTCCATGTCGACGGCGACGGCGGTGGAGCCGCGGAGGAGTTGCCAGAGGTTTTTGTCGGTGTGCCATTCCCAGTTGCGGTCGTCGGTGCTCATGACGGTGCCGGTGCGCATGAGTTCGTTGTTTTTGCCGTAGACCTTGGCGACGGCTTTTTCGAGGGCGCGTTGGACTTCGGGGATGGCGGGGATGGGGATGTGGTGGCCGATGCGTTCGTCGAGGATGTGGTCTTTGCGTTGGTAGGCGTTGCCGAGGATGAGGTCGCCGATGCGCATGCGGCCGTCGAGGCCGGCGCAGTGGCCGATCATGATCCAGCATTCGGGGCGGAGGACGGCGAGGCAGTCGGTGATGGTTTTGGCGTTGGAGGGGCCGACGCCGATGTTGATGATGGTGACGCCGTTGTTGTTGTCGGCGACGAGGTCGTAGCGGGGCATTTGGTAGTTGCCGGCGGCGGAGACGAAGTCGGTGTAGCGGGAGGATTCGTCGTCGACGGCGCTGCGGCCGAAGTTTTCGAACTCTTCCATGTGCATGGGGTAGTTCGTGAACAGGATGTAGCGTTGGACGGTGTCGACGGAAAGGCCGGTGTAGTGTTCGATGCGTTTGCAGCCGATGTCGAAGCGTTGGGGTGAGAATTGTACGAGGGGGCTGCTGTCGCCGTGGAAGGCGTCCCATTCGCCGTCGATGATGGCGTCGTCGACGTCGTCGAGGCTGGGGCGGGGTAGTCCTGCGGGGCGTTGGGGTAGGGCCGGCATGTTGTCGATGTATTCCGGCGGGATCTGGACGTCGGAGGGGCCGACGCTGATGGTGCAGGGGTAGTTGTTGGCGAGTCGGGTGAGTTGGTCGTTCAGGTAGGCCCGCATCATGGTGGGCCGGGAGAGGACGGCTGAGTATTCGCCGGCGTGGTCGACGTAGCCGAAGGGTTCGGTGCGGTCGATGGGTTGCCAGGAGGTGATGTTGACGCTGATTTTGGGGTAGACGACGGTGTCGTATCCGGGGACGCCGCCGGAGACGTCGTCGTCGGTGGGGTGGGGGTTGTTTCCGACGCGGGTGAGGAGTTCGCGGGCGGTGGTGCACGCGTGTTCGTAGAGTTCGCTGAGGTAGTCGACGGCCTGGGTGGGGGTGAGGTCGGTTCGCCATTGCATGTTTGCCACCCTAGTGGTGCCAGGGGGTGCTGGGGTGGCACCTATTGTTGGTGCGCTGGGGGTTTTGGTGGTTTTTCGGTGGTGTGGGGATGTGTGCGGGTGGTGTGCGGTGGTGTCTGGGGGTTTCCAGGTGGGCTGGTGTCATGATGGGGGTATGACTGATTCACCTGTGGATTGTTCGGATGTGTCTGGCGCTGCTTGTTTGTCGCAGGTGTCGGAGGCGTTTTCTTCGGCGCGGGCTGCGCAGCGGCGGTGGGCGGGGTTGAGTGTGCAGCAGCGGGCTCGGGTGGTGCGTGGGGTGGGGGCTGCGGTGTTGGATCATCGCGATGAGTTGGTGGAGGTGATTTGTCGCGAGACTGGCAAGACGCGGGCGGATGCTTTCGCTGAGGTGATGGATGTGGCGACGACGGCCGAGTTTTATGGGCGGCGGGGGCGTAAGGTGTTGGCGGGTAGGAGGGTCGCGGGTGCGTTGCCGGTGTTGACGCGGGCGCGGGTGGATTATGTGCCGGTGGGCGTGGTGGGAATCATTTCGCCGTGGAATTATCCGTTGTCGTTGGTGGTCTCTGATGCTTTGCCGGCGCTGGTGGCGGGTAATGCGGTGGTGTTGAAGCCGGATACCCAGGTGGAGGAGACGGCGCGGTTGGCGGTGAGGATTCTGGTGGATGCTGGGGTGGATCCGGAGTTGTTCCAGCTGGTGTGTGGTCCGGGTGAGACGGTGGGCCAGCAGGTGGCGGCGCAGTGTGATTTTTTGATGTTTACGGGGTCGACGGCCACGGGCCGGTTGTTGGCCAGCCAGGCCGGTGAGCGCCTGATTGGTTTCTCAGGGGAGCTGGGTGGCAAGAATCCGATGATTGTGGACACCAGTGCGTCGCTGGTGCGTGCTGCGCGTGGTGCGGTGGATGCTTGCTTTAGTAACGCGGGTCAGCTGTGTGTGGCGGTGGAGCGCATTGTGGTGGTCGAGGATGCTGAGCATCCGGGCCGGTTGGAGCAGTTTTGTGCCTTGTTTGCTGAGGCGATTGCGGCGCGCGGTGATGTGGGAATCCAGATTTCCCGAGAGCATGCCGACCGGGTGAAGGAGTTCATTGATGATGCGGTGGACCGTGGCGCGACGGTGGTCACCGGTGGCACGGTTGAGGGCCGGCTGGTGGCGCCGACGGTGTTGACGGGGGTGGATGAGTCCGCGCGGCTGTACCGGGAGGAGGTGTTCGGCCCGGTGGCGTATGTGTGCGCGGCTGGTTGTGTGGAGGAGGCCATCGAGTGGGCTAACGATACGAACTATGGGCTCAATGCCAGTGTGTGGGCATCCCCGCGGCGGGGCGAGGAGATTGCGAGCCGGCTGCAGGCCGGCACCGTCAACGTCAACGAGGGATATGCGGCAGGCTGGGCGTCTCTTGGTGGCACGATGGGCGGGATGAAGGCCTCGGGGATGGGGCGTCGCCACGGGGAGCAGGGCTTGCTGAAGTTCACCGAGCCCCGCACGGTCGCCACCCAGCGGGTTTTGCCGATTGGGTGGTTGACCTGGCACCCGAAGATCGCCACGGTTGCCTTGCGGATCATGGCGAAGGTGCCGTTTGTTCACTAGGCGCAGCCGGTTCGGGTCGTGGTCCTCATACGCCGTACAGGCGGGTGTGCTTCCCTTTAGACTGGCACCATGTCTGATACCGCACCTGTTTCCCGCGCGAAAGCCAACTACCGCCTGTACCTGGTCACCAGTGGCCACGATCAGCACACTGTGGATGTCGCCGCCCAGGTTGCTGCGGCGGGTGCCGGGGTGGTGCAGGTGCGCGCCAAGGACATCACCACCCGCGAGCTGCTGGCGTTGACTAAGGATGTGTTGGCGGCGGTGCGGGAGGCGAACCCGGCGACTGCTGTGGTGGTTGATGATCGGGCGGATGTGGCCCTTGCGGCCGGCGCAGATGGGGTGCACTTGGGTCAGGATGATTTGCCGCCGAGTGTTGCCCGGCAAATGTTGGGCCCGGATGCGATTATTGGGCTAACCACCGGCACCCTGGAATTGGTGCAGCAGGCGCAGGCTTTTCATACGGATAATCCTGGGGTGCTGGACTATATCGGCGCCGGGCCTTTCCGCCCCACACCCACGAAGGATTCCGGCCGGCAGCCGTTGTGGGTGGATGGTTATCCGCCGCTGGTGGCGGCCACCAGTTTGCCGATCGTTGCCATTGGTGATGTCACCGTCGAGGACGTGGCTGATCTTTCGGCCACTGGTATTGCTGGGGTGGCGATGGTGCGGTGTTTGATGAACGCGGATGATCCTCACACGGAGGCATCCCGGGCGCTTGCGCTGTGGCGTGGCCGCGCCTACCGCGACTACTAGTTGACTACTAGTTTTTTAGCCGCCGATTCCGCCGACAAGGCTGCGGGCAGAGATGCCCAGTGCTTCGGTTTGTTCGGTTAGTGCGGTCAGTGCTTGGGTGCTGCGCACCCCGCTTGCGCAGTACAGCACCAGCAGCGGCTGCTGGCCTGCCGGGCAGGCTGCTGTGTCACCGCGGGGGGTTTCGACGCCGACGATGCCGGCTAGGTCCTGGGCGCCGGTGTGCAATAGCTCATCGAGGGGGCAGTGCACCTCCCGGATGGGGGTGGTGCTGTTTGCCCGGCGGGCGGCGGTGGTGGCCAGTGCCGCGAAGGCTGGTTGGTCGAGCAGGCTGCCGGTGGCGCGTTCCTCCGGGGTGCGCACGTCAAGCAGGATGAGTGGTTGTTTGGGGTGGTCGTGGGCGTGGGTGTAGAGCTCGTCCGCGGTGATGGTGTCGTGGGTGTGGTGGGCTGCCAGGTCGGTGGCGGGCTGGCGGTTGTCGTCCGCGGCGACGGCAAGGGTGCGGGTGGAGTTGTCGAGGGCGTTGTAGATCAGCAGGGTGTTGTTCAGTGGTTCTGCGATGCCGGTGATGAGTTTGATGGCTTCCATGGCCATCATGTTTCCAACTACACCGGTGGCGGCGCCGAGGACTCCGGCTTCGGCGCAACTGGGGACTTGGCCGGGGCTGGGTGGTTCGGGGTAGATGTCGCGCAGGTGGGCGTGGCCGGGGCTGAACACGGCCAGTTGTGCTTGGTACTGGAGGATGGCGGCCCACACGAGGGGGGTGTGGGTGATTTCGGCGGCATCCGCTATCAGGTAGCGGGTGGCGAAGTTGTCGGTGGCGTCGATGACGACGTCGTGGGTGTAGAGCAGTTCGGTGGCGTTGCTGGCGTCCAGCCGGGGTCCGCAGGTGATGGCGGTGGGGCCAAGTCCTGCCAGGGCGCGGGCGGCGGCTTTGGCTTTGGGGGTGCCGATGTCGCTTTCGCGGTAGAGGGTTTGGCGGTGCAGGTTTGATAGGGAGACGGTGTCGTGGTCGCACAAGGTGATCCGCCCAACACCTGCGGCGACGAGGGCGGTGGCGGCGGGGCAGCCCAGCCCGCCGGCACCAACGATGAGGATGTTGGCGTGGGCGAGTTTGCGCTGGGCGTGGTCGTCGAACCCGGGGAGGTTGCGTTGGCGGGCGGTGCGGGCGAGTTCGCGCTCGCTTAAGGTGTCGGGTTCTGGTTGTGGCCAGGGTGTTCCGGCGAGGTGGTTGGGGGTTTCCGTCATAGGACCTGGTCTTTCCAGGCGCGCCCCTCCATGGGTGAGGAGGCTTGGGCGTGGGTGCGGGTGGGGATGCGGCCGGCGTGGTGGGCGTAGTGTCCGGCGATGATGGCGTGTTTCATGGCGTGGGCCATGGCGACGGGATCTTCGGCGCGAGTGACAGCGCTGGCCAGCAGGACCCCGTCGACGCCCAGTTCCATGGCGTGGGCGGCGTCGGAGGCGGTGCCGATGCCGGCATCGACGATGACGGGAATGTGGTGGCGGGCGGATTCGGCGACAATCAGTTCGATGTTGTGGGGGTTGAGGATGCCCAGTCCGGTGCCGATGGGGGAGGCGCCGGGCATGACGGCGACGGCGCCGGCGCTGATCAGGCGGCGGGCGACGATGGGGTCATCGTTGGTGTAGGCCAGCACGTTCATGCCGGTGGCGGACAGCTCATCACAGGCTTTGAGCAGCTCTGTGGTGTCGGGCAGCAGGGTGTCGTCGTCGGCGATGATTTCGAGTTTCACCCAGTCGGTTTGTAAGGCCTCGGCGGCCATCTGAGCGGTGAGCACGGCGTCGCGGGCGGTGTGGCAGCCGGCGGTGTTGGGCAGGATGTGGACGCCTAGGTCGCGCAGCATGGCGTAGAGGTCTTTGCCGCCCGGCGCGCCGGTGGTGTAGCGGCGCATAGCGACGGTGGCGACCTGCGCTTCACAGGCGCGCAAGGCTTGTTCCATGGAGTCGACGCTGCTCATGCCGCCGGTGCCGAGCAGGAGTCGTGAGGTCAGGGTGCGGCCTGCCAGGTGGAAGGTGTCGTGGTGTGCCATGGCGTTGGGTGCTTTTCGTGGGGTGGGATGCGAAAGAAGGGGTGTGGAACGTGCTGTGTGCTGTGTGCTGTGTGCTGTGGGGTGGGTTTTAGCCGCCTTGGACGGCGGTGAGCACTTCGATGGTGTCGCCGTCGGCGAGGGGTTGATCCCATGTTGAGCGGACGACGACGTGGTTGTTGACGGCGATGGCGACACCTTGGGGGTTGTCGGTTCCGGTGACTCGGGCGACGATGTCAGCGACGGTGCAGGCGGGGAGGGTGGTGGTCTCGCCGTGCAGTGTGACGGTGATGGTGGGGGTCGTCATCTACGGTTCCTTTGGGCAGCTGTGGTGGGAAAAGCGGGTGCGCGTTTTCGTGTGGCGGTGTGCGCCGGTGTTTTATGCTCTTTTCACACTAGTGAAAATCCCGGTGACTAGTGGTTGGAAATCAATGGCGAATATCTTCCTCGCGCAGCCTTGTGCGTGGCGGGTGGTGTCGCTTCAGGTACTGGGGTGTGGAAAGACGAGTTACAGGAAAGGTGTAGTGATGGCTGGTCATCGTGAGCCGGTGTCGTGGCGGGAGCAGCTGCGCGCGAGCCTGAAGCAGACTGCGGATCCGGATGCGACGATTCGTTTCGGCGTGGGCATGGGGGTGCTGTTTTTTGTGCTGAATTCTTTCCGAGACGAGGTGGGGTTGGTTTTGAATCTGGGGTTGTCGTTGTCGCTGGTTGCGGTGTTTGGGATTTATGGGTTGGCGGCCCGGAATCCGGGTGGGCGGCCGCGTTATGTGCGGGGTGTGGTGGCTGCGGCCGTGTTGATCGGGGTGTTGGCGGCCGCGTTGGCGCTGGTGGGCCAGTTTTTCTAGCCGCTGGATTCACGCCTTAAAACGGCCACGGGGTACGCACAGTGCACTTATGCTGTTGAATATCGTGGCCGCTTGGGGTGTGCCCGCCGGCAGCTCGAGAAGTGTTGCGGCGTGCGAAGGCCCCTGAGGTAGCTAGTTCCGTCGGACATTTCTGTTAGGAGTGCGTGATGTTTTCGAATATGTCTTTCGGCGAGTTGGTGGCGATGCTGCCTGTTGTCGCCGTGTTTGTCGCCGTGATTGCCATGGTGGTGTACGTCATTAAGGCGTTGGGTGATGTGCGCCGGGACGTGCGCGAGGTGAAGGCGTTGTTGGAGCGTCAGCAGCGCTAGCTCCTGGATCACTTTCGGCGACTGCCCACAGTGTGTGCCAGCCGCCTGTGCAGCGCGGGCTCGGTTAGGGCTGGATGTCGAGCCGGTCGTTGGAGCCGGAAGCCTGTTGGTTGCGGTCGGGGTGGATTGTGGCCAGCACGTCTGGGGTGGCAATCCGGTCTTCTTCCCCGAGGGCGAACGCTGCGGTGAGTGCGCCGCCCCAGGCGGCCAGCAGGATGCCGTGGCGGAAGTATCCGGTGGAGATGATCGCACCAGTGTCCTCGTCGCGGCCGATCAGTGGCAGGTCGTCGGGGGTGCCGGGGCGGGCGCCGCAGGTGGTTTCCACGATGTCGCAGTCGCGGATCATCGGCACCATCTGCGCGGCATCGCGCAAAAGGTCGAGGACGCCACCGGCTTGAGGTTCGGGGCGTTGATCTTCCCGGGAGGTGGCGCCGACCACGATGGTGCCGTCGGCGCGGGGGACGATGTAGACGGGGCGGCCGGTGATGTAGCCGCGCACGACGTGGTTAAGCAGTGGTTGCTCGCCGAAGCCTGTGGGGCTTTTGAGTCGCATGATGTCGCCGTAGACGGGGCGCAGCGGCAGCCGGGGGAAGAAGTCGCGGGCACCTAGTCCGGCGCACACGATGGTGGTGGGTCCGAGATCCTCGCGGGTGGCGGTGCGCTGCTCAAAGGGGATGCCCATGGTGGTCAGCGCGTCGATGAGCGCGGTGCAGAACACCCGGGGGTCGATCTGGTGGTCGCCGGCGATGCGCAGGGCGCCGCAGATGGTGGGGCTAAGCGCCGATTCGAGATCGCGGGCGGCGTCGATGCTTAAGCGTTCGACGGGGTGGCCGTGTTTTTCCTGGTAGGCGGCCAGCTGCATGAGGTGGCGGCGGTCGGCGGGATCGCCCGCGATGATGAGGGTGCCTTCGGTGCGGTGCGCGGTAGGCAGCTCGGTGTGGGCTGAGACGCGCTGGAGCAGGTCCGGGTAGCGGGCGGCGGAGTCGTCCATGAGCCCGAATAGGGCATCTTGTTGGTAGACCATCTCGGCCGTCGGCGCGAGCATTCCGGCGGCATGGAAACTGGCACCACTGATAGGGTGGGGGTCGATGACGCGGACGCGGTGGCCTTTATCGGCGAGTTCGAAGGCGGTGACGAGTCCGACGATGCCGGCGCCAATGACTGTGTACGTCAACGGGTGCTCCCAACGGGTGTGTGGTGGTGTGGGGTGTGGACGATCGCTGCAGTGCGCGCGCATGGATGCGGCGCGCTGTTGCGATGAGTCTCCAATAACGCCAACAGTACAACGCGTGGCTGGTGTGGTTGCCAGGATTCCGGGAGATGGTTGCGCTGCGCTCGTGTGGGCTACCCAACAACCTTTTGGTATTACCTTTTGGGTCTGTGGTGATGGAATGATGGGCACCATGACTTCACCCAGCGACACCGCATCCACCTGCACCCCGGACACCACGGTCACCTGGCTGCGCAACGACCTGCGCGCCTTCGACCACCCGGCACTGGAGATCTCCCGCGCTGGGCGGACCGCCATCTACATCCACCCCACCCACGCCAGCCCCGCCCGGCGCGCCCTATTAGATCAGACCGTGAAGGAGCTGCGCGGCCAGCTGGATCTCACAGTGGTTGACGCCCCCACCGAGGACGAGGTCGCCGACCGCTGGGCCACCACCGCTAAGATTTTGCGCGATTTCGCCCGCGCCAAGGGCGCTGACACCATCACGGTGTCCGCCGATTTCACCCCGCGGGGCCTGGCCCGCGACAAGGTCGTCGCGCAAACGCTGGCCGCCGACGGGATCACCTTGACGGCCATCGGTACCGCCTACGCGGTACCGCCGGGAACGTTGCTGACCGGCAAGGGGGAAAACTATAAGGTCTTCACCCCGTTTTATAACGCCTGGTCGGCCTGCGGGGCAGATGCGCCAAGCAGCAGGCCGCAGGATTGTTCCGCGTGGCGGCACTGGGAAAGCTTCCGCACCGAGCGCCTCGAGGGCTACAAGGACAACCGGGATATCCCCGCCATCGACGGCACCAGCCGCATCAGCGCCTACCTGGCCATCGGGGCCCTGCACCCGCGCAGCTTGCTGGCCAGCCTGGCCGACACCCCGGATGCTGTGGCCAGCGCCGAGGATCGCACCGCCTTCGCCCGGGAGCTGGCGTTTCGGGAGTTTTACGCCGATTTCGTCTACCACCGGCCCGAGACCACCCGCGAAGACGTCAATCCCCGGTTTGCTGCCTTTAGGTGGAACACCCCCGGCGATGATTTAGAGGTCTGGAAGCAAGGCATGACGGGCTTTCCCATCGTCGACGCCGGCATGCGGCAGCTTAAAGAAACCGGCTGGATGCACAACCGGGTGCGCATGCTGGTGGCCAGCTTTTTGACCAAGGACCTGCACCTGCCGTGGCAGGTCGGGGCGCAACATTTCAAAAACCTCCTGGTCGACTACGACCCCGCCATCAACCAGCACTCCTGGCAATGGTGCGCCGGCACCGGCACCGACGCCTCCCCCTACTTCCGCATCTTCAACCCCATGACCCAGGGCAAAAAATTCGACCCGGACGCCACCTACATCAAACGCTGGGTTCCAGAACTTTCCCACACCCCCGCCGCAGACATCCACGCCCTGCGCAACCTGCCGGCCGCCTACCCGCGGCCCATGGTCGACCACGCCGAAGAACGCACGGTAGCGCTGGCGCGCTACGAGGAGGTCAAAGGCTAGTTGCCGTGGGGTGCGCGGGGTGGGGGTGTTGAAAGCGTCTCACCTGGCAATTCCATGTCGACTGGCTGGCAAAAGTGTGATTGGATAGAAAACATGTCGCGTCACACCAGTCACAGCGGACACAGAATGTCTTCCGCCGCACCAGCCCCCACCACCGGCCGAAACCTCCTTTTCGTGCTCACCGCGCTGCTCAGCGCGCTGGTGCTGATCCTCGGTCTCGCACCCGCCGCCCACGCCGACAACCGCGGCTGGCTGCGCCAAGGCTGCTGGTGGTCACCGCGTGGCCACGGGGTCCAAATCTGCCCCGTCTACTCCCCCGCCATGGGACGCAACGTCGACGTCAGCATCCAACCCGCCCGCAACGGCGGCAACGGCGGTCTTTACATGCTCGGCGGCATCGGCTCCACCCCCAACGAAAACCAGTGGGCCAACACCCCCGCCCCCGCCCTGTTCGAAGACTCCAACGTCACCCTCATCATGCCGCACGGCGGCGAAGGCGAATTCTACGCCGACTGGGAACACCCCGGACACCCCCTATTTAACAACTCCGGCGAATTCTTCCCCGCCAACCAAATCGCCAAATGGGACACCTTCCTCACCGGCGAACTCCCCGTCTACCTGGAACGCAACTTCGGCGTCAGCCGCCACCGCAACTCCATCGTCGGCATCTCCATGGGCGCAGTCGGCGCCATCAACCTCGCCGGCCACCACCCCGACCAATTCAAACAAGTCCTCGCGTTCTCCGGGTTCCTCGACCCCGCAGCCCTAACCCACGTATCCATGGCCACCGGATTTGCCCTCGCCACCAACGTCGGCGGCGGCCAAATCACCGAAATGTGGGGCTCCTCCCCCAGCGCCTTCATGGACAACATGTACCGCAGCGACCCCGTCGCCTCCGCCGAAGGACTCCGCAACACCGACGTCATCGTGTTCTCCGGCTCCGGGCTCCCGCCCGCCGGCCACCACCTGCCCGCCGGATTCGGCGCCATCGTCGCCACCACCGGCGAAGTCGCCATCAACGCCTCCACCGCCCTATTCGTCGCCAAAGTCCGCGGCCGCGGCATCGGCGTCGAACACCAAACCGGCCCCGGCATCCACGCCTGGCCCACCTGGGAGATGAAACTCGCCGAAAACAAAGGCCGCATCCTCTCCGCCGTCGGCTAAACCCCCACACGCGACCACCAAGCGGTGTGCCCCTCCCCCACTAAGGGAAAAGGCACACCGCTTCTTTGCTACCCAACACCAAAAACCACCCCCACCCCCTTGGCCACCTAGCGGAGGAACGACACCTCCTCCACCACCAACTCCGGGCGGAAATACACCGCAAAACGGCCACACACCGCACCCAAAATCACCGCCATACCACCCGCAAACTCACTCGCCCCCAACACCGTAAACGGGTGCGGCGAACTCCACGCACACTGCGCCGTATAAAAATCAGCCGGCCCCAACACCATGCCCACCACACACATCAACACCCCAATACCCATCATCAACAAAGGACTCGGGCGCCACCCATCAAAACCATCAAACGCCAACGCGCACCCCGTAGCCACCAACACAGCCACCGCCCACAAAGCCAAACCCGACCACCACCACGCCAACAACGACAACGTCGGCGCAGTCAACTGATCAAAATAAAAATTCGCCACCGTCACCAAGCAAAACAGCGCCGCCGTATGCGCCACACCAGCCAGCGCCAAAAAATCACGGCCCGCCATCCACGCCGACGCCGACGCATCCACAGCGACCGCCACCGACACGCCCAAAATGAACCGCACCACAAAGGAATACTCCGTGGCGAACTCAAAATTCGACACCCAGAAATACCACCAGGCCGGCCACATCGTCGCCAAAGACAACCACTGAGTCACCCGCCACCGCACCCCCGGCGGAGGAAACGCAATACGGATTGGCACCACCACCGCAAGACCCAGCAGATACACCACCAAGGTTTGCCGCAGCGCAAACTGCCAGCCGGCCAAAAACTCCCAGTAGCCGGTCAGCACCGACGCCACCGCCACCAAGCACAGCACAGCGACATGCGGCGTCAAACGCCACAAACGGTGCCGAATGCTAGTGGAATTCATGCGCGTTGGCCTACGGGGAAATAGTTTGGTCGAAGATAACAGTTCATAAGACGATCAAGGCCCGCGAGAACACACGCGGGCACACAATCACGAACATCCCAAGGGTAAAACACACCCATAGGAAACGTCCTTACCTTTGGCACCCTAGCCGAAACATCGGACGTCGTGTACCGGATTTGCAGCCCAAAACGACTTTCCGCTTAAAAAAGACAAAAATTACCTTTACCGACACCCCCTCAGACCGCCAGGCCAAACTCCCACCCCCACAGGCAAAGCCCCAAAACACCCCAAAAAATAAAGCCCACCGCCATCGAGCGCTGGGCATAAAAAAGATGTAGCGCGACACTGTAAGAACAATGTCGCGCTACATCAATTTTGTGGGCGAAGGGGGACTTGAACCCCCACGTCCCGAAGGACACTGGCACCTGAAGCCAGCGCGTCTGCCATTCCGCCACTCGCCCGTGGCGTCCTTGTGGACTTGGACAACTTTAGCACGCCACCACGGCTTAGCGTCAAATCTAGGCCTTAAGCTGCGCTTTCCCTCCCCCGCCGCACACCAGTTGCTGGGCCAAAAAATTCAGCACTTCAAGCCACAAGCACCGCAATCGCCGCCCAACCATGGCGCAAAAGTCATGGAAAATGCCCCAACGACCGCGTGCGAAAAGATTTTTAACACCCCCTTAACACTTGAAGGAAATACCAGTTCACCAGGGAAAAGGACCCAAAAATAAATCATGGTTCACGCATCGTTTGCTGCCAAAACACTGTGAAAGAACTGGCCCCAGCCACCTATACTTGCACCAAGTTTGTTCCCAGCATCGCAGCACACCCACCCCACAGCAGACGCGTGGCGGCTCACCCCCGTCGCGCATTCGCCACAGGTGGGCCACCATATGCCCTCATCGTTGGGGTTATGGTCGCGGTGCTTTCGCAACAACACCCGAGGGACATGCGCGCCAGAGCGCGCGCGTGTCGTGATGGTGAAGACAAGAAAGGTCGGTGCAGTCATGTCACTGATTGGCAAAATCGCCAAGCTCGACAGCACGCTGCAACGAGGTTTGGATAACGGATTCGCCGCCGTATTCGGTGGGCGCGTGATCCCCGCGGAACTTGAGCAGCTCCTCAAGGACACCGCCGAGGATGAGCTCGTGCGCACCTATGAAGGCCAGGTGGAAGCCCCCAACCTTTTCAAGGTTCGCGTCAGCCCCCAGGATTTCGACAATCTCTCCCAGTCCACGCCGGCTTTGCCGACCGATTTTTCCGACCGCCTCACCCGCTACTACCGCAACCAGAGCTACACCGCACAAGGTCCGCTGAGTGTCGTGGTGGAACGCGATGAGTCGGTGCGGACCGGGCAGTTGCACTGCCAGGCCGCCTTTGAACCCCAGCCCGGCGCGCCCGGGTGGTTACCGCCGGTGGCGCAGCCTGAGGTTGCGCCCGACCGGGATGTTGCAGAATCTGCGGCGCCGGTTGCGGTTTCCAACATTCCAGCCCAGGAGGAAGCTATCGTTAGCGACTACGCGGACACCTCGTCCGCTCAGGCACCCACTGATCTTTTCGATGCGCAGACGCAGGCGCCTCAGCAATTGCCGCCGGATTATCGGCCGGGGCCGACGGTGACGTTGATGTTGCAGGATGGTTCTTCGCGCACGTATTTGGTGCATGAGGGGTCGAACATTATTGGTCGCGGTAGCGATGTTGATCTGCGTTTGCCGGATACGGGTGTGTCTCGTCGTCATGCGGAGGTCACCTGGGATGGCCAGGATGCTGTGTTGGTGGATTTGCAGTCCACTAATGGCACGACGGTTAATGAGGAGCCGATTGAGAATTGGTTGCTTGCGGACGGTGATGTGATCACTTTGGGTCACTCTTTTATTGAGGTTCGTATTACCGGCGAGTAGCCCGTGGTGATTGTGGCCTCTTGTAGGTAGGAGTGTGCGGCGCGCTTTCGCTCACCGGTTGGGTGGGTGGTGGTGCGCCGTTGTTGTGGGGTGGCTACCCCCTGTAGCGCACGTGCTGTCTTTGGTGTCGACTACCGTGGGGCTGGAAAGTGCGCGGGAACGAATGGCTGGCGTTGTGGCGTTATAGGACATAAGTCAGCTGTCGCTTGGCGCTCAAGGGTCAAGGTTGTGGCTTGTGAGGCGGAAGTGAACACTATTTTGTTCATCCGGCCGTGGAGTTAGCCCCATTTGTCTCTGCTGGCAACTAGCCTTGAGACATTGACCTGTCCATTCACTGTTGTTTACGCGTTGTGCAGTGAACCTTTTCGAGAACCAGGAGTCGACCACATGGTGCTTTTGTCATTCCGCATCGGCCTTTTAGTGCTGTTGTGGGTGTTTGTGCTGTTGGCGTTGCGCTCCTTGAGAAAAGACACGCAGGCCGCCGCGAGTGTTCGTGATGTTTCCGGTGGGGTTGTCGGCGCGGGGTCTTCCGCGAAGTCCGCGAAGGCTTCTTCGAAGCGCTCGCGTGGCCCGGCTACCCAGGTGGTGGTGATGGATGGCCCTCTTGCGGGTTCTTATCTCGATATTTCTTCCTCTACTGAGGTGACGTTGGGGCGCAGTCAGAAGTGTTCTTTCCCGTTGGGTGATGATTACGCCTCGGCCCGGCATGCTCGCCTGTTTAGGCGCGGTAACGACTGGTTGGTGGAGGATTTGGACTCCCGTAACGGAACCTTTGTTGATGGTTACCGTATTGATCAGGCGGAGGTTGTTGAACCCGGCACTGACATCAAGATTGGGCGTACGACTGTGAGGTTGAAGCCGTGACCATGCTGTTGAATTATGCCGTTGCCTCGGACCGTGGTTTGGTGCGTGGCAATAATGAGGATTCCGCCTACGCCGGCCCTCATCTGCTTGCGCTGGCTGATGGCATGGGTGGGCACGCCGCCGGTGAGGTGGCTTCCCAGATCATGATCAGCCACATGCGTCGTCTGGATGTCGCGGCTGAGGATATGGACATGCTGGCGGTGCTTGGCATGGTGGCCGATGAGGGCAACCGGGCTATTGCCGCGCAGGTGCGCGCCCACCCGGATACGGATGGGATGGGTACTACCCTGACGGCCCTGATGTTTGATGGCGAGCAGTTTGGGCTCTGCCATGTGGGCGATTCCCGCGGTTATCGTTTGCGTGATGGTGCGCTGGAGCAGATCACCGTCGATGACACGTATGTGCAGTCCTTGGTGGATGCGGGGGATCTGGATCCGGAGGATATTTCTACTCACCCGCAGCGCAGTCTTATTTTGAAGGCGTATACGGGTCGCCCCGTGGAGCCGACGTTGCGCAGCGTTGACGCGCAGGTCGGCGACCGCTTGTTGTTGTGCTCTGACGGGTTGAGTGACCCGGTGACTGCCTCGACTATTGAAACGACTTTGTTGGAGGGCACCCCCGAGCAGGCTGCGCGCCGGCTAGTTGAGCTTGCGTTGCGTTCGGGTGGCCCGGACAACGTGACCGTGGTCGTCGCCGATGTGATTGCCGGTGATGACGAGAAGGCCGCTGAGGTGCCCACGGTGCCGGTGACTGGGGGCGCTTTGAATGCGGGCGATCCGGAGGATCCGCGCCCCGATACCGCCGCCGGGCGGGCAGCGATGATGGCGGCCCGCACCCCGAAGACGGTGCCCGCCGACGATGCGCCGGTGGTGCCGTCCGCCACGGCGGACGGGGATCGGCCCACCACTACTGGTGGGGAGCCGAAGAAGTCCCGCAAGGGCCTTATTGGCGCGATCAGTGTTGTGGTGATTCTTGGGCTGGTGGGCGCCGGGTTGTTTTTCGGCGTGAAAAAGTCCGAGGACCACTACTTCCTGGCCACCGATTCCGACGACAATATCGTCATCGAGCAAGGCTCCGACTACACCATTTTTGGGCGCAGCCTGCACCACACCGCCTTGGCAACCTGCCTGAATGAGGCTGATGAGGTCAAGACCGTCAAGCTGGAGGACTCCGGTAGCCTGCCGGCGGACTGCTCCCCCTTTAAGCTCAGCGACCTGCCGCCCGCGGCGCGCGGCAGCGTGGATTCCATTCCCGGCGGAACCCTGCCGGAGATGGTGCAACGCTTAACCACCCTGGCCGGCAAGGCCCTGCCGGTGTGTGTGACCCGGGAGCCCGCCGACGCTTCGGCCGCGGCGTCCAGTTCCGCCGCCCCCACCAGCGCCGCTGCTTCCTCCGCGGCCAATCAGCCCCAGGCCGCGCCGTCTACCTCTTCGGCTTCGGCTGCTGCGGCACCGTCCACCGCAGTCGACGATGGTGACATGGCCACCCCGGGGGTCAATTGTCGGCAGGTGCGTTCATGACTTTCCTGAAAAAGCTGTTCGGCCGACCCGCGGAGCTCGGGCTGCTGCTGGTGGCTGCCCTCATCACGGCAGTCGCGCTAGCTAACCTGGAGCTTTCCCGCGGAAACGAGCTGACCAGCGACATGTTCACCGTCATCGGTGGCTTCGTCGTGGTGTTCGCTCTCGCCCACGTTGTGCTGTGCTTCTCCGCGCCGAAAGCCGACCAAATCATGCTGCCCGTCGCAGCACTACTCAACGGGCTGGGCCTGGTGGTGATCTACCGGCTCAACGAGGGGTTAGCGACCCGCCAGGTGATGTGGACCTTCGTCGGTGTCGTCATGATGGCCGCCGTGGTGGTGCTGTTGCCCTCCATCAAGGTGCTGTCCCAATTCTCCTACGTCTTAGGCCTGCTCGGGCTAGTGCTGCTGGCATCGCCCATGTTTTGGCCCAAGGCCCTCAAAGGCGACCTGGATGCCGATGCCGACCTGTGGATCGCTATCGGCCCGATCAGTTTGCAGCCGGGCGAGTTCTCCAAAATTCTGCTGCTGCTGTTCTTTGCGCAACTGCTGACCCAGAAGCGGGAACTGTTCACCGTCGCCGGCTACCATTTCGCCGGGCTGGACTTCCCCCGCCTCCGCGACCTGGGCCCCATCCTCGCGGTGTGGGGTATCGCCCTGGTCATCATGGCCGGCGAAAACGACTTCGGCCCCGCACTGCTGTTGTTCGGCACCGTGCTGGGCATGCTGTACCTGGCCACCGGCCGCGCCTCCTGGCTGCTGATCGGTGGTCTGCTGGCCACCGTCGGCGGGGTGGCGGTGTACCAGATCTCCAGCAAAATCCAGACCCGCGTCGGCGGCTTCATCGACCCCTTGTCCGATCCCAGCGGCTCCACCCTCCAGCTGTCCCAGGCCCTGTTCGGGATGAGCTGGGGCGGGGTCACCGGCACCGGGCTAGGCCAGGGGCATCCCGAGTTCGTGCCGGTCGTGTTCTCCGATTTCATTCTCGCCGCCGTCGGTGAGGAACTCGGCCTGGTGGGGTTGGCGGCCATCATGCTGCTATACGCCATCTTCATCACCCGTGGCATGCGCACCGCGCTGCTCTACCGCGATTCCTACGGCAAGCTGGTCGCCAGCGGCCTGTCGCTGACCATGGCGATCCAGGTGTTCGTGGTGGTTGGCGGTATCTCCGCGATGCTGCCGATGACCGGCCTGACCACCCCGTTCATGTCCGCCGGCGGTTCCGCCCTGATGGCAAACTACATCCTGCTGGGCTTGCTGCTGCGCACCAGCGACGAGGCGCGCGGCCACGTGAAGGAAACCAACATGGCGTTGGCGCACACCCCGGAACCCGCCAAAGCTCCGCTGCCGGTCGCCCCGCCGATCGCCAGTGATGGTCACGCAGCCGCCCCGGCCCATGGATACGGAGGGTAGCCAGCGATGAGCATGAACAAAGCAATCCGCAACACCGCAACCTTCGCACTGTTGCTGGTGTTGGCGCTGTTGATCAACCTGACTTATGTGCAGGCGTTTACCGAAGACAAGTACGCCAACAGCCCCTTTAACAAGCGGCAAACCATCGAGTTGAAGCAAACCCCCCGCGGCCAAATCTCGGCCGGCGGGCTGGTGTTGGCCGAATCCGTCCAGGACGCAGCAGGCCTGTATGAGCGCAAGTATGTGACCGACCCGGTCGCTTTCGGCCCCGTCGAGGGCTACGTGTCCGATATTTATGGCACCGCCGGGCTGGAGCAAAGCTATAACGCGGTGCTCGACGGCACTGATCCGAAGCTGGGCGGAAAGTCCTTCAAGGATCAGCTGTTGCGCACCAAAACTCCGGGCGCCAACCTGGAGCTCACCCTCAACCCTGAGGTGCAGAAGGTGGCGTACAACGAGCTGGCGTCCCGCAACTATGAGGGCGCGGTGGTCGCTATCCGCCCCTCCACCGGCGAGATCCTGGCGATGGCTTCCACCCCGTCGTTTAACCCGTCGAAGATTGCCGATAATGACACGGCGGAGTCGACGTGGAAGCAGCTGACCAGTGATCCGGGCGCGCCGTTGCTCAATCACGCAACCCAGGAGACGCTGCCCCCGGGTTCGACCTTCAAGGTGATCACGACCGCGGCCGGCCTGGAGGCCGGCTATGGGCAGGGCTCGCAGCTGACGGCCGCCCCGGAAATCACCTTGCCGGGCACCGAAACCACCCTGGAGAACTATGCCGGCATGCGGTGTGGCCCCGGCGATACCGCAAGTTTGCTGACCGCGTTCACCTTGTCGTGTAATACGGCGTTCGTGCAGATGGGCATCGATGTGGGTGCCGAGAAGCTGCGCGATATGGCGCAGCGTTTCGGGGTGACTGAAAAGTACGACCTGGGTGTGCCGTTCACGCCGGGCACTGTGGGCGAGCTGGCTGATGATGCCAGTGTGGGCCAGTCGGCGATTGGTCAGCGCGATGTTGCGATGACGGTGTTGGAAAACGCCGTGGTGGCGGCAACCGTGGCTAATCACGGTAAGCGGATGAAGCCGTATTTGGTGTCGAAGATTTCTTCTTCTGATTTGGCGACGGTGAAGCAGTTTGAGCCGGAGGAGCTTAATCAGGCGATTGATGAGGACGTGGCCGCACAGTTGACGGAGTTGATGCGTTCCTCGGAGCGGCACACGGCCGGTTCGACGGGCGCTGATATTGCCTCGAAGACGGGTACGGCCGAGCACGGTGAGGATTCCCGCGATTCGAATCCGCACGCCTGGTATATCGCTTTTGGCCCCACGGAAGATGCTGATGTTGCGGTTGCCGTGGTGGTGAAAAATGGTGGCGATCGGGGCCAGGCCGCTACCGGTGGTTCCGTTGCCGCCCCGATTGGTCGTGCGGTGATTGCTGCCGCGTTGAGTCAGGACAGGCGGTGATCGTCGTGCTGGCGAAAGTGCGGGGTGTTCCTGCAGGGTGGGGTGGAGTTGTTTTGTTGGCGAGTGTTTCTAAGGGAAGCTGTTTTCAATGACTGATAATCGTGACCATGTTCAGCGGGTCATTGGTGACCGCTATCGTTTAGAGCGCATCGCCGGCCACGGCGGCATGTCGACCGTGTGGTTGGCGCATGACTGCGTGGAGGATCGCCCGGTGGCGATCAAGGTGCTGGGACAGGAGTTCACCGATAGCGGTGAGTTTTTGTCGCGGTTCCGCAATGAGGCGCAGGCCGTATCGCACATCGTCAATGAGCACGTGGTGCGAACCTTCGACTACGAAGAGGTTGTGACTCCCGATGGGCACACCTTGTGCTTCATTGTGATGGAGTTCGTCTTCGGTAAGTCTTTGGCGGACATCTTAGAGGCGCATGGCGCCTTGGATGAGCCGTGGGCTTTGGATATTTTGGAGCAGGCCGCCGAAGGCTTGACGGCGATCCACGAGCAGGGGCTGGTGCATCGTGATGTGAAGCCGGGCAACATCCTCATCACTGAGGATGGGATGGTGAAGCTGACCGATTTTGGTATCGCGAAAGCTGCCGCGCAGGCCCCGTTGACGAAAACGGGCATGGTGGTGGGTACTGCGCAGTATGTGTCCCCGGAGCAGGCTCAGGGCCTGGATGTCACGCCGAGCACGGATGTGTATTCCTTGGCGGTTGTGGGCTATGAGATGTTGGCGGGGGTGCGCCCGTTTACTGGGGATTCTTCCGTGTCGGTGGCGATTGCGCACATTAATACCCCGCCGCCGCAGATCACCACGGATGTTTCGGATAATGCCCGCGAGCTCATTGGTATTGGTTTGCGCAAGGATCCGGCGCGTCGTTATGCCACGGGTGAGGAGTTTGTGGCGGCGGTGCGTGCGGTGCAGATGGGTTTGCGCCCGCCGCAGCCGCAGTCTTTGCCGGCGCGTTCTTCGCGCCCGCAGGGGGTTACGAAGGCTGCGGCGCGCACCCCGGTGGCTGCCGCGGGGGCGTCGCAGTCGGCACCGGCCGCCGCAGTAGGGGGCCCGGAGGCCGCAGTAGCGGTTGCTGATGATGGGGTGTCGGTGAAGCAGACGGCGGCGTGGGTGGCTGCTGGTTTGTTGGTGTTGGCCGGTGTGGCTGGCGCGATTTACATGGTGGTTGGCAAAAACCACGATGAGCCGCCGGCGCCGTCGCAGGAGCCGGTGACGGTGGTGACGGCGACGGAGACGGTGTCGGTGCCGGCGGAGGAGGAGCCTTCGTCGACTGCGACGTCGTCGTCGAGTTCGGCTGCACCGTCGAGTTCTTCGGAGACGACGTCTGCGGATACTGTTACGCGTGAGCCGGAGACTGTGACTGTGACGGAGACGTTGGAGCCGCAGCCCGAGCCGGAGCCGGTGCAGTCTGAGCCTGTGCCGGAGGAAACAAGTGATCCTGAGCCGGAGCAGGAGGCTCCTGCCTCGCCGTCGGCGACGGAGGATACCCCTAGTGATAATGGCGGGGCTGAGGAAGGTGAGCAGCAATGATCTTGTCTGACAGGTATGAGCTGGGCGAGGTTATTGGTACCGGCGGCATGGCCGACGTGTATGCGGCAACGGATACGCTGTTGGGCCGTGGTGTTGCGGTGAAGATGATGCGCGCGGAATTGGCGCGCGATACGGGTTTCCGTGAGCGTTTTCGCCGGGAGGGCCAGAATGCTGGCCGGTTGAATCACCCGAACATTGTGCAGGTGTATGACACCGGTGAGGTGGAACTGCACGGGGTGATGGTTCCCTACATTGTGATGGAGCGGGTGCATGGGCGGACGTTGCGTGACATTGTGCGTGAGGATGGTCCGTTAAAGCCGAGCGAGGCGGCTAAGGTGCTGCTTCCGGTGTGCGATGCGTTGCAGACTTCCCATGATGCGGGGATTATTCACCGCGATATCAAGCCGGCAAACATCATGATCACCAACACCGGTGGTGTGAAGGTGATGGATTTCGGTATTGCGCGGGCGGTCGATGACAATACGTCTGCGATGACGCAGACGTCTGCGGTGATTGGTACGGCGCAGTATTTGTCCCCGGAGCAGGCGCGCGGCCGCACGGCGAGCCCTTCCTCGGATGTGTATGCGCTGGGTTGTGTTTTTTATGAGGCGATTACTGGTCGCCCGCCGTTTGAGGGGGAGTCTCCTTTCGCGGTGGCGTTCCAGCATGTGCATGAGGAGCCAACCCCGCCGTCGTCGTTTATTCCGGGTCTCACGCCGCAGGCTGCGGTGAATGTGGATGCGGTGACGTTGACGGCGATGGCGAAGCATGTGGGGGATCGTTATCAGTCCGCGGCCCAGTTTGGGGAGGATTTGGGCCGGATTTCCCGCAATGCGGTCTCGCAGGCAGCGAAGGTGCATTTGGCGCAGCCGAAGCGTGATGGTGCTGATGATGCGCCGACGACGGTGGTTCCGGCCGTGGGTGCGCATCGCCCGCCGACGGCAGCTACGCGGGTGGATCAGCCCGCCCCGCAGCAGCGGCCGGCCCAGGTGCCTCCGCAGCAGCCGGCGTACGCGCCGCAGCAGGGCTATCCGCAGGCGATGCCGGCCAGCCAGCAGCCACTGTTGGAAAAGCGCGGCGGTAGTGGTGTCGGTGTGTGGTTGGCCAGCATTTTCGGCATCGCGTTGTTGGCCGGCGGCGGCTTGTTCGCCTACGACTATTACAAGACGTCTTCGCCGGCATCGTCGTCGTCGACGACGGAGGCCAATATCACCGTTCCGGATGTCTCCACGCTCTCGGCGCAGGCCGCGGAGGATAACTTGCGGGGCTTGGGCTTGACGGTGGAGTTGAAGGAGCAGGCTGACCCTGAGGTAGCCAAGGGCATGGTGATTTCAACGTCGCCGGCTGCTGGTTCCCAGTTGCCGAAGGGCAGCCAGATCATTGTGTTGGTGTCTTCCGGTAAGGAGGTCACTGAGGTTCCTGACGTGCGTGATAAGACCACGGAGGCGGCGCGTAAGGCGCTGCAGGATGCTGGTTTGGAGTTGGATAGCACCGTTAAGGAGCAGGCCAGCGATGATGTGCCGAAGGGCAAGGTGATTGAGCAGTCGCCGCCGCCGGGCACGCAGGCCAGTAAGGGCACCAAGGTGGTGATCACGGTGTCGACGGGCAAGGATATGGTCCGGGTTCCGGTGATCACTGGCATGAAGTGGGATAACGCCGAGGGCAATCTGACTTCTTTGGGTTTTGTTCCCAAGGTGGAAATGGTCGATAACGATGCCCCGGAGGGCACGGTGATTTCCATTGAGTCTGAGGGCCAGGAGTTGCCGAAGGGTTCTGATGTCCGCGTGGAGGTCTCGAAGGGCTCCCAGGTCACTGCTCCCGATTTGGCGGGTATGACCACGACGAAGGCGTTGGCGGCGTTGCGTGCTGCCGGCTGGGTTGGTGCTGATGATGATCTGCGCGTGGAGGAAGAGCCGACTGGTGGGTTGATCAATCAGGGCAAGATTGCCTCCCAGGATCCGCCGGCTGGTTCGCCGTTGACGAAGACTGATCCGGTGACAGTTCGGGTGTATGTTTTTGACCCGCTGCTGTTTGGTGAGCGTTAGCCTTTTTAGCGGCGTTTCGGCCACCCAAGGCTGTGGCCTGGCTGCCCCGCATGCTCTTTGCGTGACTGTGCGGGGCAGTCTGGGGCAGTGTGGGGTGGCCTGGGCTGTTTGTGGTTGAAAACCTGGTAGAGTTACTGCGCAACTAGGTTTAAGGTATCCGCCCAGCGGGTGCTGTCAGATTCGAATATGCGCACTTGCGTGGCTTGGTTTTGTTGCCGGGCGCGTTGTGCACAACCCAAACGAGGTTTTAACCACCATGCCTAAGGCAAAAGTCTCCGCCACTCCTGTCGTCGCCGGGTCTTCGGCGAACCGTACCCCGGTGAAGATCAACTCCGGCGGCACTCCGCTGTGGTACAAGATCATCATGTTCGGCTTCATGATCGCCGGTTTGTTGTGGCTGATCGTGAACTACTTGGCCGGCCCGCAGATTGATCTGATGGTTCGTTTGGGGCCGTGGAACTACGCTGTTGGTTTCGGCATGTTCATCATTGGTTTGTTGATGACTGTGGGCTGGCGCTAAGCGCTAGAACGTCTAACCTCCACCGCTGCTAGGCCTTTGGGCTTGGCGGGTGGAGGTTTTTGTTGTGTGGGGGTGTTGTGGCCGCTGTTGTGGCGGTCTGGGGTGTTGGGTGGTGGTTAGGGGGTGCGGGTGTCGCGCTCGGCGTCGGTGACGTATCCCCACAAAACGAAGCTGATGATGAAGAAGACGACGAAGCTGAAGCCGATGATGAGCAGCCGGGTGGCGTCGCCAAGGTCGGTGAGTATGCCGAGCAGCACGGCGAGCACTGCGGTGGCGGTGAGGCCGTAGAACGCTGTGGGTGGGTTTTTGGGGTTTTTGGCGTTGCGGTAGATGATCAGCAGGTCGCCGACGCCGACGAGGATGAACGACAGTGTGATGAGGTTGTTGCTTGCGCTGGAGGTCATCGACAGTAGGGCGATGGCTGCGGTCAGTGTGGTCACTAGTAGGGCCCAGCGGTGGCGGATGGCGGTGTCGTTCATGGGGTTTGCTCCTTGGCGCGGGGGAAGATTTGTTGGTGGGCGCGTGTGGTGGCGGTGGTTTGTGGGGTTTTCTGTGGGGACCATGGCGGGGGCCATGGCAGGGGCCAGGTGGTTTCTAGGCTAACAAGGGTTTTTGTGCTTTTTGCGGGCTTTTGCGGGGCTTGTGGGGGTGCTGGTGGGGATGCGGGAGGGTGGGGTGTGTGAGGGGGTGTGGGGTGTGTGGGTGTGATGGTGGGGTGGTTGTGCACAGTCCCCGGGCTCACCCGTGTGGGGGAGGTGACTGGTGTGACTGCTGAGAAAAGTTATCCACAGATACGGCGAATTACACACAGGTAATCTGTGGACAACTTCATGCACTGGGTTGTTCACAGAGTTATCCACAGGCTGTGGATGGCATTGTGCATGGGCCTTCATGCACAGCCTGTGGATAAAGCTGTGCACTAATCCACACAAAGGTCTGATGTTCGATTGGATTCGAACAAAAAATCTTGCGACCTGGTGTTTTTCGATGTGCTGGCGAATCCTTCGTACACACAAAGGGTAAATTACAAAAATGTAACCATCCACAATGTGGAAAACCCCTGTGGATAACACACCTGTGTGTGAAATCCCCAGGGGCTGCGCAAAAATGAAGCCACAGGTTGTGGAATTTATCCCCAGCCGGCTATCCCCAGCTGTGCAGTCTGCGCCATGCTGCCCACCACGATGGCCACCACGGCAACTACCCCCACGCCAAGAAATCCGATCTCTGCGGCGCGCGCATTTTTCGCTTTCATAAGCACCAAGGACAGCACCGCCCCGGTCACGAGACCACCCAGGTGCCCCCAAATGCTCACCCCGCTGCCAATAAAGGTCCACACCACATTGATGGCGATCAGGGTCAACACGCCCCGATAGTCGCCACCCATCCGGTAGCGCAGCGCCAGCAACACCACCATCAGCGCGAAAATCGCACCACTGGCGCCGACGGTGAACGCATCGGGCGCTAAAAACACGATGAAGGCGCTCGCCCCGAGCCCGCCGACAAAGAACAATTCGTACATCATCCGCGAGCTCAATGCGCGCTCCAGATCCTGGCCGAGCAGATACAGCATGAAGCAGTTAAACAGCAGGTGGGTGATGCCGGAGTGCAGCACAATGCCACCCAACCCCCGCAACGGGCCAAATGGTAATTCGCCCATCACCCGCGGGTAGGTTCCCCAATGCACCCCAATCCAGGAATCCATGTTGTTGTTCAGGCTCATCGCGTCCACGGCGGTGATCACATACAGTGCGACCATAAACGCCACAAGCGAAAACGTTGCCGGGGTGTAGTGGTAGTAGCGTTTGAGGGTTTCTTTTGTTGTCATAGCTAGTTAGCCTTGCACACAATCCGCATCAACCGCGCCCGGGCGGGGCCGTGTCTTAGAGTTTTCCTGGCCCGGTTAAGGGCATAAAAATGCCCGTGCACGCAGCTGCATGCACGGGCATTTGTCTCACTTTCCGTGGAATGACACCTCACGGGGCGGAGAAAAAGGTGGTGTTATTGAACGATCTCGATGGACTCGATAACCACCGGGGAGGTCGGGCGGTCCATGCGGTCGGTGGCGGTGCCGGCGATCTCAGCAACAACCTTCTGGGATGCCTCGTCGGTGACCTCACCGAAGATGGTGTGGCGGTTGTTCAGGTGCGGGGTCGGAGCCACAGTGATGAAGAACTGGGAGCCGTTGGTGCCCGGGCCGGCGTTAGCCATGGCCAGCAGGAAGGGGCGATCGAAGCGGAGCTCCGGGTGGAACTCGTCGGCGAACATGTAGCCGGGGCCGCCACGACCGGTGCCGGTCGGGTCGCCACCCTGGATCATGAAGCCATCGATGACGCGGTGGAACACCGCACCGTCGTAGAACGGGCCAGTGGCCTCACCCTTGGCGTTGGTGGTGTTGTACTCCTTGGAGCCGTCAGCCAAACCAACAAAGTTGGCGACAGTCTCGGGGGCGTGGTTACCGAACAGGTCGATAGAGATATCGCCCTTGTTGGTGTGCATAATCGCAGTTGCGGTCTTGATGGTCATGCAGGCCATCCTATACACAACACACAGCCAGCGGGTGGGAAAAACACGGCAATCCCCCACCGCGCACCCACCAGATTCCTCCCCTGCTGGCACCTCATCCGGTCGCTGTACCGCCACCGACCAAACATGTCTTTTCGGCACATCGAGTACCATCTGCGCCACAACTAGCAGCGCAAAAAGTGCCTCTGAACTGTACATTGTCGGCACAGGCATGCTCACCACACGGTGGTTATGGCCTTTTCGCCCCGGCACAAAAATATGCCGTGCAGCGATGGCGCGGTGTCCTCCGGGCCTTGCCCGATCAGGATGGAGCTGGGTGGGAGATGTTCGCTCTCAGCGAGAATTTTTCCGACAGATCTTTCACCCGTTTGTCGCAGCCCGCGGACTGGGTAGCCGTGGGAAAACACATGCCCGTACAATAGATAAAACACCGGTTACGCGCCGTGGCGGCCCCTCACGCCCTGTGCTTTCGCAGGAAGTGGACTGTTGTTCACTGTGAATCCGCCACCGAAGACAGCATTCCCACAGCTACGTTGTCGCAGCCGTGGGAAACAGCGTCTGTTTTACGCACACGGCAGTGTTGTTTTCGACGATGTTTTAGCCATCGTTCGCACCGGATGCGCGCCGAAAAGCGCACGATAAAAGTTTGAACACACTGACGTTTCACCTGAGGAGATTCATGAATCCCACGACACTGAAAATGGCGATGAAGGCTGCCACCAAGGCATACAAGGCCTTTAACGATTACCGCGAGAAGAAGGCCGCCGAAGCCTACGATGCGCTGGCCGATGCCGCTGATCGCTACAACGCTGGTGCCCAGAAGCTGCTCGACGACGGCAGCAAGGTTGCCTCCGAGACCTCCAAGGACGTCACCGATCAGGTCGGCAAGATCTCCAAGGTCGCCCGCGAGCGTTTCGCCGAGGCCCAGGAACGCTCCCTCGAGCTGTTCAACGACGCCTCCGACAAGGCTGAGGATCTCAGCAAGGACGCCAAGAAGAAGACCAAGCAGCTGCGAGGCGCCTCCAAGCGTCGCGCCGCCAAGGTTGAGAAGAAGGCCACCAAGGCTGCTACCAAGGCCCAGAAGAAGATCGACAAGAAGCTCGGCCGCAAGCAAGGTCGTTCCCTGGTCAGCAACATGACCCTGGTCGGCCTGCTGGTTTCCGTCATTGCCGGCATCGTTTACGTGCTCAAAAACCGCAAGGACGAGGACCTGAACCTGCCGCCGCGCGTTGAGGACTTCGCCTCCAAGGCCACCGAAACCGCGCAGACCATCAAGGACACCGCCGCCGACAAGGCTGCCGCTGCCGCCACCCACGCCTCCAAGGCAGCTGACGCTGCTAAGGAGAAGGCCACCGACGTCGCCCTCGACGTTGCAGCTGCCGTCGAAGACAAGGTTGAGGACGCCAAGGCTTCCGACGCCGCCGAGGCCATCTCTGAGAAGGTCGACGAGGTAAAGGCACAGGCCCAGCAGGCCGCCGACAAGGTATCCGAGAAGGCCGAAGAGGTTGCCGACAAGGCCACCGACAAGGCTGAAGATCTCGCCGACAAGGCTGAGGCCAAGGTCGAGGAAGCCAAGAACTCCGACGCCGCCGAGAAGGCTGCCGAAAAGGTTGAAGAGGTCAAGGCCGACGCCGAGGACGCCGCTGACAAGGCCGCTGAGAAGGCTAAGGAAGCTGCCGACAAGGCCAACCAGAAGGCCCAGCAAAACAACCGCGGTGGCAACAACCGTGGCGGAAACAACAACCGCAACCGCAACCGCAACAACAACCGCGGTGGTCGTAACAACAACAAGCGCTAAATGAGTAGCTGCAGGGCTTAAAAACCCCTCACGACAGCTAAAACGCTTCACCGGCCGTCATCACAGACACTGTCTGCACGATGACGGCCGGTTTTTTGTTTTCCTATACAGGTCCTCCAACACGCGGTAAGAAGCAGCATTATCGCCCCCTGGGAGCAGCACAAAGACCATGTCTGCGATACCCCCACCCGATAGACTCTTCGATACAGGAAACTTCCCGCGCCCGAAGAACCATCAATCCATGCGTAAACACCACACAGCACCACACCACAGCGTCGCTTTCGCCAAGGCTCTCCCCGCGGCCCTTAGCATTGTCGCGCTGACACTGGCAGGCTGCAGTGGTGGTATGCCCGGGCGGCACGCGCAAACTACGACAGTCACCGTCAAACGCGACCCCAACGCTGCCGCCAACCCAGCAGATCACGCTGGTGCACCCAAGCCCGGCGATCCACAAGCCGCCGGCGGGCAGCGTTCCCCACAGGACTACCCACGGGCATCCGCCGGCCGAAACACCAGCGCCGCCTTCGCCGAAAGCGTGCGCCAGCAATTCGTGGACCAATGGGTCAAAGACGGCAATACCAATGTCACCGTCAACGCCTACTCCCCTGTCACCGGCGCAACCTACACCATGAGCTGTTCCGGCACAGACGTTGTGCACTGCTCAGGCGGTAACGATGCGCACGTGTACATCTACTCCACGTCCGCACCCACAGACGGCAGCACCCCCGCAGCGGGAGGACAAGCCACAGGAGGCGGCTCCACCCAGGCTTACTCCGGCACGATCCGTGATTTGAGCGGCTACGAGTTCGCCAATACTTACCCCGAGAAGAACGGAAACCCGCCATCAGCCGGTCAGCGTGTGCTGTTCCTTGAATTAGACGCACCCACCTCCTTTACAGCGGAACTGATCAGTGCGCCGGGCAAAATTGAGACGAGAACAGCCACCGAAATCCGCCTCGGGCATTCCTTAGGAGAACCACTATCCAGTGCCTATGCCGGAAGAAATGGCGAGCACGTGACCATCAACATTGACCCATCTACGTGCATGTGGCCGTCCGATACTACTCCGCCCCTGGGTGCACCGTTTTGCGATTGATCTTTGCGTGCTGGCGGGTTCACATCTCGCCAGCAGCTCCCAAACCTTCGCCCTTCTCGAAGCCGAAAGCAAATGGCCCAAAGGTCGTGGGGTTGAGTTTCGCACGCTTATTCAGTGAGTTGATCTCCGTGGGGCATTCCAAATGTTCACTGCCGTAGACACGGTTTAAGTTGCAGGTGGGGGTGCGGACTGTTTTCTGGACAGTTTAGACCGCCAGCATATGTTGATGCTCTGCGATAGTCATTCCATCAAGGGCATTACTGATTCGGGAATTGTTACAGAACTGAAGGTAGTCTTCAACAGCTTGAGCTAGTTCTGTTTTCTTCGACCATTTGTAGTCATGAAACATTTCCACTTTCAAACGGCCGAAAAACCCTTCACAAGCAGCATTATCGGGGCTGCATCCTTTTCGTGACTTCCACTGTTGAAACCCGACGGTCTTCGCTGCCTCGAACCAGTTCCTGCTTCGATACTGACATCCACGGTCGGAATGAATAACGAGCTTTTTCGGATCATCAGGTGGATTGTGCTGCAACGCTTTCTGCAAGCTTATGTCAACCAGCATTTGGTCAGGATTGAACCCCACTGCCCAACCCACGACTTTTGAATCGAAGCAATCAATCAGCGCGGACAGGTACACTTTGCCGTCATCAGCAGCCATTTCGGTGATATTAGTAAGCCAAAGTCTGCCTGGCTTAGATGCAGAGAACCTTTGCTTGAACAGGTTTGGTGCGGCAGGCGCGATCTCACCTTTGTAACTGCTTTAGCGGGCTTTAGCGCGTTTGTATCGCACTGGGATGCCATCTTCTTTGATGATCTTGCAGATCACCTTCTCACTGACCACGATGCCTTCCCGTGCAAGGGAGTATTTCAGTCGTCGATACCCATAGGTACATCGCGAGCGGGTGGCATGTTCAGCGATCATCTCCCGCAGTTCGCAGTACTTATCCGGTTTCTTCGAGGCTTGGAGTTGGTAATAGAAGCTAGATGGTGAAAGCTGAGCAGCCTGCAAAAGCATCTGCAGAGGTAGCTTATGTCGCAAAGCGTCGATGACCTGCGTTTTATTCCGATTGCTCAGTTTGCCGGGTACGACGCTCTCGTCTTTTTTATAAGCTCGAGCTCCTTGTCGACTAGTGCCTTTTCAACAGTTAGTTGCGCAAGTTGTCGCTTCAGTTCGTCCACGTCATCAGGCAAGGATGCCTCAAGACTTGCCCGAGTTGGAAAACCAGTCTGTTCTACTCGTTCCCGCTTCGTCATCAACCCCCACTTTCCCTTTTCACGGTAAATCTGCGCCCAACCATAAACGTTCATCTTCGAAGAGTGTGTCAAGTTTTTTGTGTGTGAACTTCGGCTTACAGGTAAGGCTCGAACCGATCCGGGTAATGTGCTGACAGCTGATTGATGGCCGCAACCCACCCAGTCACACGCACCCCCTCAACAAACCGGCTCGTTCCCGCACGGGCACGCCCGGCCTTCTTTTTCGTTTTCTCCGCCTGCCGGTCCTCGATGTGGCAGATCATCAACCACAACGCCTTGACCGCGGCAGCATCATTAGGAAACTGCCCCCGATTCCTTGTCGCTTTACGCAACTGCGCATTCATCGACTCGATCGCATTCGTGGTGTAGACAACCTTCCTCGCCTGCGGCGGGAACTGCAAAAACGGTATGAAACGCTCCCACGCATCCCGCCAAGCCTTCACCGCCTGCGGATACTTCAGCCCCATGTCGCTGGCATCAAACTCGTCCAAAAACGCAAGCGCCTGCTCTGCCGTTGCAGCGGTGTAGATCTTCTTCAAAGCAGCCGCGACCGCGCTACGGTCCTTTGCCGCCACCCACYGCAGTGCGGTGCGGATCAGGTGCACCACACAGGTCTGCACCATCGCATCAGGCCAGGTGGCCTGCACCGCCTGTTCGAAACCTTTCAGCCCATCACAGCAGACGATGAACACATCTTTGACCCCACGGTTAGCCAACTCCGCACAGACCTGGGCCCAAAACGCCGCGCCCTCATTGTTTGCGATCCACAGCCCCAAGATCTGCCGGGTACCCTCCATGGTGATGCCGACCGCCATATAGCAGGCCTTGTTGACGACCCGGGCACCATCACGGATTTTGATGCGCAAAGCATCCAGGTAGATCACCGGGTAGAACTCCTCTAAGTCCCGGTGCTGCCAGGCAAGTACCTCATCTAGGACCTGGTCGGTGATCTGGGAGATCGTCTCATGCGACAAATCCACACCCAACGTGGTGGCCAGGTGGTGCTGGATGTCACGAAGGCTGGTGCCTGCGGCATACAGAGAGATGATCAGGTCGTCGACATCGGTGATCCTGCGGGCTCCTTTGGGCACCATCCGTGGGGTGAAGCTGCCGCTGCGATCCCTGGGCACGGTGATGTCGATAGGCCCGTACTGGGACTGGACGGTTTTGTTGTAGGAGCCGTTGCGGTGATTGTCGGCCGTGCCGTGGCGGGCTTTGCCTGTGCGGTCTCCTGCTTGGTAACCGAGGTGGGCGTCCATTTCGGCTTGCAGTGCGGTGTTGATCCCGGTCTGGATCATCGAACGCACCATGTCGTTGATGTCGGTTGATGATGTGGCGAACTCTTTGAGGATCTCGGCGAGTTCAGGGCTGGACATCAGTCGCTTCTCTAGTTGTTTAAGCCGGGCTTTGTCTTGCGGGTCGCGGGTGGTCATGGTGGTCATTGTGGAGCATCCTCCTCGATGGCTGGTGATTTAACACGTCACACACAAACCATCTGACACTCTCCACAAGATCTACAGATATCTTTTATTGAGCAGTCTTGACACCTAGCAGCATTTTACTTTTTCCACTGTGCACTTACAGGAAATCGGAGCTTTATTTTCGGGGATGCGGACAGAATCTTGGAGGATTTTGTCCATGGCTAATCGAAAGTACTCAGCGCGTGAGGTTGCCACCGCGTTGAAGAAGTACGACGAACTCAAATCGATGACGAAAACTGTCCGTGCTCTTGGATACCCGGGACGTTGGACCTTGCATAAATGGGTCAGGGAACGGAACACGCCTAAGGAAAAACCGTTTAGGCACAAACATCTGAGCCTTTATCCCTTCGAAGTCAAGCTCCAAGCTGCGAAGATGTATCAGGCTGGTGACAGCCCTGCTTCCATTGCCGACAAGCTCCAGATTCGTTCGAAGAGAGAGTGTCAGATGGTTTGTGTGTGACGTGTTAAATCACCACCCATCGAGGAGGATGCTCCACAATGACCACCATGACCACCCGCGACCCGCAAGACAAAGCCCGGCTTAAACAACTAGAGAAGCGACTGATGTCCAGCCCTGAACTCGCCGAGATCCTCAAAGAGTTCGCCACATCATCAACCGACATCAACGACATGGTGCGTTCGATGATCCAGACCGGGATCAACACCGCACTGCAAGCCGAAATGGACGCCCACCTCGGTTACCAAGCAGGAGACCGCACAGGCAAAGCCCGCCACGGCACGGCCGACAATCACCGCAACGGCTCCTACAACAAAACCGTCCAGTCCCAGTACGGGCCTATCGACATCACCGTGCCCAGGGATCGCAGCGGCAGCTTCACCCCACGGATGGTGCCCAAAGGAGCCCGCAGGATCACCGATGTCGACGACCTGATCATCTCTCTGTATGCCGCAGGCACCAGCCTTCGTGACATCCAGCACCACCTGGCCACCACGTTGGGTGTGGATTTGTCGCATGAGACGATCTCCCAGATCACCGACCAGGTCCTAGATGAGGTACTTGCCTGGCAGCACCGGGACTTAGAGGAGTTCTACCCGGTGATCTACCTGGATGCTTTGCGCATCAAAATCCGTGATGGTGCCCGGGTCGTCAACAAGGCCTGCTATATGGCGGTCGGCATCACCATGGAGGGTACCCGGCAGATCTTGGGGCTGTGGATCGCAAACAATGAGGGCGCGGCGTTTTGGGCCCAGGTCTGTGCGGAGTTGGCTAACCGTGGGGTCAAAGATGTGTTCATCGTCTGCTGTGATGGGCTGAAAGGTTTCGAACAGGCGGTGCAGGCCACCTGGCCTGATGCGATGGTGCAGACCTGTGTGGTGCACCTGATCCGCACCGCACTGCGGTGGGTGGCGGCAAAGGACCGTAGCGCGGTCGCGGCTGCTTTGAAGAAGATCTACACCGCTGCAACGGCAGAGCAGGCGCTTGCGTTTTTGGACGAGTTTGATGCCAGCGACATGGGGCTGAAGTATCCGCAGGCGGTGAAGGCTTGGCGGGATGCGTGGGAGCGTTTCATACCGTTTTTGCAGTTCCCGCCGCAGGCGAGGAAGGTTGTCTACACCACGAATGCGATCGAGTCGATGAATGCGCAGTTGCGTAAAGCGACAAGGAATCGGGGGCAGTTTCCTAATGATGCTGCCGCGGTCAAGGCGTTGTGGTTGATGATCTGCCACATCGAGGACCGGCAGGCGGAGAAAACGAAAAAGAAGGCCGGGCGTGCCCGTGCGGGAACGAGCCGGTTTGTTGAGGGGGTGCGTGTGACTGGGTGGGTTGCGGCCATCAATCAGCTGTCAGCACATTACCCGGATCGGTTCGAGCCTTACCTGTAAGCCGAAGTTCACACACAAAAAACTTGACACACTCATCTTGTGTCTCGGGTAGTGAGAAAGGAAAACTAATCCCAGAATTTGAATCTTGCGGATGGATTATAGGGTTCTACGAGGGGATTTTGGATCATATAGGAAAAGACTTTTTCGGCAATAGAGGGGAGAGGGGTGAAATGAGCTATGCAGAAAGAAACCTTATCTGAATTGGTAGAGCTTGCTGTTCTTATCAAGAGTGAGACTATCACCGAGTCCGTCATTGAGGACTGCGGTGGTGGTCCTAACCTTTGTGGCAAATAGAGAGGGTGATTGGGGGAGGGGTTCTACCCCTCCCCCTCTAGGGAATGATCAAAACTTCGCTTCCTTTTTTCCTGGAAAAGTCATATCCAATATTTTCAGTTTCAATTCTGTTGACACTGACTTCTCGGGCTTTCCAACTGGTTTTGATTCTTCTTATTTCTCATATTGCAGGTCGCGCTGCAGAGGGTGATGCAGAGCTCATCGACTCCATCATTGCGATTGTTCCGTTGCTGGTGGGTATCCCACTGCTCGACGCTGCAGCTGATCACTGTATTTACCGTCTTCAGCACGCTATCCAACTTCACCTACAACCGGCCGCGTTGGATTACGATCTCAGGCATCCTGGCAGTCGGCTCACTGAGCAAGCACAGTCATGGGTCGGCCAAGAGGGAGTCTCGTTAGTTTTTTATGTTCTTCAGCAACGGCTCAGTGGAATCGTCTCGCTCATCGTTTTGTGTAGTTGGAATATCCCACTTGGCTTTCTTGTCGGATTGTCTGTCTGGTATTCAGGCACAGTCACTGCGCGATACACGGCAACCATGCAAAAAGAACTTGAAGGAACTACCGATGAACCGGCCCTTCGTTCGCATTTTTATTGGCAGACACTCACCTCACCAACCTTTGCTGAAGAGCTCCGCCTTTATGGTCTTGGTCAGACGCTAGCCACACGCCTAGAAACCACTTCTGCTGAGAAACAAGACGGTGCGAAGAGTCGTTCTCAGCGCTTTTGGAAACTCAACCTTCGCGCCAGCATTCCCTTTATTGCCGCTGTATTGATCTACTTCGGTTGGAACCTGTTTGCTGCCGATATTGATTATGCTGCTTTTCTCAGTGCAGTCATTATCGCTTTCCCTGGACTAGCAGGGCTTGGCAGTCTTGGTTCTATCCAGGTGCGTGCACACGAATTTGATGAACTTATTGCAACGGTCTCAGCTCGTCCTGCTCTGCCGAGTTCACCATCATTGCTTCCCGGTTCCGCATCGACACACACCGATACGACTGCTGGTGATTCCGTTGTGGACATGCGGGATGTGGTGTTTTCCTATGGTGATAGACCAGTACTCGACCACCTGAATTTCAGGGTTGAACCTGGGGAAAAAGTCGCCATTGTCGGTGAAAACGGAGCAGGTAAATCTACCTTGATTAAGCTGCTTATTGGCGAGCTCCAACCAGATTCTGGCAGTGTTTTTCTAGCTGAACGCAACCCGAATGCTCTCACTAATAGCGATTGTGGTGTGGGGCTGGTGGCGCAGGACTTTATGAAGCCACCCTTTGTCACCTCCGATGCCATCGAGCTGGGACGAGACAATCTTCATCCGCAGCAATCAGCGATCATCACAGGTCTTGGTATCGATACTTTCGGTGAACAGCGTGATGAAAACACTCAGTATTCACGGGGGCAATGGCAAAAACTTGCAATCGCTCGCGCACTGGTGACCCAACCCGCTCCGTGGGGACGGCTTCTTATTCTTGACGAGCCTGCCTCTGCCCTCGATATCGGTGCAGAAAAAGCGCTGTACTCATCAGTGATTACACACGCAGATCCTACAGACAGTCTGATCATCATTACCCACCGATTGCTTTCAATTACCAACGTCGATCGCATCATTGTCCTCAAGGACGCCCAAATCAGTGAGCAAGGAACCCATCAGCAACTCATGGATTTGGGTGGGCACTATGCACACATGTACGCCGTCCAGCACGCCAGCTACACCACCGATCACGATGGCACGGATGTAGGAGGTCCACAGTAATGACAGCGAACACAGCCTCCGCACCGGTACGCCAACACTCTTTGAGCATGGTGGCGTTTTTCCTGCGTCATCTACCGCTACGAGATGGGCTAACACTGACGGTTTACAACGTTTTTAACCTGGGCACGGCCCTATATCCGACAGCTGTCACCGTGGCGCTTACCTCGCAGTTTTTGGGGATGTCGATGCCCGCCTACGTCGGTATTGTCTACTTTTTGGTAGTGACCGTCGCTCTGCATATCATGGGTCCGGCCGCTGGCAGTGCACAGCTAAACGTGGCAACACAGCTGGGACTTGTCGCCAACAAAGATATCGCCCGAGCGCTAAGTTCGACCGCCACCCTGGATGAAATAGAGCAACCACAGGTGGCAGAAGATCTAACAGTTTTCCGCTCTCGGCAAACCGTACTAGGTGAAAGCTTTGTCCGCACCTACCAGGCAATCTTTAACCTCTCGGTACCTCTGGTACTGATGGTCATCGCCGCGCTAACAAGCCCACTGACACTTTTGCTTATCCCTGCCTGCATCCCTGCAATCTGGGTAGGCGTGAAGGGTGAAAAAATGCGCGAACACGCAGAAAACGAACTGGCTCCACACCAGGTGCGCATGAACACAATGGCAGAAGCAGTCCAAGGCAAGTCAGCAGCCACCGAATTAAGAATCTATGGCGCAACGCAGTGGTACATCGATAAATATCGGCACACCACTCAACTCTGGGCGGCTCCTACCACCCGCGCAAACCTCACCATTACCTGGTTAACCGCCCTAACAACCGCACTCTACTTCGCAGTCGGGGCAGGCCTTATCTGGTCGACTGCACACAATGGAAATCTCAGTGCCACCACAGTCACCTTGATGACAGTAATGCAGCTTTCGGGACTTCTCTCCGGTATTCGTTTCGCCTACGCCGATCTTTCAAAAGCCCGCCGCGCCTATAAGCGATTCACCACCATCACCCAGCTAGAAGACAACGCAGAACCCACAAGCAATAGCCCACAGCGACAGCACACAAGTGACGGCATCATCGCATCACTGCACAATGTCAGCTACCGCTACCCCGCAGAAAAAAGCTACGCACTCGAAGACATCACTGTCGACTTCCCGGCGAACTCTCTGGTCAGCATTGTCGGATCCAACGGCTCAGGAAAATCAACCCTCGCCATGCTCCTACGCGGTGTGCGAAACCCAACCGAAGGCAAAATAACCCGACCACTACGCGCCTACAGCAACAATCATCTCAACCTGGCAGGAATCCCCCAGCAACCAGCTCGCTGGGAGCTACGCGCCTACGAAACCGCCACGCTTCCACAACAAGGCAGCAAAGCACCGCTGAATAACGAGCAGCAAGCACTCGAAGCAAGTGGCGCCACAGAGGTAATCAACAGTCTCAAGGACAAAGGTCAAACGCCACTCGGTGAAAGCTGGGAAAACCCAACCCAGCTTTCGGGCGGACAATGGCAACGACTGGGAAACGCCCGCGGATTACTAGGCACTGACACCGCGGCACTAACCGTCATCGATGAACCCACCTCAGCCCTTGACGCACTCGCTGAAGAAAAAATGGTCCGCAGTTGCCGTCAGATCGTGGAAGACTCCACCAACAACGGATCAGTCATCCTCATCACGCACCGACTATCCTCAGCACTCGCATCCGACTACATCGTCATGCTGGATAAAGGAAAAATCGTGGCAACCGGACGACCACGCGAACTGCTTACAACCCAAAACCCATTCAGCAAACTAGCTGATTTGCCTGGCGAATTTTGATGTCTTAATTGCCATAGGCATATCTCGTGGTAGGGAATCATGTAGAAAATGTTCTACAGGCGGGGTGTATTCCTCCCTTATTTGAATCCGAAGTGCAACTCATTTATACGGAGAGTATCGGCCGCGAAACTATCGCTTTTGGAAATAAGTCTCTCCGTAGCCGTGAGGCGGCTTCCTTTTCTGGCGTATTTTTGGGCGATATCCGACACGAAGCCGATCGGCAAAATCTCAGCATGCGCGATTTAGTGCAAGAGGTGTATCTGGGGATACCCCTCCGAACTTGGCACGGACAGTTATCGCAGGTGAGGTAGGGAAAGTGCGCGTGCCGGTGGGTGGTTTTTGGGCGGTTGCTGCGCAAGTTTCTCTCGACCGCTTTCGACCGGGCTTCAGGACTGCTTGCCGGGTGCGCTCGTGCTCGGGGCGCGTGGGGTGGTCGGAAATTTTTTTGCGGGCGGGCGTGTCGGCGTGTCGCGGATCTGCGTTGCTTCGGCTTTAGGGGGTAAGCCTCAAAAAGTGTGTCCGCAAACCCCGATTTAGGCGCCTTGAACTGGGGAATTAGTGGTTTTATACGGTTCGCAACCATATAAAATCTGCTACCGGCCAAAATCGAACACCGCCACCCCAACACCCCAACATGTGCTAGCCGCTTTGCGCACGTCTAAAAACCGGACCCAACCCCGCTTTGTGCAGGCCCAATAGAAGCAGGCAACAGCACAACAGAGAACATCATTGGGCTAGAAGGTTGCTTTAGCCTCCCGGCCAAGCGGTTGCTAGGTCAGCGCCGTGGCAGAGCCGTCGAACACCAACGGGTTGCGAAGACTGCTGGTTCAACCACTGCAAGAATGACTGGGAGGACTGGGAATCTAAGCCAGATCGACAGGCTGTATTTGGTGGTGCCACCAAGTGCTCGCCAAAGCCGGCTGGGGAACGAGCTCGTCACACCGCCCAGACACGACGACACGCCGGGAAAGACACACATTTTGTCGCATAACCCCGTAACCCCGAATCCGCCCCTCGTAGATACGAAAAAACCGCCCTCACCTGTAAGGATGAGGACGGCGTTTTCTATTTCATGCTGTGGAGCATAGGAGAATCGAACTCCTGACCTTCTGCTTGCAAAGCAGATGCTCTACCAATTGAGCTAATGCCCCTTTGTTCCTGGTGGGCCTAGCAGGATTCGAACCTGCGACCTCTTCGTTATCAGCGAAGCGCTCTAACCGCCTGAGCTATAGGCCCTGGGAACGAGTTAGAACTATACACAGACTATCGAAGTTGTCACAAATCGCCTGGCCAGGGGCCAAAAACTGTGTTGTTCTTATACGTTGTTGTCGTCACTGTTTGAGCGGCTTTCTCAAGCTGTGCTCGTGGAACTTCAACGACGTACGAGTTCTACTGTAGGCCATTGCAAGGTTTTGCGCTAGGGAAAGTTGTTTAAAGCAGCAGAAACTCCCCATCGCTTGCGAACCGTTGCGGGTGGGCAAGCGATGGGGAGTCTGCGTGTATGGCGCTGTGCGCCTGTGTGGGGCGTTTAGTTGCTCAGGGTGACGTCGATGGTGCCCAGGGGGCTTGCCATCTGGTTGTAGAGCACTGCAGCCAGTGGTGCGAGCACGATGCTCATGAGCACGAACACGCCGCCGAGGGCGGCGGCCACGGAGACCGCGAGCCCGAGGCTGATGAATTCTTCGCCGCCGGCGCCACCGATGATGTCGTTGAGTTTGGTCCAGATGCCGATGGCATCCATCACCATGTACACCACGGTGGTGGCGATGATGATGGCGATTTCAGCGGCGAGTCCGAAGTAGACGGCTACTCGGAATACGCTGGGTGCGCTGATGTGCTGGATGGACACTTTGCGGGTGGCCATTAGTTGTCCTCGTCTACGGGTTCATCGGCGGGTGCTTCCTCTGCGGGTACACCGTTGGCGTCGTGGGCCTCGTGTTCGGTTTCGGTGCTGTCGGGTTTGCCTTCGCTGGTGGCGGGCTTACCGGGGGTTTGTTCACCGTGTGCGACTGCTTCGGCGACTTCTTCTCCTTCGTCTTCGACGTTGCGGTCGATGGCGAGCAGTTCGACATCCTTGTCGAGGTTGACGAGGCGCACGCCCATGGTTTGGCGGGAGGAGGGTCGGATTTGGCCGACCTCGGTGCGAATGACTCCGCCGGCGGAGGTGACGGCGAAGATCTGATCGTCGTCGTCGACGACAATCGCGCCGATGAGTTTGCCGCGCTTCGGGGTGTATTTGAAGGTGGCGACACCGAGTCCGCCGCGGCCCTTTACGGGGTATTCCTCAAGCGCGGTGCGCTTGCCGTAGCCGCCGGAGGTGGCGACCAGGAGGAAGGCGTCGTCGCGGACGACGCACATGGACAGCATCTTGTCTTCGCCGCGGAAGCGCATGCCCTTCACGCCGGCGGTGGCGCGGCCCATGGGGCGCAGGGTTTCGTCGTTGGCGGTGAAGCGGATGGCCTGGCCTTCTTCGCTGACGAGCAGCAGGTCGTCTTCGGCGGAGCACAGTGCGGCACCGATGAGGCTGTCGCCTTCGTTGAGGTTGATGGCGATCAGGCCGCCGGAGCGGGCGGAGTCGTAGTCGGCGAGGCGGGACTTCTTCACGCGGCCGTGGGCGGTGGACAGCACCAGGTAGTCGGCGTCGTCGTAGCCCTGGATCTGGATGATCTGGGCGATCTGTTCACCGGGCTGGAATTCCAGCAGGTTGGCGACGTGTTGGCCGCGGGCGGTGCGGGTGGCCTCCGGGAGTTCGTAGGCCTTGAGGCGGTAGACGCGACCGTAGTTGGTGAAGAAGAGGATCCAGTCGTGGGTGGAGCACACGAAGAAGTGGCGGACGATGTCGTCCTGCTTGAGCTCCGCGCCGCGTACGCCCTTGCCGCCGCGCTTTTGGCTGCGGTAGGCGTCGACCTTGGTGCGTTTGGCGTAGCCGGTGGAGGTGATGGTGACGACGACGTTTTCGCGGGCGATGAGGTCTTCCTCGGTGACGCCACCCATGGCGGCGACGATTTGGGTGCGTCGCTCGTCGCCGTGCTTGTCGACGATCTCTTTGAGCTCGTCGCGGACGATGGCGCGCTGACGCTCGGGGCGGGCGAGGATGTCCTTGAGGTCGGCGATTTCGAGTTCGATTTCGGCCAACTCGTCGATGATCTTCTGGCGTTCCAGGGCGGCCAGGCGGCGCAGCTGCATCGCGAGGATGGCGTCGGCCTGGATGTCGTCGATGTCGAGCAGGTCTTTGAGGCCTTCGCGGGCGATGTCGACGGTCTGGGACGCGCGGATCAGGGCGATGACCTCGTCGAGCATGTCCAGGGCCTTGACCAGGCCGCGCAGGATGTGGGCGCGCTTTTCGGCCTCATCCAGGCGGTACTGGGTGCGGCGGACGATGACGTCGATTTGGTGGGCGACGTAGTAGCGCAGCATCTGGTCCAGGCGCAGGGTGCGCGGAACACCGTCGACGATGGACAGCATGTTCACGCCGAAGCTGGTTTGCAGCTGGGAGTGCTTGAACAGGTTGTTGAGCACGACGCGCGGCACGGCATCGCGGCGCAGCTGGACGACGATGCGCATACCAACACGGTCGGAGGACTCGTCGTTAATGTCGGCGATGCCGGCGATCTTGCCCTGCTTGGCCTGGTCGGCGATGTTGGTGACGAGGTTGTCCGGGTTGACCTGGTAGGGCAGCTCGGTGATGACGATGATTTGGCGCTTGCCGTCTTCCTCGATGGAGGTGGTGCCGCGCATGATGACGCTGCCGCGGCCGGTGGTGTAGGCGTCCTTGATGCCCTGGTCACCGACGATGAGGCCGGCGGTCGGGAAGTCGGGGCCCTTCACGCGTTCCATGCAGGCCTCAAGCGCGCTGGATTCGTCGGCTTCGGGGTTTTCCAGCAGCCAGAAAATGGCCTCTGCCAGCTCGTTGAGGTTGTGCGGCGGAATGTTGGTGGCCATACCGACGGCGATACCGCCGGAGCCGTTCATCAGCAGGTTCGGCACACGTGCCGGCAGGATGGTGGGTTCCTGGGTTTTGCCGTCGTAGTTGGGCTGGAAGTCGACGGTGTTTTCGCGGATGTCGCGCACCATCTCCATCGACAGCGGGGTCATGCGGCACTCGGTGTAACGCATAGCCGCCGGGCCGTCGTTACCGCGGGAGCCGAAGTTACCCTGGCCATCGACCAGCGGGTAGCGCATCGACCACGGCTGGGCCATACGCACCAGGGTGTCGTAGATGGCGGAGTCGCCGTGCGGGTGGAATTGGCCCATGGTGTCAGAGACCGGGCGGGCGGACTTCACATAGCCGCGCTCCGGGCGGTAGCCGGAGTCGTACATGGCGTACAGGATGCGGCGGTGCACCGGCTTGAGGCCGTCGCGGACCTCGGGCAGGGCGCGGCCGACGATGACGGACATGGCGTAGTCGATGTAGCTCGACTGCATTTCTTCCCGAATATCGATCGGTTCAATGCGGTCAAAGAGGTTCTCGTCGCTCACGGAGGAGATGACCTTTCAGTAAATGTGTTTCGGCTCTGTTTTCGTCGCGCACGCCCCACGGATTCAGCTCCAGCGAAACGCATCGACGGCATGCCTGAAGGCACACAGATACCGCTTATTCTACCTGCCTTTTCCCCGAAAAGCGCCCTCAGAGGCCGTCTGGGGCGAAGAAAGTCCCCGAAGCGGTATCGTTGTGGTATCACTTTGTCCCGCGTTGCCCCCCAAAGAAGCCTAGGAGCCCGAAATGGCCATGACCCTGCGCCTCACCGAGGCCCAAGATCGCGCCTTGACCCTGCTCGCCGAGATTGAAGGCACCAGCAAGCAAGAAGCCGCCAAAAGGGCGATCGTTGCCCAGGCTGCCCGCCACGTCAACGACGAGCAGGTCCGCCAGCTGGCCCGCACCCACCTTGCAGCCTATGAGGCCACCCGTCGGCGCATCCACCACGCCCGGCCCGGCAGCTAAGCCCATGAAAGCTCTCAGCCCCGAACAGGTGCTCCTCATCGCCGATGAGGTGTGCGAAGCCACCGGCGCGCAGGTGGTGGATTTCTCCGGCGTGGCCGCCCTGGCGGCGGCAACCCACGCCAAGATCCACGGGGTGGACGTGTGGGAAGGCTTTACCCATCCCGAAGCCCACCTAGAACACCTCGCCGGACGCATCGCACCACTGAGTCGCGACAATGCCACCTTCGCCGCTGTCCTGGCCGCTACCTGGCGGGACATACAAGGCCAGGAATGAGAGGCGTCATCTTTGACATCCCGCATCCCACAACACCCCCCCACATCACTGATCTAAAACACCAGTGAACTGCACAAATGCAGAACTGTCGGGGCCTGTATGGATAGCGGATCTTGCGCCGTGGGATTGCTTGTTGCCCGGCGATACCCCCAAACACCCCCACCCGCCCTGGGAAAGTTGCGAACGCTGTTCAACCATGTAACTATTGTGGCTGTTGTGACTACAGTGAACTACTGTGGCGGAAGAGTTGCAACGGCCACGGCTCGACGTTGACGGGCTACACCCCAGGTGTAGCACTGCTCAATGCCGGGCCGTTTTTCATGCCCACGCACTTTTTGGGGGTTAAGCCGGGGCGTATCCGGGGGGAAGCCAGCGGAAAAACCGGGCGAAGGCCAGGGGAAGACCAGGGGAAAAACGGGGGGGAAGGTCGGGATGAGGCTTAAGCCTCACCCCCTAAAAACCCAAACAACTGCCTAATCCTCATCCCACACACCCGGCACAAACCCCCGACGCGCATCCACAAAAGCCACCACCGCAGCAACACACACCCCACCGGCCACCGCAACATACGGCCACGGGCTCACCACCACCGACATCGCCGGATACAGCACACGCAACGCCACCTGACAGGCAAGCGAACCCGCCACAATCGCCACCCCAGCACCCACCACCGACACCCGCACAACCACCAACGCACCCACCCGCAACAACCACCGGTTAGAAACCCCCACCGCAAACAAACCCTGCCGCACCCGGTGCACCTGGCCCACGATCACCCGCAAACCACCCACCATGATCACCGCGCCCAACACCATCAACAACACCCCACCACCAACATCCACAAATGACGGACGCACCACCCCCTGCGAACGAAACACCGCAATCGTCGCCGGATCCATCAACAACACCGCCGGCGCCCCCAACGCCGCCTCCTGCTGTACTGCATCCGTATCAACAAACAAATACCTCGGATCCGCAACCACCCACCCACGGGAGACCACCCGCGAAGCCACCACCACATTCGGCAACTCCTTATCGCAAAAATTGCCAAACCGCTCATGACGCACGAACGGAACCTCAGCGGCCAGCTCAGGAGGACTAGAAGCAACAAAGCGATACACCCGCGCCACCTGACCGGCAGCATCATCCGCCGTCAACACCCCACCAGCCGCCAACACCTCCCGCTGGCGGGGCGACAACACCACAGAACACACCCGCTCAAACGCCTCCACCGACGGCACCGCAAAAATAGCGCCCTGAAACTGTCGCTTATCAAAACCCACGTGCTGCCCGGACTCATCCACAATCAAGCCATACACAAACGGCCGATCCAGCCCCACCAGCCGGGCAAAAGCACTCACCTGCTCCGGGGAAGAATCCACCACCCTAATCCCCCGCTCCGGAACACTGCTCCCAAACACCACATTCTCGTGATGAATAAACGACGCAGCAGTATTCGACAAAGCCACCGGAAACGCCCCAATCAGCGCCACCAACGCAGTCATCACCCACACCCCACGACGCCGCGACCACACAATCCGTGACGCCACATCCCACGCCGACAAACTCCCCCGCCGCCCAAGCGGAAAAACACTCACCGCCGACAACCTCACGACCAGCAACACCATCACCCCAACCATCACCACCGAAATCCGCACCCACGCACCCGGCTGCCCCACAAACAACACCCCACCCACACCCAAAACCAACCCCACCACAGCCACCAACACCCCCACATCAAACCGCGGCACCACCCACCGGCCCGCCACCGCACGCACCCCCACACCCACCAACAACCCCACCAACAAAGCCACAAAACCCCACCCCAACAACCCCACATCCACACCCCACGGACCCAACGGGCGGGACACCACCCGCTGCAATGCCGGCGCAAGCAACCACGGCAACACCAAGCCCACAACCACCCCAGCCACCGCAGCACCCACCGCCTGCACCACCACAACCACCGCAGTCTTCCCCAACAACACCCGCTCCGAAACACCACACCCACGCAACACCCGCACCACCGGAGCCAAAAACTGCACCACCGTCAACGCCACCAACACCCCCAACAACACGTTGAACAACAACACCGGATACTTCAAAAACACCGGCCGATGATCCAATGCCCCCTTTCGAGCAACCGCCTCAAAACCAGCAACGCTGTCAGCCGTCCCCACCAAATACTCCACATCATCAACCCCATCCCCCACCACACCCACACCCCGAAACGCACCCACCATCTCCCCCACCAACTCCACAAACCGCTCCCCATCACGCCCCCGCACATCCTGCCCCACCACCGCCGGAATCGCCCGAATCCCAGCAAACCCACCCGCACGTTCCCGATCCAACACAGCCCACGTGCCCGGCGCCGCCAACACCTGCTCAAACTGCTCATCTCCCTGCGGAAAACGATCCACAAAATAGCCCGTCACCACCCACGAAGCCACCGGACCAAAAGCCTCCAGCCTGCCATCTTCACCCACCACCGACGCCAAACGCTCATCCACCAGCACCTCCCCCGCAGCAGCAGGCAGTCGGCCAGAAACCACCTCAAACCGCTCAGGCGAGAAAAACGACTCCCAATCGTTTTCCACCAACCCCACAATCTTCTCCGGGGCACCATTGACCACAATCCGCGGCACATGCAACTCCACTGCCGCCGAAGGATCAACCCCCACCACCGCAGACTCCAACACCTCATAATCGGTCCCCAACTCAACCCCCAGCGCCCCTGAACCACCCACATACAACCGATACGTGGCCGCCCCTAAAACCTCAGCCTCCTTTTGTTGAGCACTATTTTCACCCATCATCGACCCCACATTAAGCATCGCTAGCGCCGCAGAGACCACCAACACCACCACCAACACCACCCGCGAACGTTGGCACCGCAACCAGGCAGTCAACAACAAATTTCTAGCCAACACCATCACCTCCCCCGCTCCACTGACACGCGCCCCTCATCCACCGTCAACCACACCGTCGCATAATCAGCCGCCCGATGATCATGAGTCGCCACCAACACCGTGCGCTGCGCTGTAGTCAGTTGAAGGAACAGATCAAAAATTTCCCGCGACGTTTTCGCATCCAACGACCCCGTCGGCTCATCCGCAATCACAAACCGCTTATCCCCCATCAAGGCGCGCGCCACCGCCACCCGCGTCTTCTGCCCACCGGAAAGCTGCGCCGGGAAACGCTGCGCCAAATCCCCCAAACCGACCGCCTCTAACAGGGCACCGGCCTCCCGCTTCGCCTGCCTCAACGCAGCTCGCCCAGAACCACCCTGAGTGACCGTCGGCAAAACCACATTTTCCTCCACCGTCAGCTCCTGAATCAGCATCGGGTTCTGAAACACCAACCCACAATGCTCCAAGCGAACCTTGCGACGCTGATTTTCCGACAAGCCAACCAGCTCAACCCCCTCCAGCTGAATCGAACCCGCCAGATCATCCGGGGTAATGATGCCCGCTATCAGATGTAAAAGCGTCGTTTTCCCCGACCCCGACGGCCCCTGCAGCACCGCAAAATCTCCCCTCCTTAACTCGCACTCCACATCACGAACCACAGTCAGCTGCTCGGCGCCACTTCGATAGGTTTTCGTCACCCCGGCCACGGCGCACACCAGGTCACCATCTGTTTGGGTCGTCATCACGCGCCTGCCTCACCTTCGAAGATGCACCACAGTAAGACCACCAACGGGGCACGCCACCATCGCCACTAAACGACAATAGATGTGTTAGTAATCAAACTTTCGTTAGAGTTGCCTCAACCTAACACGGCCAACACCCCCACAAGCCAGGCAGTGAAAAACACCACACGCCGTAGGTGAGGCGTGTGGTGTTTTTCAAGATTATTTGGCGCAGCTGCCAGCGCGCCGAAGGAACTAGATGTCCAGGAAGCGGACGTCCTTCGCGTTACGGGTAATGAAGGAACGGCGAGCAACAACATCGTCGCCCATCAAGATGCTGAACAGCTCATCTGCGCCCTGAGCATCTTCCACGGTGACCTGCTTCAAGAAGCGCACGTCCGGATCCATGGTGGTCTCCCACAGCTCCTTGGCGTTCATCTCGCCCAGACCCTTGTAGCGCTGGATGCCGTCGTCCTTGTTGATCTTGCGACCAGCAGCCAGACCCTCTTCGAGCTCCTTGTCGCGCTCAGCGTCAGAGAACGCGAAGCCCGGCTGGCCCTTCTGCCACTTCAGCTTGTACAGCGGCGGCTGAGCCAGGTAGACGTAGCCTTCCTCAATCAACTGCGGCATGAAGCGGAACAGCAAGGTCAGCAGCAGGGTGGCGATGTGCTGGCCGTCGACGTCGGCGTCGGCCATCAGCACGATCTTGTGATAGCGCAGCTTATCGATATCGAACTCGTCGTGGATACCGGTACCCAGCGCGGTGATGATGGCCTGGACCTCGTTGTTCTTCAACACCTTGTCCAGGCGGGCCTTCTCCACGTTCAGGATCTTGCCGCGCAGCGGCAGGATGGCCTGGTACAGCGAGTCACGACCGGCCTTCGCGGAACCACCTGCGGAGTCACCCTCCACGATGTACAGCTCAGATTTCACCGGATCCTTGGAGCGGCAATCCGCCAGCTTGCCGGGCAGGCCGCCGAGATCGGTGGCGGACTTGCGGCGCACCAGCTCGCGGGCCTTGCGGGCAGCCATGCGGGCGTGGGCGGACTGCACAGCCTTGCTCAAAATGGCCTTGGCCTCAGCGGGGTTGGCGTCGAACCACGCGGACACGTGCTCGTTGACCTGACGCTGCACAAAACCCTTGACCTCGGTGTTACCCAGCTTGGTCTTGGTCTGACCCTCGAACTGCGGGTCGGAGACACGCACGGAGATCACCGCGGCCAAACCTTCACGGCAGTCATCACCGGAAAGCTTGCCGTCCTTCTCCTTGAGAATCTTGTGCTCTTTGGCGTACTTGTTCATCAACGACGTCAACGCGGCACGGAAACCCTCTTCGTGGGTACCGCCCTCGTGAGTGTTGATGGTGTTGGCGAAGGTGTGCACGTTCTGGGAGTAGGAGGTGTTCCACTGCAAAGCCACCTCAACCTCTTCGCCCTCGCCCTTGGCGTCAAAAGCGATGATGGTGGGGTGCACAGCCGTCTTGGTCTTGTTCATATCCCGGATGTAGTCCTTGAGACCATCCGGGTAGTGGAAGACCTTCTTCTTCTCCTTCGGCTTTGCTGCCTTCTCGGCTGCATCATCGGAGATGGAGATCGCCTCTGCGGCGTCGCCGGCCTCGGCCAGGGCGTCGAGCTCGATTTCCTCTTCGGTGGCGCGTTTATCGGTCAGGGTGATGGTCAAGCCCTTGTTCAGGAAGGCCATTTCCTGCAGACGACGCGCGATCGTGTCGAATTTGAAGGTGGTGGTTTCGAAGATTTCGGCGTCCGGCCAGAAACGAACGGTGGTGCCGGTGCCGCGGGCCTTGCCGCCCTGCTGGAGTTCCTCCGGAACCGCCATGTCGAAGTTCTGGATCCAGTGATAGCCGTCGCGCTTAATGTCGGCCTCGACGCGCGTGGACAGGGCGTTAACCACGGAGATACCCACACCGTGCAGACCACCGGAGACCGCATAGGAATCGGAGTCGAACTTGCCGCCGGCGTGCAGCTGGGTCATCACGACCTGCACGGTCGGCATGCCCGAGGGGTGCATTTCGACGGGGATGCCACGGCCGTTATCGACGACCTCAACGCCACCATCGGCGAGAAGCGTGACATCAACGCGGTCCGCATAGCCGGCCATGGCCTCATCGACGGAGTTATCGACGACCTCCCACACCATGTGGTGCAGGCCGCGCTCGCCGGTGGAGCCGATGTACATGCCGGGGCGCTTGCGGACAGCCTCAAGACCCTCAAGGATCGTGATTGAGGACGCATCATATGAATGTTCTGCGGTCACGTTGCTGCAGCACTCCTAAATTACGTAGATATAGACTGCTCTATTCTACACGCCAAGTCCCCTATACGTGCACTGAATCGCAGCCCGCCAGACAGGCTCACAGCGCCATTTACGGGCATATCAGAAGCGGCGCATAAATGTTGGTGGGGGAAACGTGTCCTAAGCGCCCTATCCGTAGGTGTCACGGGGCCCACGCCCTTTGACGTGAAGCGGCCCTTTGCGCCAGCTTGGTGCCTTCGGCCCAAAAATATTGAGCTTGGTCACCACGCCGGGACCAACTTTTTCCGCGATGGTCTGCAAAATCTGTCGCTGCATCACCCGCAGGTTCGTCGCCCACGCCGTGGAATCACACGTAATAAACAAGGTGCCGTCTTTAAACATCTCCACCCGGGTGTGCTGGGCGATTTTCTCCCCCACCACATCGTCCCAGTGACCATGCACCCAGCCACCAGCGATTGGGGCGCGCCACCCGCGGGCGGAAATTTCCCGATCGATCAAGCCCCCAATTCCGACCGGGTTGCGGGGATTTTTTAGTGCCCGACCGTCAGGACCGGTGGGCCGCCCGAGCCGGCGCACCGGGGAGGTGCTCTTTTTTTGGGGTGTGCGCGTCACCGGTCGCGCCATATTGGGCAAGGACCCATTAGCCCGTTGGGCCTGCTGACGCATGCGAGCAAAAGCCTCCGCGATCGCATCCGAGCCGGCAGCAGCCTGTGCCTCGTCTGCGTTGTCGGGCTGTTGGTGTGGCTGTTGTGTTGCCATTAGTGCTGGCCCTCCTCGACTGCGCTGTCCTCGGCACCTTCGGTACTTGTTGCTTTTTCTGCAGGATCCAGGGTGCCCGTCTCGGTGGTGTTGGGAGCGGCTTTTTCGGCGTCCAGCACGCTATAACGGCCGGCTGGGTCATCGATGGCGGTCACCGTGTGGGTGACCACCTCACCGTTGGAGGTGTGCAGGTTGTCGGGAAGATCCTCCGGCACGGCAGCGGTGATGAGCACTTGCTCCGCGTCGAGGGCAATACTGACCAGCGCGCGCCGGCGACGGGCATCGAGCTCAGCAAAGACATCATCCAAGATGAGAACCGGATCGGTTCCGTCATTTTTGAGCAGTGAGTACACCCCCAGGCGCAATGCCAGCGCATAGGACCAGGTCTCGCCGTGGGAGGCGAAGCCTTTGGCGGGTTGGGTTCCCAAGTTCAGCGCGATGTCGTCGCGGTGGGGGCCAACGAGGGTCATTCCGCGGTCGATTTCTTTGTTGCGCATCTGCCCCAGCTGCGCGAGCATCGTCGCTTCGATAAGGGCAATATCTTTGAGCTGGTCGTAAGTTTCAACCTGCACTACTGATTCGTAGTTCACGTGGGCTGGGCGGGATTCCGGCGCGAGCGTCGAATAGGCCTGGCTGATGTGTTCTTGGAGTTCGTCGAGTGCGTGAACGCGCGCGGCGATGACTTGGGCGCCGAGTTGGGCGAGTTGACCGTCCCACACATCGAGGGTGGCCAGGGCGCTAGCACCATCGGCGTCCGAATAGCCTTTGCGCAGCGCCGCGTGTGCGGTTTTCAATAGCGCGGTCCGCTGCTTGAGCACCTTGTCGTAGTCTGCTTTCACTCCGGCAAGGCGGGGGGTGCGCATGGCGATCACATCATCGAGCCAGGCGCGTCGGATGCCGGGTTCGCCGCGTACCAGGGAGAGATCTTCTGGCGCGAATAGCACGGTGCGTACCACGCCTAGGATTTCGCGGGGTGAGTTCACCTGGGTGCGGTTGAGGCTTGCGCGGTTGGCACCTTTGGCTTTGATCAGCAGATGCGCGGTCAGTTCGCGTCCTTCATTGACCGCGGTGGCTGAAATGCGTGCGTGAGCTGCGCCGTCACGCACCAGCGGTGCGTCTTGGCTGACGCGGTGGCTGGCCAGGTGGGCGCAGTAGCCAACGGCTTCCACAATGTTGGTTTTTCCATGGCCATTGCGCCCAACAAAGACGGTCACACCGGGGGTTAGTGACACATCGAGTTCGGGCCAGGAGCGGAAGTCTTTCAAGACCAGTCGGCGAATGTACACGTGGTCTCGAGGTCTCCTTCCTGCTCTGTTAACAAACCGGGTGAGTCCGGGTGAGTTAGGTGGATGCCGGTGGCCATGTGGTTGTTAGCCACCGGCGGAAAGTCACGCGTGCGGTTTAGGACGGCAAACGAACCGGCATGAGGACGTAGCGGAAGTCGTTATCCGGGGTGAGGTAGTCGCCCTGATCGTCCTGGGCGAGTTCTTCGCCGTTGTAGGCGACGAGGATCGCGGGGCGTTTGGCTTCGGTGAAGCCAAACATGACCTTGTCGCTGTTGAGAACGCCCAGGCCATCGCGCAGGAAGCTGGAGCGGAAGGCGGTGGCGACTTCTTCACCGTGCAGTTCACAGGGCAGGGTTTCCTCGGCGTGTCCGCCGGCGGTACCGGCGGATAGCACGACGTGGTCGGAGTGGAAGTGCATGCGAATTTGGGATTCGCTGCGATCGGTCACCAGGGATACGCGGCGCAGTGCGTCGACCAGGGACGGGATGTCCATGATGACAACGGAGCGGTTGGTGGCGGGCAGCAGCGGACGGTGGTTGGGGAACTGGGCGTCCAGCAGGCGGGTGGTGGTGCGGCGTGCTTCGACGCGCAAACCAAACAGGCCGTCTTGGCCGATGGCTTCGCCGTCGCCGATGGCGATTTCGACCGGGTCGGGCATGTTGGTGTCCAGGGTGCGAGCGTTGTCCATGAGGGTTTTCGCCGGGACCAGGACGGTTGCTTCACCGATGCCGGGTTGCGGGTTCCACTGCAATTGGCGCACGGCAAGGCGGAAACGGTCGGTTGCAACGAGGGTGACTTCTTCGCCGGAGATAATGACATTTACGCCGGTCAGCATGGGCAGTGCGTCGTCTTTGCCGGCGGCCATGGCGACCTGGCTGACTGCTTCGACGAACAGCTTCGGGTCGATGGTTCCGGTAATTGCAGGAAGCTGCGGCAGCTGCGGGTAGTCCTCCAGGGGGATGCTGGGAAGCTCGAAGCGGGAGGAACCACAGCGGAAGATCACGGTGGAATCGTCCAGCTGCACATCGATCGGCTTGCTGGGCAGGTTGGAGACAATCTCGGAGAGCAACTTACCGGCGACGGCGATGCGTCCGGTGGTGTGCACGATCGCGGGGATGCGCACCAGGGTGGAGACTTCGTAATCGAATCCGGCGAGCTCAAGGCCTTCATCGTCGGCGGTAATCAGCATGCCTCGAAGCACAGGCTGAGCAGGCTTGGCGGGAAGATTCCTCGCCACCCATCCGACAGCGTGCGCCAGATCGTCTTTGGCTACCTGAAACGACACAGCTTGGACGTCCATGCGGGAGGCTCTCCTTGGAAAATCAATAAAACAGCGACATGCTTCGCGGACCTAGCTTGTGTAATTCCACCAATGACAAGCCCATTGGCAGGTGAAATGACACATATGAGCTTCGAATGTGGCTCATCGAGGGTGTGCAGAACATGTAATTCCATGTCCTTGAAACACCCGCGTGACTGTTCACCTGGGTCTGCTTCTCATCGAGAATACGGCAGCTATCGCCGCGACAGCGGTTCAAATAACAAACTACCGGTACCCACCCCCCAACAATCAACCTTTGCTGACTGACTTTTGTCATTTCGATGCTCGCGCGCTGTGGCGCGACGAGACTCGATGTTCACACACCCTGTTTCCCTTAGGTTTTCTTTTAGGTAAAAAGTTGGCAACTACAGTAAGTCCTGTTCAAGCTGTGGATTTACCCTTTTCTTGCGTGGTCAGATGTGTTTTCGGATCTGTGCGTCAGGGTGTGGATGAAGTGTGTGTAACTCTCTTGCCCTGTGGATAACTTTCCGCGCCTCGATGTTGTGCACAGCAGGGGCCGAATTACACCACTATTCATCCACCGAAGAATCGGGGTTATGCACAGGCGTTTAGGGCCGCCGCGCGTCCCATTTTTATGGCGAAGATCACCGAATTACAAAAATGTAATTACACAGCTGTGGGTAACTCTGTGGATAACTATCTTCTCTGCAGGTGATGGTTCTAACCCACGTCCCTCCGCCACCGTCAAAAGCCATATGTTGCCCCCCACAATGGCTTTTCGTCTTCGCGTAACCGGTGGCTGACCCGCGGTGCTCTCTCAGTCGGGCACATCCGCCGTCGTGTCGTGTGCCTTGCTGACCACTTCCCTTCTCAGCGGCAGCAATAATCACGGGCTCTTCGTGCGGTGCCAATGACGGGCTTGGGCTCAGCGCAAAGGCAAAACCGCCCCAGGGACATTCATCTTTACGGTGGTGAAGATGAATGTCCCTGGGGCGGTAGGTCGATTGTTGTGCTGGGGTTAGCTGGGGATTGCGCGTCCACGGTTTTTGACGTTTTGGGTGAGCACCTGGACCTCGTCGTAGATGCTGCGGTCTTCACTCATGGTCTCGCTGATCTTGCGCACGGCGTGGATCACGGTGGAGTGGTCTTTGCCGAAAGCTTCACCAATTTTCGGCAGGGACAACTCGGTCAGCTCGCGGCACAGGTACATGGCCAGCTGGCGGGCGCGGACCACATTGCGAATCTTGGACGAGCCGCGCAGCACATCGATGGGAACCTCGAAGTATTCGGAGGTGGCCTCGAGGATCATTTGCGGGGTGATAACCACATCGGCGGCTTCCGGCATGATGTCGCGCAGTGCGACCTCAGCCATATTCATGTCGATGGGTTCCTTAATCAGCGAGGAGTACGCAGCAACACGAATCAAAGCACCCTCGAGCTCACGAATCGAGGACTCGAAGCGGCTGGCGATCAGTTCCAGCACGTCGCGACTGACGGTGGTGCCGTCAATTTGTGCCTTCTTCGACAGGATCGCGATGCGGGTCTCCAGGTCTGGCGGCTGAATATCGGTGATCAAACCACCTTCGAAGCGGGTGCGCAGACGATCGGTCAGGGTGGTCAGCTGCTTCGGCGGGCGGTCGGAAGACAGCACAATCTGCTTGTTGGCCTGGTGCAGGGCGTTGAAGGTGTGGAAGAACTCTTCCTGGGTTCCTTCCTTACCGACCAGGAACTGGATGTCATCGACCATCAGGATGTCCAAGTTGCGGTAGCGGCGCTTGAAGGATTCCTGGCGGTCGTCGCGCACGGAGTTGATGTAGTCGTTGGTGAACTCTTCACTGGAGACATACTTCACGCGCAGGCCCGGCTGCAGGATTTGGGCGTAGTTGCCGGCGGCGTGCAGCAGGTGGGTTTTGCCGAGACCCGAGCCACCCCAAATAAACAGGGGGTTAAAGGCGTTGGCGGGGCTTTCGGCCACGGCCACCGCAGCGGCGTGGGCGAAGCGGTTGGAGGAGCCGATGACGAAGGAGTCGAAGGTGTATTTCGGGTTGAGGGTGCCTTCGGCGTTGGGGTCGTGGGCGGGCTTTTCGCGCGACAGTCGCTGTTCGGGGTGCACGTAGAGCGGCGGCCGGGTGCCGGACTGTTGGGTGTTGGCGGCGGTTGCCCCGGCCTCAGCCACGTGCGCCCAGGTCGGCTCGACGTGGGGTTCGCCAGTGTGCTGTACCGGTCGGGTGGGATCCGGCATGGGCGGCTGCTCTTGCTGTGGCTGCTGCTGGTAGCTTGGCTGCGCCTCGGCTGGCTGTTGGGCCTGGTGGCTTTGCTGCTTGGCCAACTCTAGGGCCAAATCCGCTGCACTCATCTGGCCTGGGGAATCGTATTGGCCGGGTGTTACGCCTAGGTCAGGGCGCTGCACCGGTGGCTGCGCGGGCTGCTGTTGCTGCTCGGGCTGTTCGGTATAGGAGTGCGTTTGGGAATACTGCGGCGTGCTGGGCTGCTGTTGGGTTGCCTGGTGGTTGTTCCACTGCTGCGAGGAGTTGTCCTCGGATTGGGTGTGGGTCTGCGTCGGCTGTGCAGGTTGGGTGGGTGCCGGATTTTCGTGCGCCGGGGGTGTTTCGGCGTGGGGCTGTTCGGGCGTGACCGAGACCGCAAGCTGCAGGGGTTGGCCGACTTTGCGGGTCAGAATGTCGGTGATGATGCCAGCGAGTTCTTTTTCAATGACATCGCGGGCCATGGCGTGCGGGGTTGCGATCACGGCGTAGCCCGGAACCAGGGCGACGGGGTGGGTGATCTTCAAAAACGCCTTTTGCTGGGCAGACAGCGGCGGGTAGGGGGAATCGGCGGAACACAGTTCGGCGACGACAAGAGGCCAGATTTTGTCAATGGTGGTGTTATCTGGCACGTGGTTCCTTTACAGCGGTTGGCGAAAACGGACGGCACTTCAATAGATGGGCGAAAAAGGAAAACCCTTTTCGCGCCCTCCAT